>NZ_JBVJCO010000015.1:1479-107384 GCF_055588525.1 Kitasatospora sp. NPDC041988
TTGGTGGTTCGAGATCTTTTTTTTCTGTTCGTCGTGCTGGTGGGGTAGAAAAAAAACGCCAGGGGGGGGGGGAGGTGTTGTCCCCCCCTCACATTCCGCGGGGCTGTGTTGTCGAACCGCTGAGACGAACACACCACCCAGCGAGCAGGGAGTTCATCATGACGACCTCAATGGCGGCAACGCTGTTCACCGACCCGGCGCCTGCGCAGCGTCTGGAGCGGGCGGCTGTCGGCGCTCAGCTCGTCGGCATACCCACCGGGCGCTCCAGGGGCGGCGAGGTCGACCCTCCGGCGCCCGCCTGACCGGCAACGCCCGCCAGGGGCAGAAACTGCTTGAGCGAATGAGGAGGTTCCATCATGGCCACGAGAAGGCTGGGATCCGTCGGCGTGCACGAGAGGGAGCGCAGGAACAACAACGCACGGGTATCGCTCACGAAATTCTTCGCCATTTCGCTGGCCACCGCCTTGGTCGGCGTCTCTGCCGTGAACAGCGCAGACGCCGATACCCCGGAAGGGCGGCAAGTCGAGGTCCTCGAACTCGAGGTTCAGAACGATCAGTACGCGTATACCGATCTCGACCCGAAAGGGCCGAGCCTGGGCGATGCGTACGTCTACTCCGGCACCGCGATAAGGGACGGCCGCAGTGTCGGACGCGGTGGTGGGTCGTGCCAGGTCATCCACATCAATGGCGAAGAACTCACGACACAGTGCCTGATCACGATGGAAATCAAGCGTGGCTCTCTGACGATGCAGTCGCTCTGGGTGAGCGGAACGAGCTCGCTCGACATGGCCATCACCGGCGGTACCGGCGACTTCGGTAATGCGCGGGGCATCGTTCGCTACTGGGACATCGCAACACCGAACGAGAGGGTGCGGGCCGAAATTCTGCGCTGATAGGTGAAGCGTGATCCGCAGAGCGGAGCGTGTGAGATGCCAGGGTTCCTCCACGAAAGGGAAGGTGGGGTCGCGATGCCTACGCAAAGTGAGACAGACGAAGCCGAGATTCGCCGGCAAGTCGGCATGATCGCCGAGAGGCTCCAGGCCAAGGATCCCGAGGGCCTGAAGAGGCTGTACGCAACGGACATCGTGTCCTTCGACATCGAGCCGCCGCTCCAGAGTGTGGGGGTGGAGGCGAAACTCAAGAACTGGGCGCCCGTGTTCGCGTTCTTCGAGAGCGTGACCTACGAGGTTCGCGAGCTGACCCCCACCGTGGGCGATGACGTGGCCTTCGGGCACGCCTTTGCTCGTCTCAGCGGCACGCTGAAGGACGGGACGGCGATGGGCGGTATGTGGGTCAGGGTCACGTACTGCTTCCGGAAGATCGACGACTCGTGGTTGATCACGCACGACCACGTCTCGGTGCCGCTGGACATCGCGAGCGGCAAAGGAGCGGTCGACCTCGAGCCCTGACAGATCACAAGGTCGCCGTCGCCCTCGACCAGCAGTAATGGCAGCACGCGAACCTGGCCGGAGGCGAGTCCGGCACGCGCTCCGAACTCCAACCCCCGCCGACTTCGCCGTCCTCCGACAGCGCGACCGCAGCCCCAGGTAGTTACTCGGCGCTACACGCCACCTCGCGGTAGCCATACGAGGACAGGGCCGGGTCGATGGTCCGGCCGAGCGAACTCAGGGCGCCGATCCTCACAGGCATCCGATGGTGACGAATTGCGAAACCCCGGTAGCCGTGTGTAACTCATCTCGTGATCAGACAAAGCGTGCGCGCGCTCTGCGCCGCCTCCATCACCCTTGCCCCGCTCGCGCTCTCCGTGACACCCGCCCACGCGGCGAGCTCGTGCACGGTCAATGGCGTCCCCGCCTCAGGGCCGGTCATCTCGGGCACGCCCGGAAGCGACTTCATCCGCTGCAACTTCGTCGGCGTCGGCGACCAGGTCAACGGCCTCGGCGGCAACGACAACATCGTGGTCACCGGCCCCATGGCAGGGACCATCGACGGCGGCACGGGCAGCGACTACATCTCCACCGCCGGCATCACCGGCACGATCGCCGGGGGCGACGGCTCCGACTTCGTCGTGGTGAACGGCACCGTGGCCTCCACGGGCGCCGTCGCCGGCGGGGCGGGAAACGACTATCTGCAGACCGGCTTCAACAACGGCGTCGTGAACGGCGGCACTCAGTTCGACGCCTGTCGCGTGAGTGGCGGGAACGCCCCCGTCAACTGCGAGTCCTGACCACTGACACTCGCCTCCCAGCCACGGGATGCACTCGGGATGCCCAGGGCGGCGGGGGGGGGGGGGGGGGGGGGGGGGGGGGGGGGGGGGGGGGGGGGGGGGGGGGGGGGGGGGGGGGGGGGGGGGGGGGGGGGAACCCCCCCCTCAAATGGAGGTTCTTAACCACGGACACCCCCCCCCCACCCGGGGGGGCCATTGGGGAGGCCGGGGGCGCCGGTTTTTTCCCCTTTGGCAACCAGGCCGCGCTGGAGAAGCTCTTGATCTCGTGACCGACCGGCGTCGCAGCCACCCGGCCTACCGGGCCGACTTGCCGGGTCCGTCACCCGCGCCCTGACCGGCTGACCCACGCGGGTGACCGGCCGCCGACCGGCAGGAAGCCCCGCTCGCCGAACTCCGAGGAGGTCGCGTCCGGGCCCGCGCCGCCGTGGAGGCGGCGTCAGCCGTTGGCGATGGCTTGGAGACGCTCGTAGGTGCCGTTGAAGGAGTCCTGGTCGCCGGGGAACGTACCGGAGTTGGCGTACTGCCAGAACGTCTGGTAGAGCCACCCGTTGGGCAGTGTCCCGACGGTGGAGGCGTAGCGGGCGATCCAGAGCGGGTTGGTGGCGCCGAAGCTGCCGTCGTTGCCGGTGCACTGAGTCCACCAGTTGGTGGTGGTGTAGATCGTCGGGTACCGCCCGGTGCGGTCGCGTACGGTGTCGCTGAACGAGCGGATCCAGTCGACCATGTCGCCCTGGCCGAGTCCGTAGCAGGTCGCCCCGTACGGGTTGTACTCGATGTCGAGCGCGGGCGGGAGCGTGCTGCCGTCGCCGGACCAGGCGCCGCCGTGGTCGACGAACCAGTTGGCCTGCGCCTCACCGGAGGAATGGTCCGGCAGGGCGAAGTGGTACGCGCCCCGGATCAGCCCTTCGTTGTAGGAGTCGCCGTACTGCTGCTTGAAGTTGGGGTTGGTGTACGTCGTGCCTTCGGTGGCCTTCACATAGGCGAACCGGGCCCCGTTGGCGGCGACCTGGGACCAGTCGAAGTTGCCCTGCCGGCTGGAGACGTCCAGACCCGGGGTCTGCACGGCGGCCGTCAACGGCCGGAGGTCGGGGCGGCCCCATCTGCCCTCGTGTGCGCCGACGGTGGATCCCGCGAAGTCGCGCTCGGGGTGGAGGATCGGTGACCGCGCGCGGCCGGGGCCGGCCTGGGGTGCGAGCCCGGCGGCGTAGGCGGGGCCGGAGGCGGAGGCGGCCAGCGAGGAGACGGTGACAGCGAGCGCGGCCAGGAAGCGGAGGAGCCGCGTGCGGGTCGGGGCGGGTGCGTGGGGCCCGGGCGTGGCTGCGTGGCTTGCCGGGGTCGGTCTGGCCGGGCTGGAGCTGCTGGACATGACACTCCTTCGGTTCGCACTGAAAGGTCAGCATTGAGCCGATATGGGCGGTTTGTCGGGTTCTGAGAGAGTGCCATGCGCCCGGCGCCAATGCCAGCACCCTCGGCCAGGCATCCTGACCAACCGTCATGTGCAGCACGTTCGGCCCCGGCGAGGGAGGGGCGCCCCCGCGTCACCCCTCCTCCGCCGGGGGCCTGGTCAGGCGGACTCGGTGGGCAGGCCGGCGTCGGTCCAGTCCTCGATGCCCTCGCGGTACTTGCGGACGTCGGTGTAGCCGAGGGCGGTGAGACGGTCGGCGACCTGGCCACTGTTGGCGCAGCCCGGGTTGGAGCAGTAGGTGACGATCGCGGCGTCGCGGTCGGGGAGCAGGGTGGGCGCCAGCTCGTCCACGTCGGCCCGGACGAGCGCGACGGCGCCGGGCAGGTGCTGCTTGGCGTAGTACTCGCCGCCGAGGGCGTCGATCACGGTCACGGAGCCCGTTTCGATCGCCGCGGCCAGCTCGTCCCGGGTGATGAGTGCAGTCATTGCCGCTACCTCCTAGAGATTCGGACTATAGTCCGGTTATGGCTCACGACAGTAACGGACCGCAGTCCGCTTCCGCAATCGTCCCGTTGGAGTTGCTGCGCACCCCACCGCCCGCCGAACGGGCCGACGCCGCCCGGAACCGGGCCGCCGTACTGGAGGCCGCCGCACGGCTGTTCGCCGAGCACGGGGTGGAGGCGGTCTCGATGGACCAGGTGGCGGCGGAGGCCGGCGTCGGCAAGGGCACGCTGTTCCGGCGCTTCGGCGACAAGGCCGGGCTGGGGGTCGCCCTGCTGGACGCGCGCGAGCGGGCACTCCAGGAGGCGATCCTGCGCGGGCCCGCGCCGCTCGGCCCCGGCGACGGCTCCCCACAGGCGCGACCGGCCGACCGGCTGGCGGCGTTCGTGGACGCCTACCTGGACTACCTACTGGAGCACCTGGACCTGGTGCGGATGTCGGAGACGGCCTCCCGCGGCGCCCGCTACCGCATCGGGGCGTACCGGTTCTGGCACCGGCACGCGTCGATCCTGCTCACCGGGGCGGGCACGGCCGACCCCGAACACGACGCGCACGCACTGCTGGCGGCGCTCGCGGCCGAACATGTGGCCGCACTGCTACCGGAGTTGGGAGAACCCCGGATCCGGGCGGGAGCACAGAGGCTCGCCGCCCGGCTCGCACCGTAGGGCGTGTCCGACAATTCCGCGCGCCAGGCGGGAATCGTCAGACACGCCCTGGGCGTCAGCCCTCGGCCCCGTACGCCCCGAAACCCCGGCAGACCAGGCCGTCGCGGAAGGTCAGCGCCTCGGAGACGGCGACGCCGCGCTCGTTGCGGTAGTTGATGACAACGGTGTCCACCGAGACCCGGACGTCCTCCAGCATGAAGTGCAGGTCCGGGAGGAGCTCCAGCGCCTTCGCCCAGTAGGCGCGCAGGGCCTCCTTGCCGCGCACCTCGCCCGAAGGGTCACCGAACAGGGCGACGATCCTGGGCGAGGCGAAGACGACATCGTCGGTGTAGTGGGCGAGGACGGCCTCCAGGTCGCGGGAGTTCCAGACCGCGACCCACTCCTCGGCAAAGCGCTGCCCGAAGGCGTGATCGATACTCATGCGCCTCATCCTCCCCATCCGACGCTCAGGCATGTACCGGCGGGGCGCACGGCCGGGTGGCGGCCGGTTCCAACTGCAGTGTGGCGTGGGCGATGCCGAAGTGATCGGCCACGCAGCGGCGCAGGCGGGTGAGGAGGTCGGTGGGCGCGTCCCCGGTGACCACGTGGGCGGTGAGGACGGGCATGCCGGAGGTGATGGTCCAGGCGTGCAGGTCGTGGACCTCGTGGACGCCCTCCTCGGCGAGGAGGTGGGTACGGAGGTCGGCGAGGTCGAGGCCGGCCGGGGTGGCCTCCAGCAGGACCCGCACGGCGTCGCGGAGCAGGAGGTAGGCGCGCGGGAGGATCATCACGCCGATGAGGAGTGAGGCGGTCGGGTCCGCGTACTGCCAGCCGGTGAGCTGGATGACGACGGCGGCGGCGATGGCGGCGACCGAACCGAGCGCGTCGCCGAGCACTTCGAGGTAGGCGCCGCGCAGGTTGAGGCTGTGGTCCTTGCCGCCGCGCAGCAGGGCGACGCCGACGAGGTTGGCGGCGAGGCCGATCAGGGCGACGGTCAGCATCAACCCGCCCTGTACCTCGACGGGTTGGCCGAACCGTCGGACGGCCTGGTAGGCGACCCAGACGAAGACGCCGATCAGCAGGAGGGCGTTGGCGAGGGCGGCGAGGATCTCCAGCCGGTAGTGACCGAAGGTGCGGCGGAGGGTGGGCGAGCGCTGGGCGACCTGGACGGCAAGGAGGGCGAGGGTGACGCCGGAGAGGTCGGTGAGCATGTGGCCGGAGTCGGCGAGCAGGGCGAGGCTGCCGGAGAGCAGGCCGCCGATCACCTGGAGGACGAGGACGGTGCCGGTGACGGCGATGGTCAACAGCATCCGGCGGCGGTAGGTGCCGCTGACGGTGGCGGGCTCCATGTCAGTGCTCCTCTTCACGGGGCAGGACTTCAAGGGGCGGGACCGCGAGCGGCAGGACCGCGGCGAGGAGGTCCCGCAGCGCGTGGGCGAGGCGGTCGTCGGCCAGGTGGTAGCGGGTGCGGCGGCCTTCGGGGACGGTCCGCACGAGGCCGCAGTCGCGCAGGCAGGCGAGGTGGTTGGAGACGTTGGCCCTGGTCAGGCCCAGCTCCTCGGCGAGGTCGGCCGGGTAGTGCGGGGCGGCGAGCAGGGCCAGCAGGATGCGGCGCCGGCTGGTGTCGGCGAGCGCCTTGCCGACCCGTTCCATGGCCGCCTCCTGCGCTTCGGCGGGCAGGTGCGGGTTGCGGGTGCTCTCGGCGGTCGGTTCCATGGCTCAATAGTACAGCGAGCGCTGAATTCAGCTAGGAATGAACTCTCGGCAAAACGGCAGATGCGAGGCCCGCGAAGGCTCGGCCCCGGCAGCTGCGAGAGGCCGCCACGCAGCTTGTGACCTGGGATTTTCCGGCCACTAGGGTGGATCACGGCACGATCGGGAACCCGCAACTCCATGATCGAAAGTACGAGGAACCACCCATGAGCCTGAGCATTCGCAACCAGCTCCCCGGCACCGTCACCGCCGTCACCACCGGCGAGGTCATGGCCACCGTCAAGGTCCGGCTCGACTCCGGACAGGAGCTCACCGCGGCGGTCACCGTGGACGCCGTGAAGGACCTCGGCCTCGGCGCGGGCAGCGCGGTGCAGGCGCTGGTGAAGTCCACCGAGGTCTCATTGGCCACCGGCCCGGTCGCCGGGCTGAGCATCCGCAACCAGATCCCGGGCACGGTCGCCGAGGTGGCCACCGGTGCCGCGATGGCCGGGGTGAAGGTCGACGTGGCGGACGGCGCGCTGACCGCCGCGATCACCGCCGACGCGGCGGCCGAGCTGGGCCTGACGGCCGGCACGCCGGTGGTCGCGCTGATCAAGTCGACGGAGGTCTCGCTCTCCGCCGCGTGAGGGGCGGGAACCAGGACATTCGCGCATGCGGCCCTGAAAGGAATATTTCGGCCGACCGCGGCCGGCAGGCCGCCGCCGTAGTGGCCGCGCCCGCGGCGCAGGTCGCCGACCGGCTGCGCCGCGCCCGGCCCGCGCTCCAGGCCCGCCTCAGCGGGCGGCGCACCCTGCGCTTCGGCGTCGGCCCGGCCGCACCGGCCGCGGCGGGCCCGCTGCGGGCGGCCCTGGTCCAGGCCCGGTACCTGCTGGACGGCCCGTCCGGAGCGATCGGCACCGCCGCCGAGCTGGACTCGCTGGCCGGGTTGCTGCGCGGCATCCCGCCCGAGGTCACCGCGGCCTTCCACGCCCGCCTGCTGGCCCCGCTCACCGCCCACGACCAGGAGAACGGCGTCTCCCTGCTCGGCACCCTCGCGGCCTTCCTCGACCACGACGGCTCCTGGGCCCGGACCGCCGAGACCCTTCATATTCACGTCAACACCGTGCACTACCGCATCCGCCGCATCGAGGACCTCACCGGCCGCAACCTCGCCCGCCTCCGGGACCGCCTCGACCTCCGCGTGGCCCTCCTCTGCGCACCGACACGCTGAATCCGCACAGCGGGCCACCGAGCCTTCGCGCCGGCCGCCAAGCCTGCACTCCGGCGCAGTGAGCCTCCGCGCCGGGCCGCCGAACCCGCCGCCGGTCGGCCGGGAAACGGCTGCGGTGGCCGCCCCGGAAATCTCCCGGAAGAATTTCCGGGCGGCTGTCGATCCGGCCGTTCCCCGTTCGACGCAGGGGTGAGAGAGGCGGGGAGAGGCCCCGCCTCCTGACCGAGGAGTCACCATGCCGCGCTTCATGTCACTGATCCGTATCAACGAGCAGGACGCCCCGGACATGCAGTCGGCGGGCCCGGACTTCGAGAAGCGGATGGGGGCGCTGTTCGAGGAGATCACCAAGGCCGGGGTGATGCTGGACACCGCCGGGCTGCTGCCGACCGCCGAAGGCACCCGGATCACCTGGGAGGGCGGGAAGCTGAGCTTCACCGACGGGCCGTTCACCGAGACCAAGGAGGTCGTCGGCGGCTACGCCATCATGCAGTGCAAGGACAAGGCCGAGGCGGTGGAGTGGACCAAGCGGTTCCTGGAGATCCACCCGGTGAGCTGGACGGTCGGCGCCGAGCTGCGCCAGATCGACGGGAACACCACCCCGCCGGAGGCCTGATCCCAAGGCCTGATCCCAAGGCCTGATCCCAAGGCCTGATCCCAAGGCCTGATCCCAAGGCCTTGTCCCCGGTACGACGCCTGACCGTCGCGTCCGCGTTTGCCCCGGCCACGGGCGGCTGCTCTGATAGGTGGCCGTGAACGGGAGCAACGCGGCCGTGGCGGTCGAGGCGGTGTTCAGGATCGAGTCCGCGCGGATCATCGCCGGTGTCACCCGCATCGTGCGGGACGTGGGCATCGCCGAGGAGCTGGCACAGGACGCACTGGTGGCCGCGCTGGAGCAGTGGCCGGAGCAGGGCGTCCCGGACCGGCCGGGGGCCTGGCTGATGACGACCGCCAAGCACCGCGCGATCGACCTGGTCCGCCGCAAGGAGACGTACGCGCGCAAGCTCGCCGAGGTCGGGCGGTCGCTGGAGGACGTGCCGCCGCCGGAGCCGGCCGAGCCGGACGACTTCGACGACGACCTGCTGCGGCTGATCTTCACCGCCTGCCACCCGGTGCTGTCGGCGGAGGCCCGGATCGCGCTGACGCTGCGACTGCTGGGCGGGCTCACCACGCAGGAGATCGCACGTGCGTTCCTCGCGCCCGAGCCGACGGTGGCGCAGCGGATCGTCCGCGCCAAACGGACGCTCGCCCAGGCGCGGGTGCCGTTCGAGGTGCCGTACGGGGAGGAGCGCGCGGCCCGGCTCTCCTCGGTGCTGGAGGTCATCTATCTGATCTTCAACGAGGGGTACTCGGCCACGGCCGGCGACGACCTGCTGCGGCCGGCGCTCTGCGAGGACGCGCTGCGGCTGGCCCGGGTGCTGGCCGGGCTCGCCCCGCAGGAGCCCGAAGTGCACGGCCTGGCCGCACTATTGGAGTTCCAGGCGTCCCGGACGGCGACCCGGACGGGCCCGGACGGGCAGCCGGTGCTGCTGGCCGACCAGAACCGGGCCCGCTGGGACCGGCTGCTGATCCGGCGCGGGTTCGCCGCGCTGCAACGGGCGGGCACCGGCCCGTACTCGGTGCAGGCCGCGATCGCCGCCTGCCATGCGAAGGCGGTGCGCTACGAGGAGACCGACTGGGCGACGATCGCCGCACTGTACGGGCGGCTGATGGCGCTGACGCCGTCTCCGGTGGTCGAGCTGAACCGGGCGGTGGCCGTCTCGATGGCCCACGGCCCGGCGGCCGCACTGGAGTTGGTGGACGCGCTGGCGGCCGAGCCCGCACTGCGCGAGTACCACCTGCTGCCGAGCGTCCGCGGCGACCTGCTGGCGCGGCTCGGGCGGGCGGCGGAAGCGCGGGCGGAGTTCGAGCGGGCGGCGGCGCTGACCCGCAACGCGCGGGAGCGTGAGCTGCTGCTGGAGCGGGCGGAGAACACGGGGGCTGCGCCCAACCCCCCGACTACGCCCGACCCGCCGACTACGCCTGGTCCTCCAGCCTCAGACGGGCGCTGACCTCGCCGAGACCATCGGCGAGGACGGCGAGCTGCTCGCGGGTGAGCACGTCGATCAGCAGCTCGCGGACGAGGGCAACGTGCCCGGGGGCGGCCTGGCGCAGCATCTCCCGGCCCTCGTCGGTGAGTTCGGCGAAGACGCCGCGCACGTCGCTCGGGCAGGAGCGGCGGCCGACCAGCCCCATCCGCTCCAGCTGGGTGACCTGGTAGGTGAGGCCGCTCTTGGAGGTGATCAGCTTCTCCGCCAGTTCGGTCATCCGCAGCGAGCCGGCCGGGGCGGCGGAGAGGTGCACCAGGATCTCGTACTGGGTGTGGGAGAGGCCGGAGTCCTCCTTGAGCTGGCGCTCCAGCCGGCGGTTGAGCAGATTGCTCGCGGCGACGAAGCCCCGCCAGGCGGCCATTTCGTCCTGGTCGAGCCAGCGCGGTTCGTTCGTGGAGGACATGGGGGAAGCCTACTCCTGTTGTTCAAATTCGAACCAAGGTGTACCTTCGAAGTGTCGAGGTTTAAATTTGAACTACTAGCCGAGGAGCAGCCATGAGCACCGCCGCCCCCGAGCGCATGCCCGCCCTCTACCTCTCCCACGGCGCGCCGCCGCTCGCCGACGACCCGGTCTGGCCCGGCCAGCTCGCCGCCTGGTCGGCCGACCTGCCGCGCCCCAGGGCGATCCTCATGGTCTCCGCGCACTGGGAGGAGGCCCCGCTCGCCCTCGGCGCCGTCACCACCGTGCCACTGGTCTACGACTTCTGGGGCTTCCCCGAGCACTACTACCAGGTCCGGTACGCCGCCCCCGGCGCACCGGAGCTCGCCGAGCGCGTGCGCAAGCTGCTCCGCGCCCCCGGCACCCCGGTCCAGGACATCCCCGACCGCGGCCTCGACCACGGCGCGTACGTGCCGCTGGTGGAGATGTTCCCGGAGGCCGACGTCCCCGTCCTCCAGGTCTCCCTGCCCACCCTCGACCCGCAGCGACTGCTGGAGATCGGCCGCCGGCTCGCCCCGCTGCGCGACGAGGGCGTGCTGATCGTCGGCAGCGGCTTCTTCACCCACAACCTGCGGGCGCTCAGCTCCGACGGCCGGGTCACCTCGGTGATGGCCGAGTTCGACGACTGGGGCCGGCGCGCCCTGGAGGCGAAGGACCTCGACGCACTGCTCGACTTCGAGGAGAAAGCCCCTGCCGGACGGCTCGCCCACCCGCGCACCGAGCACTTCGCCCCGCTCTTCGTCACCCTCGGCGCCGGCGAGGCCGACCTCGCCAGTCAGCGCAGCGTGATCGACGGATTCTGGATGGGGCTGGCGAAGCGCTCGATCCAGCTGGGCTGACGCACACCGCCCACGCACCGCCCATGCAGACCACCGGCGCACACCGCCGAGGCAGGCCTCAACCGGGGCCACAGGTGAAGCGCTCGCCGATGTGTTCCGGCTGCTCGATCTCGTCGACCAGGGCGACGGCGTAGTCCGGCACCGAGATCCAGCTCCGGCCGGACGCGTCGGTGAGCGCCTGTTCCAGCCCCGTGCGGTAGCGGCCGGTGCGCTCGCCCGGCACGAGCTCGGCGGCCGGGCTGAGCGCCGTCCAGCGGACGTCCGCGACGGTGCGCAGGTACTCCAGGGCGGCGCCGTGGGCGTGCATGACCTGCAGCAGCGGCTCGGGCAGGCCGGGGGCGTCCCAGACCCGCACGCCCGGCGCCGTCTCCAGGCTGCCCGCGCCGCTGACCACCACCAGCCGGGGCGCCTCGTCGCCGAGCGCCCGCAGGCCCTCGACCAGCGACCGGGCGGCCGGCCCGATCAGCCCCCGACGGCCCGGGCCGTCACCGCCGCCGACGGCGCTCACCAGCACGTCCTGCCCGGCCGCGACGCGCGCCACGTCCGCGGCGACGAGAACGTCACCCGGCACGACGGCGGCCGCCCCGCCCCGGTAGCGGGCCGGGTCGCGGACGACGGCCGTCACCTGGTGGCCGCGGGCGACGGCCTCCGCGACGACGGCGGCGCCGACGGTGCCGTTGGCGCCGATCACGGCGATTCTGGCCATGGGGGGACCTGCCTTCCGGGCTGCGGTGGAGGGTGCGTCACAGCACTAGCACCCACCACCCGGGCACGCCGCACGGACACGCGGGGCGTGCGCCTGGGCGGGCGTCCGGGCGGGCGAGGACGCCTTGACGCCGGTGGAGGCCGGAGCCCACGAACGGTGACGACGCCCCGGGCCGCGCTCAACCCCCGGCCGACGCCGGGCGCGGTCCGGGGGCGGGGGCGCAGGACGGGCAGAGGCCCCGGTAGGTGACCTCGGCTTCGAGGACCGTGAAGTCGAACCGCTCACCCGCCGGGAGCCAGGCCAGCGGGTCGCCGGTCGGACGGACGTCACGGATGGTGCCGCAGCCGGAGCACACCAGGTGGTGGTGCGGGTCGTGCCCGTTGGGGTCGTAGCGCCTGGCGCGGCCGTCGGTGGCGACCTCCGTGACCTCGCCGAGGGAGACCAGCTCGCCCAGCGTGTTGTAGACGGTCGCCCGGGAGATCTCGGGCAGCCGCCGCACCGCGCGGGCGTGCACCTCGTCGGCGGTCAGGTGCACGTGGTCGCCGTCCAGGACCTCCGCCACGACACGCCGCTGCGCGGTCATCCGCCAGCCTCGACCCCGCAAGCGCTCCAGCAGGTCGCTCATATCGTTCCACCTCTTCGGATTTCGGGGGGAATCCGGATTCCGGCGGCGGATACCCGGGTTCCGACGGGACAGGGGCTCGGCATGCTTCTTGACTTGGATTCCGTCCATCGTAGGATCGGTTCTGGAGATAGCCCAGGGACAGTAACGCTCCAGTGCGGTAAAGGCCCCGAAAGAATCCGGGAGAACCCGCCGAAACCGCGGAGACCGCCGCTGCTCCCCGGCCGAGAACGCGAAGACCCAGGTCGTCCGCCGGGGCCCGAGCCCTGGCCGAGACACCGCCCATAGTTCCTGAACACCGTGATCCGCCCGGCCCGGAAGGATTCCCATGTCTGAGAACAATGACGCCATCGTCGTAGACGCGCAGGCGGAGGGCGCAGGAGGCGGCTGCCCGGTCGCACACGAGCGCGCACCGCATCCGACGCAGGGCGGCGGGAACCGCCAGTGGTGGCCGGACCGGCTCAATGTGAAGATCCTTGCCAAGAACCCCGCCGTCGCCAACCCGCTCGGCGCCGACTTCGACTACGCCGAGGCCTTCAACGCGCTCGACCTCGCGGCCGTGAAGCGGGACCTCGAAGTGGCACTCACCACGTCGCAGGACTGGTGGCCGGCGGACTTCGGCCACTACGGCCCGTTCATCATCCGGATGGCCTGGCACAGCGCCGGCACCTACCGGATCAGCGACGGCCGCGGCGGAGCCGGCGCCGGCCAGCAGCGCTTCGCCCCGCTCAACAGCTGGCCCGACAACGCCAACCTCGACAAGGCCCGCCGCCTGCTCTGGCCGGTCAAGAAGAAGTACGGCCAGAGCATCTCGTGGGCCGACCTCATGATCCTCGCCGGCAACGTCGCCCTGGAGTCGATGGGCTTCGCGACCTTCGGCTTCGGCGGCGGTCGCGAGGACGTCTGGGAGCCCGAGGAGGACGTCTACTGGGGCCCGGAGTCCACCTGGCTCGACGACGAGCGCTACACCGGCGACCGCGACCTGGAGGACCCTTTCGGCGCGGTCCAGATGGGCCTCATCTACGTCAACCCGCAGGGCCCCAACGGCAACCCGGACCCGATCGCCGCGGCCGTCGACATCCGGGAGACCTTCCGCCGGATGGCGATGAACGACGAGGAGACCGTCGCCCTGATCGCGGGCGGCCACACCTTCGGCAAGACCCACGGCGCCGGTCCGGCCGACAGCGTCGGCCTCGACCCCGAGGCCGCCCCGCTCGAGGAGCAGGGCCTGGGCTGGAGGAGCTCCTACGGCACCGGCAAGGGCGGCGACACGATCACCAGCGGCCTTGAGGGCATCTGGACCGACACGCCCACCACCTGGAACAACAGCTTCTTCGAGATCCTCTTCGGCTACGAGTGGGAGAAGTTCGAGAGCCCGGCCGGCGCACACCAGTGGCGGCCGAAGGACGGCGCCGGCGCGGGCAGCGTCCCCGACGCGCACGACCCGTCCAAGCGCCACGCCCCGACGATGCTCACCACCGACCTCTCGCTCCGGTTCGACCCGGTCTACGAGCAGATCTCCCGGCGCTTCCTGGAGCACCCCGACCAGTTCGCGGACGCCTTCGCCCGCGCGTGGTTCAAGCTGACCCACCGTGACATGGGCCCGGTCGTGCGCTACCTCGGCCCGGAGGTCCCGTCCGAGGCGCTGCTCTGGCAGGACCCCCTCCCCCCGGTCACGCACGAGCTCGTCGATGCCGAGGACGTCGCCGCGCTCAAGGAGCGCGTCCTCGCCTCCGGCCTGTCGGTGGCTCAGCTGGCCTCCACCGCATGGGCGGCGGCCTCGTCGTTCCGCGGCAGCGACAAGCGCGGCGGCGCCAACGGCGGGCGGATCCGCCTGGAGCCGCAGAGCGGGTGGGAGGTCAACGAGCCCGACCAGCTGGCGGCGGTGCTGCGCACCCTGGAGGGGATCCAGGAGTCCTTCAACGCGGCCCGGACCGACGGCAAGCGGATCTCGATCGCGGACCTGATCGTCCTCGCCGGCGCCGCGGCCGTCGAGAAGGCCGCCAAGGACGCCGGCGTCGACATCCTGGTGCCGTTCACGCCCGGCCGCGTGGACGCCTCGCAGGAGCAGACCGACGTCGAGTCGTTCGCCGCGCTCGAACCGGCCGCCGACGGGTTCCGCAACTACCTCGGCAAGGGCAACCGTCTCCAGGCCGAGTACCTGCTGCTCGACCGGGCGAACCTGCTGACCCTGAGCGCCCCGCAGCTGACCGTCCTCGTCGGCGGCCTCCGTGTCCTGGGCGTGAACCACCAGCAGTCGCCGCTCGGCGTTCTCACCAAGGCGCCGGGGACGCTGACCAACGACTTCTTCGTCAACCTGCTCGACCTGGGCACGACCTGGAAGGCCACGTCCGCGGACGCCAACACCTTCGAGGGCCGCGACGCCGCCACCGGCGAGGTCAGGTGGACCGGCAGCCGGGCCGACCTCGTCTTCGGCTCGAACTCCGAGCTGCGGGCGCTCGCCGAGGTCTACGCGAGCGACGACGCGAAGGAGAAGTTCGTGACCGACTTCGTCGCGGCCTGGGACAAGGTGATGAACCTCGACCGGTTCGACCTCGCCTGACCGTGCCGTCCGGATCGTCCGGGCCGGCCTCAGGGCCGGCCCGGGCGGTCGGAGCACCGGCCGAGACTCCGTGCTGCCTTGACGGCAGTCCGGCTTCCCCTGACCCGCTACGCGGGAGATCCAATTCCTCCCCGGCCCAAAGGCCGAGGTTTCCTTGGAGGTATCCGATGAACGCCGGAAACTCCTCCAACCTGGTCCACTGCTCGTAGGCCGCCGCCAGCGGGATCTCCACCTCGACCGATTCCTCGATCCTCGTCATGGGTCCGTCCCTTCTCCGGGTGCCGGCCGCCAGACGGCGGTCCGCCCGGTGCGCCTTCCCCGGTTGGACCGGGTCATGTTCGCGGGCCGGCGACGGGCCCGCGGCCCTGACCGGCCGTGGCGCCGCCCACCCGCAGCGGGCCCACTGCCCGATGACCGGATGGTCGGGCTGTCGGGCTGTCGGATGGTTTGTTCCCGGGCCGACGGGTCAGACGGATCGCCATGACCGATGTCTCCCGCCTCCCCGGCGCCCTCGACCACCACTGGAACTGGCAGGCCCGCGCGGCCTGCCGCGGCTGCGACACCGCCCTCTTCTTCCACCCCGCGGGTGAACGCGGCCAGGCCCACGACGAGCGTGAGCAGGAGGCCAAACGGGTCTGCGCCCGCTGTCCGGTACGCCGTGCGTGCCTGGAACACGCCCTGCGGGTCCACGAGACCTACGGCGTCTGGGGCGGCCTGACCGAGACCGAGCGCGCCGCCCTGCTCAGGCCGGGGCGCCCGGGACACCCGTCACCGGTCACGGCTCCACCCCGACCCGGACGCCCGTCCAGCCGGACCCGCGATGCGGCCTGACGGCACCACGGCCGCCGACCACCGGCGCCCTGCCTCGGCCTGCCCGCAGTCCGTCTGCCGAGCCGCCCGTCCGTCCGCTCGCACCGGCGGGCCCGGGCGGGTTCCGACCGCATACCCGCCGAAGGAGTGATCCGCGTGGAGGGGTGGAGCATCGTCCGCCTGCTCGTCGTCGCCGTGTCATCGGTCCTCGCCGCCTGCGCCCTGAACCTGCTGACAGAGGCGGTCGCCCGGCTGCCCCTGGTCCGCCACCGGGCGGAGGCGGCACCACCGCTCCTGCGCGCCTGCCGGCCGCCCCTGCTCGCCGCGACCACCTGCGCCCTGCTGCTCGCCGGCGAGCCCTGGACCGGCACCACCCCGGCCGTGCACGGTGCCGTCCGCCACCTGCTCGTCCTCGCCGCCCTCGCATCCTGTGCCTGGCTCGGAGCACGCCTGATCTCCCTGGCCGCCGAGGGCGCGCTGCGCCTGGCCGTCCGCCGGCGCGAACCGGGCTGGGCAGGCCGGGCCCGCACCCAGGTCGGCCTGCTGAGCCGGATCTGCCAGGCAGCACTGGCCGTGGTGGCGCTGGCGGCCATGCTGATGACCTTCCCGGCCGTCCGCGGGCTGGGCGCCAGCCTGCTGGCCTCCGCCGGGCTCGTGGGCCTGGTGGCCGGCATCGCCGCGCAGAGCACTCTGGCCAACCTCTTCGCCGGGGTGCAGATGGCCTTCGGTGACCTGGTCCGGCTCGGCGACGTCGTGGTGGTCGGCGGCGAGTGGGGCACGGTCGAGGAGATCACCCTGACCTCGGTGGTGGTCGCCACCTGGGACCAGCGGCGGCTGGTGATGCCGATGTCGTACTTCGCCGGCCGGCCGTTCGAGAACTGGTCCCGTCGCACCACCCGGATCACCGGCACCGCACTGCTCCACCTCGATCCCGGCACGCCGGTCCCCGAACTGCGGCGGGAGTTCGAGGGCTTCCTGGAGAAGAACGAGCTCTGGGACGGCGAGGGCAGAGCGCTCCAGGTGGTCGACACGACGCCGACCACCATCGTGGTCCGCGCGCTCATGACCGCCGCCGACGCCGACAACGCGTTCGAGCTGCGCTGCCAGGTCCGTGAGCACTTGCTGGCCTACCTGGTCGAGCGCCATCCCGCCGCGCTCCCCCGCCTGCCGGTGGCGCCGGCCCCCGGCCTCGGGAGCGACAGCCGGCTCAGCGACCGACCGGTTTCACCAAAGCATCACACTGCCAGGGCACATCCCTCAGCCGATCCGGGGTAGAGCGGTTCGAGCCGACGCGGAACCGATGAAAGGACTGACATGGCTGCGCCCAGTGATGCTCTCCTCGCCCACGTCCCCACGGTCGTCCCCAGCCAGGCCCGACCGGAGGGCGGCACGGCGGGCACTCTCCGGACCGCGCCGATGCCCGGAGCGCCCGCGCTGCCCGACCCGACCGTCCTGCCCGAGATACCCGAGATGCCCGCGCTGCCCGAAGATCCGACCGAGGTGGCCCCGGCCGACGCGCGGGAGCTGACCAGGGCCCTGCTCCGGCGCCTCGACGCCCTGGAGGAAGGCACCCCGGAGTACTCCTACGTCCGCGGCACACTGGTCGAGCTGAACCTCTCCCTGGTCCGGTTCGCCCTACGCCGGTTCTCCTCCGTCCACGAGCCCCGGGAGGACCTCCTCCAGGTCGGCACCATCGGCCTGATCAAGGCGATCGACCGGTTCGACCACGGCCACGGGGTGGAGTTCACCACCTTCGCCCTGCCGACCGTCCTCGGCGAGATCCGGCGGCACTTCCGCGACACCACCTGGGCCGTCCACGTGCCGCGCCGGCTCCAGGAGCTCAGGCTGAGCCTCGCCAAGGCGCAGGACCGGCTCGCGCAACGCCTCGACCGCGCTCCGACCGTCGCCGAGCTCGCGGAGCACCTCTCGCTCACGCCAGAGGAGGTCGTCGAGGGCCTCACCGCCGCCAACGGCCACTCGGCCGGCTCGCTGGACGTGGCCGCCGACCCGGAGGACGACCGCCGCGGCACCGCCGCGCACCGGCTGGGCGGCGAGGACGCGCGACTCGAACTGGCCGAGAACCTCATCGCGTTGAAACCGCTGATCGCCGAGCTCGCGGAGCGTGACCGCCTGCTCCTCTCGATGCGTTTCACCGAGGAGCTCACCCAGTCCCAGATCGGGGCGCGGCTCGGGGTCTCCCAGATGCACGTCTCCCGCCTGCTCGGCCGCGTCCTCCAGCGGCTCCGCGAGGGCCTCGACCAGGAGTGAACCGGAATCCGGCCGCCCGCCCCGTCCGCCGTCATGACGCGGACCGGGCTCCCGGGCCGCCCGCGGCCTGGCCGACGGCCTCCCATCCGCGTATGGTCACGAATCAGCACCCGGAGGGAGCCCGGACGGAGGAGGCACCTGACATGTCGGTCGAGGACGAACGCTATCCGGCGGCCGCGCCGACGTCCGCGACACCCGTCGCGCCCGGCGTGGAGGTCCGCCACGACGGCGCGCAGGCGGCCGTCTGCGCCCTGAGCGGCGATCTCGACATCGACAGTCTCAGCCCTGCCGAGCAGGCCCTCCGCCGGCTCGTCGAAGAGCGGCCGCAGCGGATGGTGGTGGACCTGAGCGATGTGGCGTTCTGCGACTCCTCCGGCCTCAACCTGCTGCTCAAGACACGGCTCGCCGCCGCCACCGCGGACATCGAATTCCGGCTCGCCTCGCCCTCGCCGCAGGTCACCCGACTGCTGGAACTCACCGGCGCCGGCGGCGTGTTCTCCATCCACGCCTCGGTGAGCGCGGCACTGGCCGGGTGAACACCCGGGGCGGCGGCCCGAGGGGAACAACCGGGTGGCCGCCCGAGGAATAGCCCGGCACGTCCCGGGAAACCGACAGACGATCTCTCGTCACCCGCACGCGAAAAGGGGTGAACCGCGTATGACGGCGAGCCGGGGCGCCCTCGACGGCAGCCGACCCGACGCCGGACGTCCGGCGACAGGCCAGCGACGGCGACTGCGCCTGGCCGGGCTTCCCAAGCCGGTCGCCCGGTCCCGTGCGTTCACCGGCCAGGCCCTCACGGACTGGGCCTGGTTGCGCCCCGAGGACGGGGCCGACCCCGACGTCGTCGAGGACGTCCTGCTGCTGGTCTCCGAGCTGGTCGCCAATGCGATGCTGCACGGCGGCGGCCCGCTGGAGCTGGTGCTGGACGCCTCGGATGCCCGGCTGCGGATCGAGGTCAGCGACGGGTCCTCGGCGCTGCCCGAGCCTCGCCGGCCGCACCTGCCCGGCCTGCCGGGCGGTCACGGCCTGTTCATCGTGCAGCAGACGGCGGACCGGTGGGGCGCCACGCCGCACTCCCGGGGCAAGGCGGTCTGGGCGGAGATCGACACACGGCGGCTGGTCCCCACCCCCGGTTGACCCCGGGCCGGGCGCGCGGACGGGAGGCGGGTAGCGGACGGGAAGCCGGGCGCGCGGACGAAGAGCCGGCACAGTCGGGGAGCCGGGCGCGGAGAGGCAGGACGGCCGCCCGCGCAGGGCCTCGTGGACCTGGCGGGCGGCCGTTCAGACCGGGTGACGACGGGTCAGGAGGTGGCGATCCGCTCGGCCGCGCTGCGCTCGACGCAGAACTCGTTGCCCTCGATGTCGAGCATGGTCACCCAGCCCCTGCCGTCCGGGGTGCGCTGGTCGTCGTGGACGGTGGCTCCCAGTGCCAGCAGGCGCTCCACCTCCTCGTCCCGGGTGCGGTCCTGCGGCTGGAGGTCGAGGTGGAGACGGTTCTTCACCGTCTTGCCCTCGGGCACCCGGATGAACAGCAGCGCGGCGCCCGGCGACTCGACCAGCGCCTCTGGGTCCCCCGGGTTGTCGTCCTCGCTGACCTTGCTGTCCAGCACCTCCGCCCAGAACCCGGCCAGGCGGAAGGGGTCGGCGCAGTCGATCGTCACATGTCGTACAAGAGAAGCCATGTGCGCCACTGTGACCTCCTCCTCCCTCGCGGTCCAGCGATTAACCGGTCGCGGTGGCGGTCGCGGAGCGGGTATGGAGGTGGCCGTCCAGCGGGAACTCCGGCGGGAGGGCCGGAAGAACGGACGCGAAACGGTACCCGGCCTTCTCGGCCACCCGGCAGGAGGCCGTGTTGTCCGCCTGGTGCAGCAGGTCGAGCCGGACCAGGCCGTCGGCGGCGAAGGCCGCGAACGCCCAGGCGGTGACCGCCTCCAGCGCCCGCGGCGCCAGACCCCGGCCCCGCGCGGCGGCCGCCGTCCAGTACCCCACCTCGGCGGACGCCCCGCCGGGCACGCCGCGCTTGAGCACCACATTGGCGACCAGCTCGGCGCGGCGCCCCGGCCGGGGCTCCAGAACGGCGAAGCTGTACCGGTCGCCGTCCGCCCAGCCGAGGTACTGCGCGTCGAGCCAGCGGGCCGCGTCGTCCGTGTCGGTCACCGGGATCCGGGTGAAGCGGCGCAGCGTCTCGTCCCGGTAGATCTCCACCAGGGCGGGCGCGTCCTCGTCCCGGAACGGCCGCAGCAGGAGGCCCTCGGCGGCCGGGAGTTCGGCGATGGCCGTCACTTCTTCAGCCCCTCCCAGCCCCAGCGCGGCGTCGGGCCCGGGTCGCCGAGGTCCGCGCCGACCGGCGCCGCCGACACGTCCTTGGCGATCTTCGTGCCCCAGTCGAAGTACTCCAGCACCCGCCGGCGCAGCAGCTCGTCGTCGGGCAGCTCCTTCTGCACGGCGGCGCCCATCAGCTCCATCCAACGGCCGCGCTGCTCCTCGGTGATGGCGAGACCGAGGTGCGTACTGAGCAGCGCCTGGTGTCCGCCCAGCTCGGCGGTGAAGCGGGCCGGGCCGCCGAAGATCTCGCCCAGCCAGACGGCGACGTGCTCGATGTGGGTGGTGGTGAAGTTCGCGAAGACCGGCGCCAGGAGCGGGTCGGCGAGGACGCCCTCGTAGAAGGTGTTGCTCAGCCGGCGGAGCCCGTCGATGCCCCCGACGGCGTCGTACAGGTTCTCGGACCGTTCGTCACTCATGCGTGTTCTCTCCCCGTGGGTAGGTGCGTTGGCACCTTCCTAACAGCCCCCGGCGCCGTTCGCGTCCCTTCCCGGCCTCCTGTTCGCGCCCGGCACAGCAAGCGGAGGAGGCGGTTCCCGCTCGCGGCCCGGCACTCGCGCTTGACCTTGACACTGGCGGCAGGGTCGGAGGCTCTGCGCATGAACGCGAACGAGAGCACTCGGCAGGAAACCCGCCAGGAGCGGCCGTCCCGGATCGTCCTGGTCACCGGCGCGGGGACGGGGATCGGGCGGGCCACCGCGCAGGCCTTCGCCGCACAGGGGCCGGAGGTCTCGGTGGTGGTGGTCGGGCGGCGGCCCGGACCGCTGGCGGAGACGGCGAGCAGCCACCCCGGGCGGATCCACCCGCTGGTCGCGGACATCACCGGTGCCGACGCGCCGGAGGCGGTCGTGCGCGAGGTCCTGGACCGGCACGGGCGGCTCGACGTGCTGGTCAACAATGCCGGGATCGTCCGCAGCGGCGCCGTCGGCGGCCTCACCAGGGACTCGATCGAGTCGCAGCTCGCCACCAACCTCACCGCCGCCGTCCTGCTCGGCCAGGCCGCCGTGGCGCCGCTGGAGGCGAGCCGCGGCGTGATCGTCAATGTCACGACCACGGTCGGCCAGCGGGGCTGGCCGGGCAACTCGGTGTACGCGGCGGGCAAGGCGGCGCTGGAGTCGGTCACCCGCAGCTGGGCGGTGGAGCTGGCGCCGCGCGGCATCCGGGTGGTGGCGGTGGCGCCGGGGGCGATCGAGACACCGATCGGCGAACACTCCGGGCTCAGCGCCGAGCAGCAGGAGGCCGTCCGGCGGTGGCAGATCGCCCACACCCCGCTCGGTCGGATCGGCCGGCCCGCCGAGGTGGCCTGGGCCATCGGGCAACTCGCCTCCCCGCAGGCCTCGTTCGTCACCGGAGTAGTCTTGCCGGTGGACGGCGGCGCCATCGTGGGGTGAGGCCGGTGGCAGCACCGGGGAACGGCGAAGGGGCCGGGAGCGGTGGAGGGGCGGGGAGCGGCAGTGCTGATCGGAGAGCTGGCCCAGGTGACGGGCAGTACGGCCCGGGCCCTGCGCCACTACGAGCAGGCCGGGCTGATCGGCTCCTCCCGCGCCGCCAACGGCTACCGCGAGTACGACGAGGCGGCAGCCGTGCGGGTGCGCAACATCCGCTCCCTGCTGGCCGCCGGGTTCACCCTGGAGGACGTCCGGCTCTTCCTGCCCTGCCTGGACGGGGACGTGCTCGCCAAGCCGCCGTCGCCGGCGGCGCTGCGGATCGCCCGGGAGCGGCTGTCCGTCCTGGAGCGCCGGATCGCCGCGCAGACCGAGGCCCGGGACCGGCTGGTCGCCGCGCTGGCGGCGGCGGAGGGGGCGGCGGAGTCGGCGGGCCCGGCGGCCTCGGTGGCCTCGGTGGCGGAGGGCGCGGCGGGGGCGGTCGCGGGGGCGGGCTGAATCCCGCTGTCCGTCCGGGTGACACCCCCGATCGGGGGTGTGCAGGGGGCGCCGGGCGGAGGACAGTGGGCGCATGCAGATTCCACTCTCCGTGATGGACTTCCTCGACCGGGCCGAGCTGGTCTACGGCGACCGGGTCGGCATCGTCGACGAGCCGGTGCAACCGGCCGAATCCTGGGGCGAGCTGAGCTACCGGCGGGTCGCCGAGCTGGCGCGGGCGCAGGCGGCCGGGCTGGACCGCCTCGGGGTCGGGCCGGGCGAACGGGTCGCGATGGTGTCGCACAACTCGGCCCGGCTGATGACCTCGCTGTACGGCGTGAGCGGGCACGGCCGGGTACTGGTGCCGGTGAACTTCCGGCTGAAGGCGGAGGAGGTGTCGTACATCGTCGAGCAGAGCGGCGCGTCCGTGCTGCTGGTCGACCCCGAACTCGCCGACCCGCTGGCCGGGGTGGTCGCCAGGCACAAGTTCGTGATCGGCGCGGACACCGACGCGCTGCTGTACGACTTCGACCACGCGCCGCGCCGGTACGAGATCGGCGAGAACGACACCGCGACGATCAACTACACCAGCGGAACCACCGCGCGCCCCAAGGGCGTTCAACTCACCCACCGGAACGTCTGGCTGAACGCCGTCCTCATGGGACTGCACTTCGGGGCCAACGACCGGGACGTCTACCTGCACACCCTGCCGATGTTCCACGCCAACGGCTGGGGCCTGCCGTTCGCGCTCACCGGGCTGGGCGCGCAGCACATCGTGCTGCGGAAGGTGGACGGTACCGAGATCCTGCGCCGGGTCGAGCGGCACGGCGTGACCTTCCTGTGCGGCGCGCCGGCGGTGATCCAGATGGTGCTGGACGCGGCAGCCGACTGGGACGGGCCCGTCCCCGGCCGGGACAAGGTGCGGATCATCGTGGCCGGCGCCCCGCCGCCGACCTCGGTGGTGCAGCGGATCGAGGCCGAACTCGGCTGGGAGTTCATGCAGATCTACGGCCTGACCGAGACCTCGCCGGTGGTGACGGTCAACCGCTCCCGCCATGAGTGGGACCGACTGCCCCCCGCCGAAAGGGCGGAGAAGCTGGTGCAGGCGGGTGCGCCGGCGATCGGCAACCAGGTCCGGGTGGACGGCCAGGGCGAGGTGCTGGTCCGCTCCAACGTGGTGTTGGACGGCTACTGGCAGCAGCCGCAGGAGACTTCGGAGGCGATCCGGGACGGCTGGTTCCACACCGGGGACGGCGGCACCCTCACCGACGGCTACCTGACCATCTCGGACCGGAAGAAGGACGTCATCATCAGCGGCGGGGAGAACGTCTCCTCGATCGAGGTGGAGGACTGCCTGTACGACCACCCTGCGGTCGGCGAGGTCGCGGTGATCGGCGTGCCGGACGAGAAGTGGGGCGAGACGGTCAAGGCGCTGGTGGTGCTCAAGCCCGGCTCCGACATCAGCGAGGCGGACCTCATCGCGCACTGCAAGCAGCGGCTGGCCGGCTACAAGTCGCCCACCTCGGTGGAGTTCCGGGACGCGCTGCCGCGGACCACCACCGGCAAGCTGCAGAAGTTCCGGCTCCGCGAGCCGTACTGGGCGGGACTGGAGCGGAAGGTCAACTAGCCGCTTCCAACAGGCCCGACTCGCGGGCGGCCAGGGCGAGTTCGGTCCGGTTGCGGACGCGGAGCTTGTGCATGGCGCCCTTCAGGTAGCCGGTCACCGTGTTGCAGGTGAGGCCCAGCTGGGCGGCGATCTCCGGGTTGGTCCGGCCGGTCGCCGCCCAGCGCAGCACCTCGTGCTCGCGCGGGGTGAGCGGGGTGAGCGGGGTCAACGGGGCGAGTGGGGTCAACGGTGGCGCGGGGGACGCCTTCCGGGCCGGCGGGCCGCTCCAGGCGGCGGCCCCCGCCAGCGCCCGGGTGGCGGCCGCGGCGAGCTTGACGACGGCGGCGATCCGGACGTCCCCGAACGGCACGACCGCGCGCAGCGACGCGTACACCACACCGTGCACCGTGCCGCCGTACAGCAGCGGGACGGTGAGCATCGCGTAGAGGTCCTCGGCGGTGACGGCGGCGTCGTAGTGGTGCGAGATGGTGGTCGCGGCCCGGTAGTCCGGCACCCAGTTGGGGACGCGTTCGGCCAGCGCCCGGCCGCCGAGGCCGGTCCCGGCCGGGACGGCGAGGTCGTGCAGCAGGTCGGCCCGGGTACCGGCCCAGCGGCGCAGCACCATCCTGTCGGGGGCCCCGGCCCGCCGGCCCCGGGCAGACCCGGCGCGGCCCGGCTCGGGCACACCGACCAGCCCGACATCGGCGCCGCACTCGGCGACCACCCGGCGGGCGAGATCGCCGAGCACGGCGTCCCGGACCAGTTCGGCGGCGCGCGCGGCGAGGTCGTCGGCCTCCCGCCCGGGGGTGTCCGCAGCCCCGGCCGGGGTCTCCGCAGCCCTTGTCATCGCGCGATTGTCACACGCGGTGCGGCCCGTGGCGAGGGGTGTGACGTGCGTGTTCCATGGAGTCCGGGGTGGCGGCGGCGGGCGCGGCGTAGGGTGCGGGCCTGGGTTACCGGCGAGTCACTACCGGGTGGCCACCACTGCTGCTGCACTGCTTGGTGCCGCTACGTGCTGCCGTGACGTGCTGTCGTTACTGCTGCCGCTTACTTGCTGCGAAACGTGAAAGGGATACCCATGACGACGGAACCGAAGGAGCCTCGCGCCACGGACGTGCTGACCGGCCTGCTCGACGACCTGCGGGCCGAGAGCGCGGTGCTGGACGGGCTGGTGGCCGGGCTGGAGCCGGAGGGCTGGGCGGCCGACACCCCGGCCCAGGGGTGGACGATCGCGCACCAGATCGCCCACCTGGCCTGGACGGACGACTGGACCGAACTCTCCGCGCGCGACCCGGAGGGCTTCGTCGCGCAGACCGGCCGCGTCTTCGGCGAACTGCTGTCGGCGGGCCTGGACCCGGTGGACGAGGGCGCCGCACAGGGGGCGGCCGAGGAGCCGGCGGCGCTGCTGGCCCGCTGGCGGGCGGGCCGGGAACGGCTGCTGACCGCTCTGGCCGCGGTGCCGGGAGACGTCCGCCTGCCGTGGTTCGGGCCGCCGATGAAGGCCCCGTCGATGGCGACCGCGCGGCTGATGGAGACCTGGGCGCACGGGCAGGACGTCGCGGACGCGCTGGGCGCGGTCCGGGAGCCGACCCCGCGGCTGCGGCACATCGCCCATCTGGGGGTGCGGACCATGGGGTTCGCCTTCTCGCTGCACGGACTGCCGGCACCGGAGGCCCCGGTCCGGGTGGAACTGACCGGGCCGGACGGCGAATTGTGGGCCTGGGGCCCGGAGGACGCGGCGGACCGGGTGAGCGGGCCCGCGCTGGACTTCTGCCTGCTGGTCACCCAGCGCCGACACCGGGACGACCTCGCCCTGACCGCCGCCGGCGCGACGGCGACGGCCTGGCTGCCGATCGCCCAGGTCTTCGCGGGCGCCCCCGGGAAGGGACGGGAGGTGGGGTCTGCCGAGTAGCCGAACAATCGTCAAACGCGCAGCCACCAAGCCCCACGGCTGCGCCGCGCCGGCCGGCCGGCCGGTCGGTCGGTCGGTCGGTCAGCCGAGCACATCGCCGGGATCGGCTACCCGGCCTGAGGGGCGGCCGGCGGGCGGGTGGCGGCGGGCCGGTCGTCCGCCGGCTTGCTCCAGGGGGAGAGACCCAGCTTGCCGGTGGTGCCGAGGTCGAGCTCGGCGGGGACGGTGAGCCGGGGGCGGCCGGGGAGTGGGGCGATGTCGAGGTAGCGGCCGTTGTCGGCCTGCTTGGTGCCCGAGGTGACGGTGTTGCGCCAGACCAGCCCGAAGCGCGCGGACTCCCCCGGCTGGAGCGTCACCGGCTTCGGCGCCGCGTCGAACGCGTCCAGGGTGGCGATGCCCGCCGAGCCGCGCCGGACGGCGATGTCGAGCGGCGCCCGCTCGGCGTCGAGAACGCGGACGCCCGGGTGGCCGTTCAGGGTGTAGGGCTGGGTGCCGCAGTTGGTCAGGCGGATGTCCATCACCCGCAGGCCCATCGCGGCGTTCGCCTCCTCCGCAGTCAGCGACACGCCCTCGGGCGAACAGATCGAGGCGGCCTGCGTGGGGGTGGCGGACGCGGTGGCACTCACGGTGGGCAGCGGGTCCGCGCTCACCACCCCCGGCGCCCCTCCGCCCGCTCCGGTCACGCTCGTACTGCCGCACCCCGCGAGCAGGGCGACTCCCGCACAGAGCAGGCCCGCCCGTAGGCCCACCCGTGGGCCCATCCCTAGGCTCGCCCGCCGGCTCTCCCGCGCGGGGAGCGGCGTCCGGCGGCGTCCGTTCGACAGCGTCGAGTTCATGGGAACGATCATTGCACGAACGGTCCGGCGGCCCCCGGCGCTACAGCTGCCCGAGCAGGCCGAGGCCGTCGACCGCCGCCGGCGAGAGCATCGACTCGGTGAGGCCGGAGAGCGGCATCCACCGGACGCCGGCGGTCGACCCGTCGACCTCGTTGACGGTCAGCGGGCCGGGATTGAGCTCGACGCGGTAGAACAGGCCGACCAGGTGCCAGTGCACGCCGAGCCGGTGGGCCGTGTAGCTTCGCGCGTCCACCAGCCGGGCGCTGCGGAGTTCGAGGCCGGTCTCCTCGTGCAGCTCACGCGCGAGAGTCTCCTGCGGCTGCTCGCCCGGGTCGATCCCGCCGCCGGGCAGGTGCCAGAGCCCGGGGAGGAAGACCGGTGAGGCCTCGGAGAGCTGCGTCAGCAGCAGCCGCTCCTCCGACGTGGCGATCGCATACGCCGAAACGCGGGAACGTATCTGCTCGGCCAAGGCCTGCCTCCGGAGGTCACGCGATGAACTTCCCTTGACGGAAGCGCTCTTGATCATGAGCTTAGCCCCTCCGGCGCACCCGCCCTCAGATCCCCAGGCGAAGCGGGCCGAGCCGGGTGGCGACCAGGTTGGTGGCGCCGCGGTCGCGTTCGATGTGGCCGTGGACCAGCAGGCCGGCGCGGTCGAGGGCGGTGCGGCGCTGGGACTCCCAGACCGGGCGGCTGCAGATCACGTTGATCAGGCCGGTCTCGTCCTCCAGGCTGAGGAAGAGCACCCCGCCGGCCGTCGGCGGGCGCTGGCGGTGCGTCACCAGCCCGCCGACCACCACGGCGGTGCCGGGCGCCACGTCCGGAAGCTGGGCGGCGGTCAGTGCGCCGCCGCGTTCGAGGTGGGCGCGCAGGTGCTGGACGGGGTGGCTGGTGGCGGAGGCGCCGGTGGCCCAGAGGTCGGCGATGGTCTCCTCGACCGGGGTCATCTCCGGCAGCGGCGGCGCCTCGGTGCCGGGGGTGGTGCCGGGGATCAGCGCCGCCGAGACGCCCGCGAACGCCCCGGCCGCCCAGAGCGCCTGACGCCGGCCCAGCCCGAAGCAGCCGAACGCACCCGCCGTGGCGAGCGCCTCCAGCACCGGCGCGGACAGGCCCGTCCGGCGGGCGAAGTCCTCCAGGTCCGCGTACGGCTGTCCGGCCGCGATCGCCTCGGCCTGCGGGGCGCCGATGCCGCGGACGGTGTCCAGGCCGAGCCGGATGGCCGGCTGCGGCTTGCCCGCGGTGAGCGGCGGCTTGGGCGTCGGCCCCCGGTACGGTTCCAGGGTGGGCCGCGGCCCGCTGGCGTTGACGTCCACGCCGCGGACCCGGACGCCGTGCCGCCGGGCGTCCGCGATCAGGCTGAGCGGCGAGTAGAAGCCCATCGGCTGGTTGGCCAGCAGGGCACAGGTGAAGGCCGCGGGGTAGTGGTACTTGAGCCAGGCACTCGCGTACACCAGGTAGGCGAAGCTGATCGCATGGCTCTCCGGGAAGCCGTAGTTGGAGAAGGCCTCGATCTTGGTGTAGACGTCCTCGGCGGTCTCCTCGGGGATGCCGCGCGCGGCCATGCCGCTCAGCAGCCGCTCGCGCAGGCGGGCGACGCGTTCGTGCGAGCGCTTGGAACCCATCGCCTGGCGCAGTCGGTCGGCCTCGGCGGGGCTGAACCCCGCGCAGTCGATGGCCAGTTGCATCATCTGTTCCTGGAACAGCGGTACCCCGAGGGTCTTTCCGAGCGCGTTCTCCATCAACGGGTGCGGGCAGCCGGCCGGTTCGAGCCCGGCGCGGCGCCGCAGGTACGGGTGGACGGACCCGCCCTGGATCGGCCCCGGGCGGATCAGCGCGACCTCGACCACCAGGTCGTAGAAGTGGTCCGGCTTGAGCCGCGGCAGGGTGGCCATCTGGGCGCGCGACTCGACCTGGAAGACGCCGACCGTGTCGGCCCGTCGCAGCATCGTGTAGACGCCCGGGTCGTCGTCCGGGACGGTGGCCAGGGTGTGCCGCACGCCGTGGTGTTCGGCGATCAGGTCGCAGGTGTCGTGCAGCGCGGCGAGCATGCCGAGGCCGAGCAGGTCGATCTTGACCAGCCCGGCGCCGGCCGTGGAGTCCTTGTCCCACTGCAGCACGGACCGGCCCGGCATCCGGGCCCACTCGGTCGGGCAGATCTCGCCGATCGGCTCCTTGGTGAGCACCATGCCGCCCGAGTGGATGCCCAGGTGGCGGGGCAGGCCGTGGAGCTGTCCGGCCAGGGCGAGCACGTCGGCGGGGATGACGGCGTCCGCGCCGGGCGGCGAGCGGAAGTCGCTCTGCCGGCTGAACGCGTCCACCTGCCCCTGCGGGTAGCCGAGCACCCGGGCGGCGTCGCGCAGCGCCAGCCGGGGCCGGTAGGTGATCACGTTGGCGACCTGGGCGGCGTGCTCGCGCCCGTAGCGGCGGTAGACGTACTGGATGACCTCCTCGCGGCGGCGGTTCTCGATGTCCAGGTCGATGTCGGGCGGCCCGTCGCGGGCGGTGGAGAGGAAGCGTTCGAAGAGGAGCTTGTAGTGGATCGGGTCGACGGCGGTGATCCCGAGCGCGTAGCAGACCGCCGAGTTGGCCGCCGACCCCCGGCCCTGGCACCAGATGTCCTCACGGCGGCAGAAGTCGACGATGTCGTGGACGATCAGGAAGTAGCCGGCCAGCCTCAGGTCCTCGATGACGTCCAGCTCCTTGGCGAGCTGCCGGCGGGCGGGCCCGTTGCCGGGGCCGAAGCGGACCGGGCCGCCCCGGGCGACCAGCTCGCGCAGATGGCTGATCTCGGTGTGCCCGGGCGGGACGGGGAAGCCGGGCAGCTCCGGGTCGAGCCTGGTGAAGTCGAAGGCGCAGGCCCGGGCCAGGTCGACGGTGGCCTCCCGGACCCCCGGGAAGCGCGCCAGCCGGGCGGCCATCTCCCGGCCCGAGCGCAGGTGCGCGGTGCCGGCCGCCTGCGTCCAGCCCGCCGCGTCCTGCAGGGTGCGGCGCTCGTGCAGGGCGGCGAGGCTCTGTGCCAGCCGGCCCTGGGCCGGGCCGGCGTGGTGGGCGTTGGTGGAGGCGACGGTGGGCAGGCCCAGCTTGGTGGCGAGCGCGGCCAGGGCATCGTTGCGCAGGTCGTCGCCGGGCAGCCACTGGTCGATCAGCTCGACGTACACGTTGTCACGGCCGAACGCCTCGGTGAGGGTGCGCAGCCGGTGCTCGGCGTCCCGGCCGGTGCCGAGTGTGTCGCGGCTTGCGCCGAGTGTGTCCCGGCCGGTGCCGGGTGTGTCACGGCTTGCGTCGAGTGCGGCCGGGACCCGGCCGAGGCGGCAGCCGGTGAGCACCGCCCAGTGGCCGCCGTGCGCGTCGGCCAGCGCCGCGGCGTCGTACGCCGGGCGGCCCTTGGCCCCGCCCGCCAGCTGGGCGGCGCTGATCGCCGCGGAGAGGCGGCGGTAGCCGGCCGGGTCGCGGGCCAGGACGAGCAGGTGCTCGGTCCGTCCGTCCTGGCGCAGGGTCAGCTCGGCGCCGAACACCGTGCCGACGCCCGCCTCCCGGGCCGCCTCGGCGAACCGCACCGCGCCGTAGAGGCCGTCGTGGTCGGTGAGCGCGAGCACCTCGACGCCCAGCCGGGCCGCCTCGGCGACCAGTTCCTCGGGGTCGCTGGCGCCGTCGAGGAAGCTGAAGGCGGAGTGCACGTGCAGTTCGGCCCAGGCCGGGGCGCCCGGACCGGCCTGGGCGGTCGGGCCGGCCGGCTCGGCGGGTTGTGCGGGGAGGCGGGCCTCGGTGCGGCGGCGCAGCGGGATGACCGCGCCACCCGCCGGGCCCGGGCTGCCGCCGGCCAGGCGTCGGTGCAGTTCGCTCCAGGGGAGCGTGGGATGGCTGGTGAATCCCATCGGGGGTTGTTGCCTTCGGTCGTGCCTGTTCGGTTTCTCCCCCCGGTGTTCTCCCCTCCGGTGTTCCCTCTCCCCTCAGCGGCCGGCCCGGTCAGTCGTAACCGGCCTCCATGAACCACTCACCGCCCTCCACCGTGAGCAGCAGCGCCCGGCCGTCCGCCACCGTGACCTGGAAGCGCGCCCGGCGGCGGGCCAGCGACTGGTCCCACCAGTACTCGACCGCCGGCCAGGGCCCGGTCCAGCCGTCCACCACCAGCTCCCGCCCCCGCACCGCCACCCGGGCCGGCCGGGCCGACACCCCTGCCCGGCCGTCCACCACCACCGGCCGCCCCTCCGCGTCCAGCACCACGACCGGCACCGGGGTGCGGTGCACCACGGCCGGCCAGACGTCCCGCAGCCGGCCCGGCCACGGCGCGTCGGCCGGCGCCGCCGGGTCGTACGGCTCGCCCCAGGGCACCCGGACCACCTGCTCGCCCGGCCCCCGCCCGCCGGCCGGTTCGATCCGGCGCAGCCCGGCATGCCCGAGCACCGCCTGCACCCGGGCCACCGCGCGCTCCACCCGGTCGTCCGCGACCGCCTGCCCCCAGAGCGCCAGCTGCCGGCCCTGGTCGGGGGAGAGATCGTCGGGGACGAGGCGCAGGGCGGTGAAGCCCGCGTCGTGGTCCGTGTCGAAGCCCGCGTCGTGGCGTGCGTCGTGGTTCGTGTCGTGGCGTGCGTCGTGGTTCGTGTCGTGGCGTGCGTCGTGGTGCGCGTCCGGCTTGTCCCGTACCGCGAAGGTGCCCGTGCCCTGCCAGGCCTGGAGCTGCCAGCGGACGCGCTCGGCCAGCGCCGTCGCCGACAGCCGGCCCTCGTGCCGCCAGAGCCGCGAGACGATCCGCCCGTCGGCGCAGGACACCTCGACCGCGACCCGCTGACAGGTCAGCCCCGCCCCGGCGAGCCGCTGGTGCAGCCGCTCGGCGAGCGTGCGGGCGACGAATACCAACGGCTCGGCGAGCGGCTCCGGCGGGTCGAAGCGCTGCTCGACGGAGAGGTCCGGCCCCTCCGTACGCGGCACCAGCGGGCGCGGCTGCAGGCCCCGGGCCAGCCGGTGGGCGGTCGTGCCGGCCGGGCCGAACCGGTCCGCGACCGACTCGGCGGGCAGAGCGGCGAACGCCCCGACGGTGGGCAGGCCGAGCCGGTCCAGCAGCTCCGCCAGCACCTCGTCGCCGAGCGCGGCCACCGGGTAGGGCGCGAGGAACTCCGCCGTCCGCCCGGCCGGCACCAGCACCCCGGCCCGGGCGGCCAGCACGGCGGCGAACAGGCCATCGGCGACGCCGACCTGGCCGTGAGGGGCGGGCCGGCCGGCCGGCCGGGGCCGGCTGTCGGGGGCAGGACGGTTGTCGGGGGCGGCGGGGGTGGTTCCGGTGGCAGCTTCGACGGGTCGGGCCGGCGGCGGGTACGCGGCCGGGTGGGCGAACCCGCCCCGCGCACCGTCCCGGGCCGCGGGTGCGGCGGCGAACAGCTCGTCCACGGCCGCCGCCCGGCGCCGGGCACCGGCCCGGTCGGCGTCCGTCGGATGCGCCTCCGTACGGCCGGGGCCGGGGACCGGGTGCGCCCGCCCGGCGGGGTCCGCGTCGGCGGGGTGGTCCTGCACCTCCGACCCGCTGCCCCCGATCCCGGCTCCGGCCCTGTTCCTGCTTCCGTCCCTGCTTCCGTCCTCGTCCTCGTCCACCGGCCGGGCCAGGGCAGCCGTCACCGCGCCCTGTACCTTGGCCGCCAACGCCTCCTCGCCGCCGAAGTAGCGGCTCGGCCCCTTCACCGGGATCGCGCACAGGCCCGGGCGCAGCACCTCCACCCGGGGCGTGAACGCCTCCACCGCCGCGACCACCGGTTCGAACCGCCGGGTCTCCGCCTCGGGGTCGCGGTCGCGCAGCTCCAGCGCCGGGCAGAGCCGCTGGGCCAGCTTGAGCCGCTGCCCCTGCCGCACCCCGGCCGCCCGGGCCGTCTCCGAGCACGCCAGGATCCGCCCGCCGGCGACCACCGCCACCGGGGCGTCGCCGCCGTCCTCGCCGCCGTCCGCGGTCCCCATGACGGCCACCACCGGCCAGTCCGGGCACCAGACCACCAGCACCCGCGGCGTCCCGGCCGTCCCGGCCGCTCCGGTCGCCCCGGTCGCTCCGGTCGCTCCGGTGTCGGTCATCTCACACCACCGCCATACGTTCGAGGCCCGCCCCGGCCCCCGACGTCACGTCCTCCCCCGCCCCGACCACCTCGGCGGCCTCCGTCACCGCCCGCACCTCGCCGTGCTCGTCCGGCAGCCAGAGCCGGGCGGTACGCCCGCGCACCGCCGAACCACGCCCCTCGGCCACCACCTCCACCTGCCGCCCGGTGAGCTGCCCGTGCCCGTCGCCCAGCCCGAACCACCGCCCGGACCGCACCCCCAGCCGCAGCCCCGCCCCCGGCCAGGGCCCGGCCACCAGCAGCACGCACCCGCTGCGCCGCAGCACGGCCGCCAGCCGGGCGGCCGGCTTCGGCGCCACCGGCCCGTCCGGGCGCAGCATGATCAGCTCGACCGCCCCGGCCAGCACCGACACCACCTCGGCCCAGTGCGCACCGGGGTCGTCCGCGACCAGGAGCCGCCGCAGGTCCAGCCCGTACCCGGCGGCCGCGGCCAGTCCCAGGTCCGGCAGCCCGACCGCCGCCGCCCACCCGCCGTCCGACTCCCGTACCCCGGCCGCCAGCGCCAGCAGCAGCCCGAGGTCCCCGCCGCCGACCGACACCACCGTCCCCCGCCTCAGCCCGTCCTCCGGCAGCACCGCCCCCAGCGCCGGCAGCACCGGCAGCAGCCCCCGCCGCCCGGCCCCCGCCTCGGCACCGCCCCCGTCAACGAGCGCAGCCGCCGACACCACCGGGCGGAGCGGCTGCCGCTCGGCGGTGGATTCGAAAGCAGGTTCGAAAACGGGCACACCTCAGGATCGAACATTCGTTCGCAAAGATTCAAGTCCGATTCCCCCACCCAAGCGGTCACCCTCCGTGAATGTCCCGTCTTGACGAAGGGTGGTCGATCTCACCGAACCTTGACCGGGGCCGCCGCGAGGCACCGCGCCGCGCAGCGTCACACTGCGATGGTGGACTGGAACAACTTTGCAGAGATCCGAGAAGCCGAGCTCGCCGCGGCCCGCATGCGCGGCCCCGCCCACGTCGTAGACGTTCAATGGCGGCGGCTACGCGAACAAGTGCTTGAGGCCGACTATCCCGAGCTTCTTGCATTCGTAGACGCGGCGGCTCGTGAGCCTCGGCTGCGGCAGCTCTTCCCGTTCACCAGCATGTGGACCCTGTGCTTCAGCTCCCGGACGGACGATCCTTCCGTTGACGAGGCGCCTGCGGTCGCAGCCCAACAAGGTGGCCCATACCGGGTCAAAGCCGGTCGCTGGGGCGAGACCATCGGCGAGGCCGTCACCGCCGACCAGGCCGTCGCGCTTGTTGTCGCGCACCTCCCGGCCCACCTCGGCGCGGACGCCGGCAAAGAGAGCGGTGGTCAACCGGGGCGGATCCCGATGATCTCCGGTCCCGTGACAGACGCGGAGAATCCCTGACACTCCGCCACCGCCGACCCGGCCCCGTACCGGACCGCCCGGCGGCACGAGTTCCGGGGTGTCGGAATGTGTTGTCCGGCGATGGACGTCCGCCGTCCGCTTCAAAGGGCGGCGCCACCGTCATACGACAGTGATCGAGAGCCGCCCGGGGCCGCCGTCACAGTACCTGACACCACCTCACCACCCTGCTTCCCCGGCGCCCTTCCCACCCAGCGGTCCGGGCGCCTCAGGCGGTGAGGGAGCGGGCCACCCGGAAGCCGACGTCGTCGACGCGGTAGGTCGGGTGGCTGCGACGGCGGGCGGAGGCGCGCAGGCTCCAGTGTTCGTCGAACCAGCCGCCGCCCCGCAGGACCCGGTAGCTGCCGTAGACCTCGGCGTCGTAGACGTCCCAGCACCAGTTCCAGACGTTGCCGAGCATGTCGTGGAAGCCCCAAGGGTTGGGCCGCTTGCCGCCCACCTCGTGGATCCGCTCGTCCGAGTTGCCGCGGTACCAGGCGATCTCGTCCAGCGGGCCGTAGTGCGGTCCATCGGTGCCGGCGCGGCAGGCGTGCTCCCACTCGGCCTCGGTCGGCAGCCGGTACCCGTCGGCGGCCCGGTCCCAATCGATGCCCTCGCCGCCGTCCCCGCCGTTCTCGCCGTCCTCGCCGTCGGCGGGGCCGAGACGGTAGGCGGGGGTGAGTCCGTCACGCCGGGACAGGGCGTTGCAGAAGCGGACCGCGTCCCACCAGGAGACGCCCTCCACGGGCAGCCGGTCGCCCCGGGCCGCGCTCGGCCGGTCACCGGTCACCGCCGCGTACAGCGCCTGGGTGACCGGAACCGCAGCGAGCCGGTAGGAGGCGAGCTCCACCGGCCAACTGCGCTGCGTCCGACGGTCGGACAGCGTCACCCGCCCCGCCGGGACGGTGATCATCGGGTCTTCCGCGTTGGTGTCCATAGGCAGGCGATCCTAGGACACCCGCCCTGCGCCGCCGGACCCGCCGACTCCCCGACGCTTCGTCAGACGTCGCGCCGCCGGACCACCAGCAGGGCCAGGGCGAGCGCCACCAGCGGCCAGAGCGCGAGCACCGTCCACGAGCCGGAGACAGTGGCGTAGTCGAAGCCGCTGCCGGGTGGCGGTGACCAGTGCTGCACCAGCCGCTTCCAAGCGGAGCACACCATCAGGTGGTTGACGTCGGCGGACCAGCGGATGGAGGTCGAGAAGAACACCGGCAGCATCAGCAGCACGAAGCCGGTGGTGGCCGTAGCCGCCGCGCCGTGGCGGACCAGGACGCCGATGCCCAGCCCGATCAGCGCACAGACCGGGGCCAGCAGCGCGGACACCACCACGGCCCGCAGCACCCCGGGGTGACCGAACGCGACATCGGCGTGGCGACCGCTCAGAATCGCCTGGGAGACGGTGAACGAGCCGATCGATATCACCGTGCCGACCACGCCCCAGACCGCGACGAGCACCGCCCCCTTGGCCAGCACCACCGAGCCGCGGGCCGGCACCGCCACCGTGGTGGCGCGGATCAGTCCGCTGCCGTACTCGGCGACGACGGTGAGCGCACCGACGGTACCGGCCAGCAGCATCAGCGTCAGGTAGCCGGGCACCGGATAGGCGTCGAACACCAGGAACCCCTCGTTGGGGCGTACCGCCATGTCCGTCCCGCCGAGGTTGGCGGACTCCGCGATCGACGCCGCCGCAGAGGAACCGACCACGAAGAGCGTGGCGAAGGCGAGTAGCCAAGGGGTGGAGCGCAGCGAGCGCAGCTTGATCCACTCGGCGGCGACCAGGTCACCGAAGCGGGCGGGAGGTGCGGCCGCCCGCCCGCCGGGAACGGCGGGGGCGACGGGAACGGCGGAGGTGCGTGCGGTCATCGGGTCCGTCCTGCCTGGTACTCGACGTGGTCGGCGGTCAGTTCCATGAACGCCTCCTCCAAGGAGGCGCTGTGGGTGGTCAGTTCGCTCAGCTCGATCCTGCGCTCGAAGGCGAGCGCACCGATCCGTTCGGCGGGCAGCCCGGTCACGACGAGCCGCTCGGCCCCGGCCGAACCCTCCGGCTCGACCGTCGCGCCGGCCGCCGTCAGCAGCTCGGTCAGCTCGGCGGCCTGCGGCGTGCCGACCACGACGGTCCGCCGGGTGCTGCGGGCCGCGAAGTCGCGCACCGACTCGGCGGCGATCAGCCGGCCCTGGCCGATGACGACGAGCTGGTCGGCGGTCTGCTCCATCTCCGACATCAGGTGGCTGGAGAGGAAGACCGTGCGGCCCTCCGCCGCCAGCCGGCGGAACAGGTGGCGCACCCAGAGCACGCCCTCCGGATCCATGCCGTTGATCGGCTCGTCGAACATCAGCACGGGCGGGTCGCCGAGCAGCGCGGCGGCGATACCGAGCCGCTGCTTCATACCGAGCGAGAACCCGCCGATCCGGCGGCGCGCGGCCTCGGCGAGGCCCACCTCCTCCAGTACCTCGGCCACCCTGCGCGCCGGGAGGCCGTTGCTGCGGGCCAGCGCCGCCAGGTGGGCGGTGGCGGTCCGACCGCCGTGGACGTGCCCCGCGTCCAGCAGGGCGCCGGCGTGCCGCAGGCCCCGGTTGTGGCTGCGGAACGGGACGCCGCCGACGGTGGCGGTGCCGGCGGTGGGCGCGTCCAGGCCGAGGATCAGCCGCAGTGTGGTGGTCTTGCCGGCGCCGTTGGGCCCGAGGAACCCGGTGACCTGCCCGGGCCTGACGGTGAACGACAGCTGGTGGACGGCGGTCCTGCCGCCGTAGGTCTTGGTGAGTTCGTTGACTTCGATCACGGCACCGACTCTTCCGTCCGGGCCCCGTACCCGGCATCGGGCCGGGGGCGGCAATCGCCCGGGCCGGTCCGCCCGGGGGCGTACGCCCGTGGGCCAATGTCCGGCGGACGGCCGGCGGCTAGTCTCGCGCCATGACGAGCGGGACGACGAGCGGGACGACGAGCAGGACGACGAGCAGGCCGGGCAGGCTGAGCGGGACGAGCGGGCTGGGCGAGGCGAGCGGGCTGGGCGAGGCGAGCGGAGCGGGTGGGAAGACCGGAGCGGACGCGGTGACCGGAGCGGATGCGGTGACCGGAGCGGCGCAGGGCCGGCTCGCGGCCTGGGGCGGCGCGGTGCTCTACCCCTTCGTGGTGTTGCTGCTGCTGACCGGCTCACCGCGAGCCGAAGCCGGCCTGCACGCCGTCGGAGGACTGCTCGCCGGCGGCCTGCTCCTCGGGCTGCTGCGCCGCCGCCCGCCGGCGGCCCTGGCACTGGCCCTGTTCGGTGCACTCAGCGTGGTGGTATCGAGCCACGGCCAGGGCTCGATCCGGTTCCTGCCGTTCCTGACGGTGGACCTCGTGCTGGGCCTCGTGGTCGCCACCCGGTCGCGGCGCACCTCGGTCGTCGCCGTCGCGGTGTCGTTCCTGCTGCAATTCTTCGCCGTCGGCCTGTTCACGCACGCGGACAACATGGTGGGCGTCGGCCTGGTCGCCCTCCTGGTGCTGGTCACCTGCTGCACGGTCGGCCTGCTGCTCCGCGAACGCCGCGAGCACACCGTGGCCCTGCGCTCGCAGGAGGTGGCCGAGGCGGTGACCGCCGAACGGCTGCGGATCGCCCGCGAGTTGCACGACATGGTCGCGCACAGCATCGGCATCATCGCCATCCAGGCCGGGGTCGGCAGCCGGGTCATCGAGACACAGCCGGCGGAGGCCCGCGAGGCACTGCGGGCGATCGAGTCCACCAGCCGGGAAACCCTGGCGGGCCTTCGGCGCACGCTGGTGGCGCTCCGTCAGGCCGATCCTGACCCCGGCTCGGCATCCGCACCGCTCGCTCCGACGCCGGGGCTCGCGGACGTCGAACAGCTGGTGGCGGCGACCGCGGACGCGGGGGTCCGGGTCGAGGTGCAGTGGGCCGGCGAGCGGCGGCGGCTGCCGGCCGACCTCGACCTGTCCGCCTACCGTATCGTGCAGGAGGCGGTGACGAACGTGGTCCGCCACGCGGGCACCGGGCACTGCCGGGTGGTCATCGACTACGGGGTGGAGGAGTTGTCCGTGGAGGTGCTGGACGACGGGCGCGGGATGCCGAGTGCGGTGGGATCCGGTTTCGGAATCACCGGCATGCGGGAGCGCGTCAACCTGCTGCACGGCCGGTTCAGTGCCGGACCGCGTCCGGAGGGCGGGTTCCGGGTGGCGGCCTGCCTGCCGCTGCCGGTGCCGGTGCCGGTGTCACAGCCGGCCGGAGCCGGTCGGGCGGGCGCCCGATGAGCATCCGCGTCGTCCTCGTCGACGACCAGCCGCTGGTCCGCTCCGGCCTGCGCGTGATCATGGCCGACCACCCCGACCTGGACGTCGTCGGCGAGGCCGGATCGGGCACCGAGGCGGTCCGGCTGGCCCAAGAGGCCAGCCCCGACGTGGTCGTGATGGACATCCGGATGCCCGGCATGGACGGCATCGAGGCCACCCGCCTGATCACCGCCGCCTCCGGCACCACCCGCGTCCTGGTCCTGACCACCTTCGACGAGGACGAACACGTCTACGGCGCGCTCCGGGCCGGCGCCAGCGGGTTCGTGGTCAAGGACATGGCGGTCGACGACATCCTGGCGGCCATCCGCGTGGTCGCCGCCGGTGACGCCCTGATCGCCCCGGGCGTCACCCGGCGCCTCATCGCCGACTTCCTCGACCGCCCCGGGCCCGTCAGCGTCCCCGCGCCCGCCCGGGCGATCGAGGGCATCACCGAACGCGAGCGGGAGGTCCTCACCCTGGTCGGCCGGGGCCGCTCGAACGCCGAGATCGCCGAAGAGCTGTTCATCTCGGTCCCCACCGCCAAGTCCCACGTGGCCCGGCTGCTCAGCAAACTGGGCGCCCGCGACCGGGTCCAGCTGGTGATCACCGCGTACGAGACGGGACTGGCCAGCCCGACCGGGTGACCACCCCCGGCCGGGAGAGCGAGCCGTCGTACTTCGGCTGGCTGACCACCAGCCTCGGCCTCTACTCCCCCGGCACCCTCTGCCTCAAGACCAACGTCCGCACCCAGCCCGTCGCCCAACGCCCACCGTCGAACTGGAGCCCACCGACCACCCGCTCGCCGTCGAACAGCGCACCGGCATCACTCCGGAGCGGGTCCGCGAGATCGCCGAAACCGTCCTCCACCTGGGAGCATGAGCGGCGCTCCTCGACGGGAATCCGCGGAAAAGTCAGCGGGAGCCACCGACCGCAGCGGCGCAGCGACACCCGGCGGCGACCCGGCCCCGTTCGCCGTCGGGCGTCGTCCGGGACGCGTTGACCCGCACCTGACCTGCCCCTAAGGTCGGCCTGTGCAGCGATACGACTGGCTGAAGACGATTCAGCGCATGGATCCGGAGACCGAGTTCACCGAGATCTACCGGATCAGCAGCTGGTACGAGTTCCCCTGGGACACCACCCAGTCGCTCAGCTTCGCCCTCTACCGCACCTACGCCGTGCCCAGCATCGGCCGGCTGCTCGCGCAGACCGGCGAGTTCACCGGGCGGGCACAGAAGCGGTACGACGACACCGTGCTGATCCTGGAGGCCGTCGTCGAGCACGGCTTCGCCTCCGAGCAGGGGCGCGAGGCGATCCGGCGGATGAACCAGATGCACCGCCGGTACGACATCTCCAACGACGACTTCGTGTACGTGCTCGCCACCTTCGTCGTGGTGCCCAAGCGCTGGCTGGACGACTACGGCTGGCGCCCGTACTCGCCGCACGAGATCCGGGCCACCACCAACTACTACCGGGAACTCGGCCGCCACATGGGCCTGAGCGGCATCCCGGAGACGTACGAGGAGTTCGAGCGGCTGCTCGACGACTACGAGCGCGCCCACTTCGGCTACGACCAGGGCGGCCGCGACGTCTCGGACGCCACGCTCGGGCTGATGGCCTCCTGGTACCCGGCCCCGATGCGGCCCTCCATGCGCACCTCATCCCTCTGCCTCCTGGACGACCCGCTGCGCGAGGCCTTCGGATACCCGGCGCCACCGGCCGCCCTGCGGCGCGCCGTCCGGACCGGCATGTGGCTGCGCGGCCGCTTCGTCCGCCTCCTCCCGCCCCGCCGCAAGCCGCACCTGGCCCGCGACGGCCGCCAGGTGCGCGGCTACCCCGGCGGCTACCGGGTGAGCGAGCTGGGCACCTTCGAGGACGGGCCCGCGACGGCCGGCGGCTGCCCGTTCCCCCATGCCGCCCAGGCCTCGACGGCTCCGACCCCGGTCGCCGAGTCCCCGACGGCCCAGGCCCCGACGACCCAGGCCCCGACGACCGAAAGCTGAACGGCGGAGTGCTGAACGGCGGAGGGCTTCGGGGCTGACGGCCGAGCGTCCTCAGGCCCGGTCCTGCCGTTCCGTGGTGACCGCTGGGGTGGGGCGAGGGCGTCGGTAGGGTACTGGGATGGTGGACGGGCCTCGGCGGCGGATCTGGGTGGAGGTGGCGGCGTGTCTCGCGCCGCTGCTGGCGGCCGGCGTGTGGGCGGTGCTGTTCGTCCCGGCGCTGGAGTTCGAGGAGATGTGCTCGCAGGGGTACTACCGCGGGTACGGGCGACTGCTGGAGACGGGGACGGGCTGGTTCCCCCCGAACGGCTGGTGCCGGTACGAGCGGGGGGCGGTCTCCACGGCGCCGCTCTGGGTGAAGGTGCTGTTCTACGCGTTGGTGGCGCTCGGGGTGTGGGCGGCTGTGAGCCTGTTCCGCGGCCGGCGGCGCGCGACGGCGCGGTGAGGCCGCGGACGGCCGGGTGCGACGGGGCGCGGCCTCACCGGGGAGCCCGTCCGCCTAGTCGCGCACCACGACGGTGTTCTGGTTGGCCGTCAACAGCCAGCGGCCGTTCTCCTTAGCCATGACGTAGAGCGGGCTGCCCTCGTCGCCGATCTGCTCGCCGTCCGCGCCCAGGTAGCGCTGGCGGACCTTCACGGCGGCGACGTCGGGGCGGATGAAGAGGATGTGCACCACCTCGTAGCTGGCGGTGTTCCCGGTGCCCGTGAAGGTGCCGGGGAGTACCTTGCGGGTGAACTCGGCGATCTCGTCGCGGCCGGTGAGGCGCTTGCCGTGGCCGGTGGTCCAGATCGCGTCCTCGCGGAAGAGGCCTATGAACTCCTCGGTGAGTTCGTTCAGTTGGGCGTGCTCGACGGCGGCGACGACCTGCTTGATGGCTTCGACGGCTTCGATCTCGGCAGCGGTGCTCTGGTTCGTGTCCGTGTTCATGGTGACCATGATGGACCTTCAAGTGCGCTTGAGGTCAAGGGCCGGCCTCGCGTCGCGGGGAGCATCGGTCTCGGCCCCGGCCCCGGCCCCGGTCTCGGCCCCGGCCCCGGTCTCGGCCGCTGCCACAGCCCCGGTCACGGCTCCTGTCACGGCTCCTGTCACGGCCCCGGTCACGGTCACGGCCGGCTGGTCGGGGAGGAGGCGGCGGGTGCGGATCGGCGAGAGGTAGACGGGGAGGAAGGCCGAGGCGAGAAGCACACCGCCGAGCCAGAGGGTCGGGTGGAGGCCGGCCAGTTCGCCGAGCAGGCCGGCCAGGGCGGCGCCGATCGCCAGCGAACCGGTGAGCAGGAAGCGGAAGGTGGCGTTCATCCGGCCGAGCAGGGCGTCCGGGGTCATCCGCTGCCGCAGGCTGACGCCGAGCACGTTGTCCATCCCGGTCTTGAAGGCCAGCGCCAGCGAGCCGAACCCCGCCACGTACAACCAGACGCCGGCACCGTTCAGCGGGATCAACAGACCGGCCGGCGCCGCACAGAGACCGGCCAGGCCGAGCGCCCGGCCGTAGCCGACCCGGGCCGCGATCGGCCGGGCGCAGCGGGAGCCGAGCAGGATGCCCAGGCCGCCGACCGCCCAGTACAGGCCCAGCGCGCCGGCGGGGAGGTGGAGCTCCCGCACGAACAGCACCGGCAGCAGGGTGTTGACGATCTGGAAGCCGAGATTGGTGAGGGAGGCGGTGAGCGCGAGCGCCCGCAGTTCGGCGTTGCCGAGGACGTGACGCAGGCCCTCCCCGATCTGCGCACCCAGTCCGGGCCCGTCGCCACGCACCGGAGGCGGCGCGGGCGCGGGGGTACGGCGCAGGGCGATCAGGCGCAGCGCCGAACCGAGGTGGCTGGCCGCCGTCGCGGCGATGGCGGCCGGCGCGGTGAGCAGTTGGACGAGCGCACCGCCCGCGCCGCGGCCGGCGATGTTGCCGACGGCCATCAGACTCACCACGGCCGCGTTCGCCTGCACCAGGTGGCCGCGGCCGACCAGTTGCGGGAGCACGCTCTGTGAGGCGACGTCGAAGAAGACGGTCGCGCACCCGCTCAGCAGGGCGACGGCGTACAGCTGCCAGAGGGTGAGCCCGCCCAGCCACCAGGCGAGCGGGACGGACGCGTACAGCGCGGCCTTCACGAGGTCCGCGACGATGAGGACGCGGCGGTGGCGCATCCGGTCCACCCAAGCCCCGGCGGGCAGGCCGATCAGCAGGAAGGCGAGGGTGCTCAGCGTGGCCAGTGCCCCGACCTGACCGGCGCTCGCGTCCAGCGCGGTGACGGCGATCAGCGGGAGGGCGACGTAGCCGATGTTGGTGCCGAGCTGGGCGAGCGCGGTGGCGGTGAAGAGGGTGCGGAAGTCGCCTGTCCGCCAGGGTGATTCGGGGCTCATGGTCCGTTCGTTCGGTCGCGAGTGGTGGTGGACGCAGTGGGGGTGGACGCAGTGGAGGTGGACGCAGTGGCGGCGGTGGCGGCGGCCGGCGTGGGAGCCGGTGCCGGTGCCGTGGGGCGGGTGGGTCGTTCACGATGCTGCCTGGTCAGGAAGACCCCGGCCAGCACCACGATCATTCCCGCGACGGTCCGCACGCTCAATGCCTCGTCGAGGACGAGCGCGCCGAGCGCCGTCGAGACGACCGGCAGCAGGTAGCCGACGGTGGCCGCACCGGTGGCGCCCTCGATGGCGATGAGCCGGTAGTTGAGGTGGAAGGTGAGCCCGGTGCAGAACACCCCGAGGACGGCGACGGCCGCCAGTGCCGGGATGCTGAACCCGTCCGTGATGCCGCCGCCGGCCGGTAGGGCCAGTGTGCTGAGCGCGGCCGCGACGCTGAGCTGGGCGGCGGAGAGGGCGAGCGGCTCGGTGCCGGTGTCGGTGAGCACACGCCCCATGTAGGTGAAAGCGACCGCATAGCTGGCGGCCGCGCCGAGCAGCGCCAGCGCGCCCCAGCCGAACCCGCCGCCGTGCTGCGCCGGATTCCCCTGCCACGGCGAGAAGATCAGCAACACGCCCGCGAAGCCGAGCAGCAGACCGCCGAGGCGCAGCGGATTCCGGCCGCGTTCCGTACCGACGGCGAGCCCGATCAGCAGGGACCAGAGCGGCGTCGTCGCGTTGAGCACCCCGGCCAGCCCCGAGCCGACGGTCTGCACACCCAGCGCGGTCAGGAAGAACGGCAGGGTGTTGCAGAGGAAGGCCGCGACGACGAGGCGCAGCCAGGTCGCGGAGCCTCGCGGCAGGCGCCGGCGGGCGGAACGGGCGAGGACCAGCAGCACGGCCGCCCCGAGGGCGGAGCGCAGCACGGTGATCTGCAGCGGGGAGAGCCCGTGGCGCAGCGCGAGCTTGGTCCAGAGGAAGCCCGAGCCCCAGAGCAGCGCGAGGACGGCCATCCGCACCACGGGGCACCTGCCTTTCATCGGACGTCAGAGGTGGTGGTACGAACGCTGCCTGCCGGAATCCGACAGGACAAGTGAAATGTTCTGCATCACCTTTAAGCTGGACTACATGCTCGACGTGCGACGTCTCCAGGTGCTCCGGGCCGTGGTCAGCGGCGGTTCGGTGACCGCCGCCGCCACGGCCCTCAGCTACACCCCGTCCGCCGTCAGCCAGCAGATCGCGGCCCTGGAGAAGCAGACCGGGACGGCGCTGCTCGAACGGGCCGGCCGCGGCGTCCGGCCGACCGCCGCCGGGCGGCTGCTGGCCGAACACGCCGCCGTCATCGAACGGCAGGTCGCCGAAGCCGGGGCCGCGCTCGCCGACCTGCTGGCCGGGCGGACCGGGTCGCTGACGGTCCGCTACTTCGCCACCGCGGGAGCCACCCTGGTCGCCCCCGCGGTCGCCGCCTTCCGCGCCGACCACCCGGGCGTCCGTCTCGACCTCGGCATGACCGACCCAGAGGACCCTCTGCACGAGGTGCTCCAGGGCCGTGCCGACCTCGCCGTGGCCGTCCGGCCCCGGGCCGAGGACCACCCCGGCCTGCGCCTCGTCCACCTGCTCGACGACCCGTACCGCGCCGTGCTGCCGAAGGGCCACCCGCTCGCCGCGAAGCGCGTCCTCGACCTCGCCGACTTCGCCGGCGAACCCTGGGTCGGCAGCGAACGGCCCGGCACCTGCCAGGACATCGTCCTCGACGCCTGCGCCGCCGCCGGTTTCCGCCCCGCATTCGCGGTGGACAGCGAGGACTACCCGACCGCTCAGGGCTTCGTCGCGGCCGGCCTCGGCGTCGCCCTCGTCCCCCTGTTGGGGCTCGCCGCCCGGCGCCACCCGGGTGTGACCGTCCGGAAGCTGCGCAACCCCGAACCGGTCCGCGCCATCCACGCCGCCGTCCGCGAGACCGCCTGGGGGCAGCCGGCCCTCTCCCGGCTCGTCACCGCGCTCCGGGAGACGGCTCGGAGGTGAGCTCTCGGGGGGTGTGGTCGGGGGTGGGGTCGGTCGCGAGCTCTCGGGGTGTGGTCGGTCGCGGGGTCGGGGTGGGCCAGGGGTGGGCCAGGGGTCGGGTGGGCCCGCTGCCGCTACCAGGCCGGTCGCAGGTCCTGGCGTTGGGTCGAGAGCTCGGCCGGGACGGTGCTGCCGGCGTCCGTCCGCCACAGGTAGCCCGGGCCAGCCGGGAATTCGTGGGTGGCGGGTGCCGGGCCGTGGTACCGCTGGGTGCGCGGCAGTGGCACCTCGACGAGCCTGCCGTCGTGGATCATCCAGAGGCCGAAGCAGTCGTCCTCCTCGTCGTGGATCAGCACCTGGACCTGCCCCGGGTTGGGCCACGGGAGCGATTCGAGGTGCTTCAGCAGTCCGGTCCGCGGCCGCATGCGATAGAACTCGATGACCCAGCCGCCCACGAACAGGTCCAGCGGTCTGAATTCGCCCGACCAACTGCGCGACTCATCGGGCCTGGTCAGCGGTTCCATGACCTCGTCCGCGTACGTCGCCAGGACGATGACCTGCGCGATTCTGCTCATGCGGGAGTATCCCCGCACGGGCCCGCAGCGCGGCAAGCGGTTTTCGATCTCGGACGGCGCCTCTGTCTGCTCTGGCTCTACCGGCCGCGTCAATGCCGAGCTCCCGTAGGGAAGTTCGCAGCCCGCTGATCGTCGATGTCGTCCGGCCGGGTCTTCATGCCACGAAGGCTGGCGACGCGACTGCCTGCCCTGCCCTGCCCTGCCCTGCCCACCTGAAGTCGGCGGGTACCGCGGATCCGTCACGGCTTTGCGCAGCTTCAACCGGACCGACCGGGAACAGCAGGCCCTCCCTCCGGTAGCCCCGGAGGGCCCGGGGCCCGGCGTGGGGTGGCGGTGTGAGGAGGTCCGGGGCGGGTCAATAGGGTTCGGCTCGTGCGTGTATTGCTGGTGGAGGACGATGAGCCGGTAGCGGAGTCGCTGCGGCGTGGGCTGGTGCGGTACGGGTTCGAGGTCGAGTGGGTGACCACCGGGACGGCCGCGTTGGCCGTCACCGCGCCCTACGACCTGGTGCTGCTGGACCTCGGGCTGCCGGACACCGACGGGCTGGACGTCTGCCGGGTGCTGCGCCGGCGCGGGGATGTGCCCATCATCGTGATCAGCGCGCGCAGTGACGAGACGGACCGGGTCGTCGGGCTGGAGATCGGGGCGGACGACTACGTGTCCAAACCGTTCGGGGTGCGCGAGGTGATCGCCCGGATCAGGGCGGTGATGCGGCGGGTGCGGCCGCAGGCGCAGCCGACGGTCGGCCCGGACCGGTACGGGGCACGGCTCACCATCGACCGGAAAGCGGCGCGGGTGCGGCTGGACGGGGCGGAGGTGGCGCTCACGCCGAAGGAGTACGACCTGCTGGCCTTCCTCACCGAGGAGCCGGGCGCGCTGATGTCGCGCGAGCAGATCATGGAGGCGGTCTGGGACGCCAACTGGTTCGGGCCGACCAAGACGCTGGATGTGCACGTGGCGGCGCTGCGGCGCAAACTCGCCGGTGCGGTGGCGATCGAGGCGGTGCGCGGCGTGGGCTTCCGGCTGGTGACAGCCGATTCGGCGGTCGACGGTGACCGCGCCTCATGATCCGCCGGCTGATCGTCAGCTACGTCCTGCTGGTCGGCGTGGCACTGGCGGCGTTCACCGTGCCGGTGGCGTTCACGCTCACCGCCCAACTGCGCGGTGACACCGAGGAGTCGGTGCGCCGCGAGGCGACCACCATGGCACTGCTGCTCGGCGACGGCGACGCCCCCGCCCTGCAGGCACTGGCCCGGGTGGCGGGCGCGTACGCGGACGAGACGCCGGGGACGGTGGAGGTGGTGGCCGCCGACGGGACGGCCGTTCCGCCGCTGCCGCTGCCCGCCCACCCGGCGGACCAGGCGTTCACCGAGGCGCTGCGCAGCGGGCGGAGCACGGCGGACTGGGGTTCACGCCTCGTCTGGGGCCCGGAGCTGGTGGTCACCGTGCCCGCGCACGCCCGGTCGGATGCGACGGACGGGAAGGGCAGCGAGAGCGGGGCGGGTGCGGCCGGTACGGCGAGTGCAGCGGGTGGAGCGGGTGGAGCGAGCACAGCGGGTGCAGCGAGCGCGGCCGGTACGGCGAGCGCAGCGGGTGTGGCCGGCGGGGAGCGGATCGTCGGCGCGGTGCGGATCCGGTACGCAACCGCCGACCTCAGCGACCGGCTCTGGCGAATCTGGGGCTTCCGCGCGATCCTCGCCGTCGGCGTGCTCGCGGTTGCCGCCGGGCTCGGCGCGATCGTGGCCCGGCTGCTCACCAAGCCGCTGCGCCAACTCAACGACATGGCCAGCCGGTTCAGCGACGGAGACCTCACCGCACGCTCCCCCGTCACCGGCCCGCAGGAGACAAAGACCCTGGCCCGGACGCTGAACCAGGGCGCCGAGCGGCTCGACACCCTGGTCGCCTCGCAGCGGATCTTCGTCGCGGACGCCTCGCACCAACTGCGCACCCCGCTCACCGCACTGCGCCTCTCCCTCGACAACATCGCCGACGGCGCGGACGACGAGTTCGTGCGCGAGGACGTGGACCAGGCCACCGCCGAGGTGGTCCGGATGAGCCGACTGGTCAGTGGGCTGCTGGTGCTGGCCCGGGCCGAGGCCAAGGTCTCGGCCCCGGAGCCGCTGGCGCTGCGCGAGCTGGTCGAGGAGCGGCTCAGCGTCTGGCGCCCCGCCGCCGACGAGCGTGGGGTGACCATCGCGCTCACCGGGGCCCCCGACGAGCGCCTGCACGTGCTGGCCGGGCCCGGCAACCTGGACCAGGTGCTGGACAACGTGCTCTCCAACGCCCTGGAGGTCTCCCCCGACGGCGGCACCATCACCGTCCGGCTGGAGGCGGCGGCCGGGGACGAGGCGGTGCTGGAGGTGCTCGACCAGGGGCCGGGCATGTCCGCCGCCGAACAGTCCCGGGCGTTCGACCGGTTCTGGCGCGGCCAGGGCCTCACCGGGCGGTCGGGCTCGGGGCTCGGACTCGCCATCGTCAAGCAGCTGGTGACCGACGACGGCGGCACGGTGGCCCTGCGGGACGCGCCCGGCGGCGGGCTGGCCGTCCGGATCGGCCTGCGGGTCTGCCTGCGGGCGCCCGGGCCGCGCACCGACGCGCGCACCGGCGCCCGGCTCGGCCCCCGGCCGGGGGCGGGCCCTCGGCCGTGAGCCTGGGCTCGGGCGTGAGCCTGGGCTCGGGCGGCAGGCGGCAGGCGTCGGGCGGCAGGCGTGAGCGGCGGTATGCGGCAGGCGTCCGGCGCAGGGCATCGAGCGGGGCTGGGGGGCGGCCGCCGGCCGGGGCTCAGCCCTCGGCCGGGAGCACCGAGGAGTGGTGGTTGACGATCAGCCACTTGCCACCGCGCTTCTCGTACTCGTACGTGTAGCGGGCCTCGACCGTCTTGGTCACGCCGGTCACCGGGTCGGTGAGGTGGAAGCGGTAGAGACCGGCGTCGATCGCCGAGTTGGCGTCCAGGATGTGGATCACCGAACGGATCTTCTCGCCGCGCGGCTTCTTCTGCAGGAAGTGCTCGAAGTAGTCCGCGATCTCCTCATGGTTGGTACGGATCTTCGGCGAGGCGGTGGGCAGGAGCACCGCGTCCTGGGCGTAGCGGTCGGCGACCTTCTCCGGGTCGCCGGTCTGCAGGGCCGCGTTCCACTGGTCGAAGAGACCGGCGATCTCGCGCTCGGCGACCCTGCCGCGCCGGCTCTGCTCGTCGCCCGCCTGGGCGACGCCGACACCGGCGGTGAAAGTGCCGACGGCGGCGACGGCCACGGCCGTGGCGATAGCAGCGCGAGTGCGGATCCTGGGGTTCATCGGGGCTCCTGCTTCCGAGAGTTGACTGCGTCGGACGTGGATTCACTCTCGCGGCGGGCGAGTTAGCACCCGTACAGCGCACGGCAAAGGCAGAGACAAGGCTCTGCCAAAATCGTTCGGGACAACGGGAAAATTTGGGACGCCGAGACTACCCGGGCACTGGATCTCCAACGAGGCGCCCAGCGTGCTGCCCGCCGTGGGCCGACTGCTGCCGTCCGCGCAGGTGCCGGGCGACCGGACGTTGTTCGCGCTCGCCCTGGACGAACGGCCAGTGGCGCTGACCGGGCCGCACGGGCAGTCGCTGGACTGGCTCGGCGAGTAGCGCGGCTCCCCGGGGGGGGTGAGCCGGGGACTCGGGGGCTTGAGGGCTCGGGGGCTTGGGACTCGGGGGCTTGAGGGCTCGGGGGCTTGAGGGCTCTGAGGCTTGGGACTTGGATTCGGGGGTTGGAGGTCGGGGACTTGAAGTTGCCGCAACGGCAGGTTCTACCGTCCTGTTCAGGGCCGGAAAGACCGGCCCGGTGCCACAAGCGTGAGACCGGCGGCGGCCGGGGCCGGGGGCCCGATCGGTGCCCCGGGGCCTGACCGGCCGGCGCTCCGGGGGCCTGACCAGCCGGTGGCAGCCGGTCTCACACAGGTGAGAGGAGACGGCGATGGCCTGGCCGATCGCGGAGGTGGCGCGGATGTCGGGCGTGACCGCCCGGACGCTCCGGCACTACGACGAGATCGATCTGCTGCCGCCCGCGTGGATCGGCTCCAACGGCCACCGCTACTACGAGGAGCGCCAGTTGCTGCGGCTGCAGCAGATCCTCGTGCTGCGGGCGCTCGGGGTGAGCCTGTCCGAGGTCGGCCGGATCCTGGCCTCGCAGGTGGACGAGCTGGAGGCCCTGCGCGGCCACCACCACCGGCTGCTCGCCGAGCGCGACCGGCTCACCGCCCTGGCCGCCACCGTCTCCCGCACGATCACCGAACTGGAACAGTCCAGGAAGGACGGTAGCCCCATGACCAGCATCAACCGACCGGAGAACCTCTTCGAGGGCATCCAGCCCGCCCAGTACGAGGACAGCCTGCGCGACTTCCCGGAGCTGGCCGAGGGGATCGGGCGGGCGACCGCGACGATGACCGCGGCCGAGATCGAGGCCGGGCAGCGCGAGCGCACCGCGCTGATGATCCGGCTGGCCGAACTGATGGCCGCCGGCACTCCCGTCGACGCCCACGCCGTGCAGGCCGAGGTCGACGGGCAGTACCGCGCCGTCAGCGCGTTCCTGCCGGTCACCGCCGAGGAGTACCGCGCGATCGGCCGCTCGTGCGTGGAGAACGAGCAGTGGCGCGCCGCGTACGAGGCGATCGCGCCGGGCCTCGCCGCGTACCAGCGGGACGCCATCGAGGCGTACGCCGCCACCCGGCTGGCCTGAACCGGACGGCCCGCCCGGGCCGAGTTCGCCCCCCTGCTCGGTTTCCCTGACTCGGGCGGCTCGCCCGGGTTCGGCCACCCGGGTTCGGCCACCCGGGCTCGGTTCGCCCCCTGCTCGGACGGCCCGCGCGAGCAGGGGGGCCGGCGTACTCGGGCGGCTCGCCCAGGCTTGGGCGAATCGAGCCAGGCCGCCGCCCCGGAAGGACGGGTTCCGGGGCGGCGGCCCAACACCCAGGCGGACTGTTGGACCGCTACTCGGTGCGCAGCGCCGTCACCGTCCGGGTGCGTGCCGCCCAGGTGGCCGGCGGGAGGGCGCCGAGCAGTGCCATCACCAGCCCGCCGAGCACCAGTGGCAGGACCACTCCCGGCTCGTAGACCGCGAGGTCCGCCTCCGGTACGCCCGTCCCCGCGGCGCGGGCCATCGCCGGGACTATCCAGTGGTGGACGGCGACCCCGACCGGGACGCCCACCAGGCCGGCGAGGAGGCCGCTGCCGCAGACCGAGGTGAGCACCATCCCCACGGTCTGGCGCGGTGACATCCCGAGCGCCTTGAGCACCCCGAGGTCGTGGACCCGCTCCCGGGTGTCCAGCAGGACGGTGTTGAGCACCCCGAGGCCCGCCACCGCGACCAGCAGCAGGGTGAGTACAGCGGCCAGTGAGTTCATCGCCAGGACAGTGATGTTCAGCCCCGCCTCGCCCGGCTCTGCCCCGAGGCCGAGCGGCCGCAACGCATCGTCCAGCGCGTCCGCGTAGGCCCGCCGGTCGGTGCCGTGCGCGAGGTCGACGTGGAACCGCACGGAAGCCGGAAGGACGGCGGTGTCGAGGGGTATCAGCGTGGATCGGTCGGTCAGCACCACGTCCTCCGTGGAGAGCGCCTCGCCGACGATCCGGACCGGGGTGCTGCGGCCGTGGTCGGTGAGGGTGATCGTGTCGCCGACCCGGACCTGGTTGGTGCTCAGGAACCCGGACCCCACGACCGCCTCTCCCCCGCCGTGGAACCACCGGCCGGAAATCATCTGGTACCCGCTCCAGGAGGAGTCCCCGCCGTAGGCGAGCACACCGGCCCGCCCGGTGTGGCCCGCCACGGTGACCGGGGCGAGGACCGTGCTGAACCAGGCCCGGGTGCCCGGGCGGGCGGTGATCGCGGCCACGACGGCGGCCTCGTCCAGGCGGTCGACGGGTTTGGCCGAGCGGTCCATCGGCGGTTCCACGACGACCGCGCCCGTGTGGTCGGCGTTGAGGCCGTCCTGGATCCCGTTCAGGGAGACCGCCAGGCCCGCACCCAGCGTCACGCCGACCGTGCCGAGCAACACCGCCGCCGTTGTGGTGGCCGTACGCACCGGCCGGGTGAGCGGGCCGGCCAGGCCCAAGCTCAGAGCACGCGGCACCGGTAGCCCGGCCAGCAGCCGCTGAGCCGCCGCGACGGTCCGGGAGGCCCCGGACCGCGTACCGGGCGCCGTCCGGCCGACCGCGAGCGCCTCGACGGTGCGCAACCGACCGGCCCGCAGCGCGGGCACCAGGGCCGTCCCGGCCACCGCGGCGAGTGCCACCGCCGGAACGGCGAGGTCGACCCAGAGCGGGATGCCCAGCAGACCGCTGCGCAGCGCCTTGTCAGCCAGGCCGAGGACGGGGACGGCCAGCAGGTTCCCCCCGAGGACGCCGAGTGCCGTCCCGACCGACGCCGGGACGAGCGCCTGGCCGACGTAGGCCCGGACCACCTGGGCCGGGGTGAAGCCCACGGACTTGAGGATGCCGATCCGCCGGGTGGCGGCGGTGACCGCGCCGCTGACCACCACCCCGATGGTCAGCACGGACATGGCGAGGCCGAGCAGGCCGAAGGCGACAACGAACGGGACGAAGGTCGCGGCCGTCCGGTCGGCATGCTGCTTGACCGGGAGGTAGGAGGTGACACCGGTCAGCGTGCCCGGCGGCAGGGCGGCGGCGAGCGCCGCGCGGTCGGCGTCCACCTCGGCATCCGTGCCGGCGTGGGCGAAGCGGTAGAGCAGCTGGACCGGAGGTGTGCTGCCGGGTGCGGTCAGCGCGGCGGCCTGCTCGGGGGCGACCCAGCCGTCCGCGCTCCAGGAGACCGAGGCGGCCAGCCCGACCACGGTCAGCGTCGGGCCGCCGGGCAGGTCGGGGAAGGTCATCCGGTCACCGAGGGCGAGTGGGGAGCGGCCGTCCGGGAGGACGACCTCGCCCGGCCCGGCGAGCCAGCGGCCGAGCGTCACCCGCAGGCCGTCCAGCGGCTCGTCCGAGGCGCGGGCGACGAAGGTCATCGGGGCCAGCGCGGCGCCCTCCGGGAGGGCGCTGGTGTTCTCGCCCGCATGCGGCCGCAGGGGCAGCGCCGGGTACGGGCCGGCCATCGCTGTCACCCCCGGGGCGTGGGCGGTGGCGGTCAGTTTCGCCGGCTCGGCCTTCGCCGGGTCGACCAGGGCGTTCAGGTGAGCGCCGCGCTGCTGGGCGAAGGCGTGGTCGAACGGCCCCTCGGCGGCGGCCAGCAGCCCGGTGGCGAGGACGCAGGCCGTGACGGCCATCATCGTGGTGAGCACCATGACCAGCGTCTGCACCCGCTTGCGGCCGACGCCGGCCCGGACCACCTTGCCGAGCGCGCTCATCGGGCGGCCCCCGCGTGCAGCGTGTCGCGGTGCAGGCGGCCGTCGAGCAGCTCGATCGTCCGGGTGGCGCAGGCCTCGGCGAGCGCGGTGTCGTGGGTGACCAGCAGGATCGTCTGGCCCTCCGCGTTCAACTCGGTGAGCAGCGCGCGGACGTCGGCGGCGGAGGTGGTGTCCAGGGCGCCGGTCGGCTCGTCGGCGAGCAGCAGCGGCGGCCGGTTCATCAGGGCCCGCGCCACCGCGACGCGCTGGCGCTCGCCGCCGGAGAGCAGGCCGGGGAACGTCCGGGCGTGCCGGGCCACGCCGAGCCGGTCCAGCAGCTCGGCGGCGCGGGCCCGTGCCTGGTCTCGGCGCATCCCGGACAGCTGGGCGGGGAGCAGCACGTTGTCCTCGACGCTGAGGTCGTCCAGCAGGTTGAAGAACTGGAACACCATGCCGATCCGCGCCCGCCGGTACCCCGCCAACGCGGCCTCACCCAGCTCGTGGACGGCGACTCCGTCCACCACCACGCTGCCGGTGCTGGGGCGGTCGAGGCCGGCGATCAGGTTGAGCAGGGTGGACTTGCCGCTGCCGGAGCGGCCGAGCACGGCCAGCGCCTCGCCGGCCCGGACCTCCAGGTCCAGCGCGGCCAGGGCCGGGCGGGCGGTGTCGGACGTGTCGTAGGTCTTGCTGATGTCGCGGAGCTGGATGATCGGCGCGGTCACGGGCCCTCCAGGGGTCGGGAACAGGGGCGGAGCGAGGGGCGGACAAGGGACCGGGGACGGGATCGGGCCTGGCAGGAACAGCGAGGCCCGGGCCGACACTTGGGCGCTCGGGAAGGTTGGGCACTCGGGAGCGGATCCGGCCCCGGAACGCCCCGAGCCGGCTGACGGGAACGACGCTACGAACCGGCGGCAGGGCCTCGACAGACGGCTGGGCGGCCTCCTTGGGGTGTATTCAGGTACACCTCAGGTTCGGGGTTCAGACCCCGTGCGCCGCCCGTGGACCGCCCGGCAGACTGGCCACCGCACGATCGACGGGGCCCGGTCCGGGCTCCGCGAGGAACGCTGCAGGACGACGCAGCAAGGGGCAGGAGGTGCGTGATGAGCACGGTTGTCGTGGCCAGGGCCGCCACACGGGTGGGCCGGGCGCTCGTGGACAGCGTGCGCGCGCTGTACGCGGTCATCCTGGCGGTGGCGGGCGCGGTCGCCGCCGTAGCCGCTCCCGTCCTGGTGCTCGCCGCCCTGCTGGGCCCTGACGACACGTCCGCGCCCAACCGGTTCCGCGCCATGACGGGGCTCTTGCTGGCGACGCTGCCGGTCGCCGTCTGGGCGCTGAGCTGGGCCACCGGGGCGGCCGGCCGGGCGGCGGGGGCCGCTCTGCTCGCACCGGGAACGCTGGCGGTGACGGCCACGGTCATCTACGGGGGCGCGGCACCGAGCGGCCGTTCCGGGGCACTGCTGCTGGCGCTTCCAATGCTGATGCTCGGCGTGATCGGCTCCCGCTGGGTGGCGGTGGAGACGAGGCGGCTGGTCGCGCGTTGGAGCGGTAGGGCGATAGAGCCGCCCTACCGGCCGACGGCCGACGGAGGTCCGCGGTGGCGGCTGCTGTGGCGGCAGGCCGGCGGCTGGCCGGGCGACCCGGCGACCTGGCGGGACACGGCCTGGTCGGTGTTCTCCGGCATCACCGTCCTGCTCGCCGCCATACTGCTGATCCTGGTCCCGGTACTGGTCCAAGTGTTCGGCCGGGGCGGTCCGTTCATCTCCCTGCTGGCGCTCTACACGATGGCGCTCTGGATGGCAGCGCCCGTCGCCCTCTGGGCCGCCCGGCCCGTGCTGGCGCTGCACGAGCGGGCCGCCCGGGCCCTGCTTGGGCCGTCCCGGCAGACCGAGCTGGCCCTCCAGGTCAGCCATCTGGCCCGGACGAGGGCGGACACCATCGACGCCGGAGCGGCCGAGCTGCGCCGGATCGAGCGGGACCTGCACGACGGGGCGCAGGCCCGGCTGGTGGCGCTGGGGATGCTGCTGAGCGTGGCCGAGCAACTGCTCGACCACGACCCGCACGCCCTGCGGCCGCTGCTCGCGGAGGCCCGGACGTCCTCGGCCAGGGCACTGGGCGAGCTGCGCGACCTGGTCCGGGGCATCCATCCGCCGGTGCTCGCCGACCGCGGTCTGGCCGACGCGGTGCACGCCATGGCCCTCGACCTGCCGCTGCCGGTCCGGTTCACCGGCGGGCTGCCGGGCCGACCACCCGCACCGGTCGAATCCGCGGCCTACTTCGCGGCGAGCGAGCTGCTGGCCAATGTGGTCAAGCACGCCGGGGCCGGCCAGGTCTGGATCGAGATCGGCCATGACAGCGCCGAGGGGCTGCTGCGGATATCGGTGACCGACGACGGGCGCGGCGGCGCAGACCCGTCCAAGGGCACCGGTCTGCGCGGAACAGAGCGGCGGCTGGCCGCGTTCGACGGGGTGCTCGCCGTCAGCAGCCCGCCGGGCGGCCCCACCATCGCACAGCTGGAGATCCCGTGCGCGTTGTCATCGCCGAAGACCTCTTCCTCCTCCGGGACGGCCTGACCCGGCTGCTGGAGGCGAACGGCATGACGGTCACCGCGGCCGTCGAGACCGGTGACGAGCTGCTGGCGGCGGTGGCCGCGGACCGGCCGGACATCGCCGTGGTGGACGTCCGGCTGCCGCCCTCGTTCACCGACGAGGGCTTGCGCGCCGCTCTGGCAGCCCGTCAGAAGCACCCCGGGCTGCCGGTGCTGGTGCTGTCGCAGTACGTCGAGCAGCTCTACGCACGCGAGCTGCTGGCGGACGGCAGCGGCGGGATCGGCTACCTGCTCAAGGACCGCGTCATGGACGGCTCCCAGTTCCTGGAAGCGGTACGCCGGGTCGCACAGGGCGGCACGGCGATGGACCCGGAGGTGATCAGCCGACTACTCACCCACAACTCCTCCTCCGGCCCGGTGGCCGCGCTCAGCCCGCGCGAACGGCAGGTGCTCGCATTGATGGCGGAGGGCCGGTCGAACGCAGCCATCGCCCAGCAGCTGGTGATCACCGAGCGGGCGGTCGCCAAGCACACCGCGTCGATCTTCGTCCGGCTGGACCTCCTGCCCTCGGACGACGACAACCGGCGGGTCCTCGCGGTGCTGGCCTACCTCAACGACCACACCGGACCCAGTGACCGCAGCGGCCTCAACGGCCTCCACACCTGACCAACTCCCGCCACTTGGCACGCACACGACAACAGTTTGGACCCGAGGCCTCCCCGCTGGTACGACCGTCATTTAGGCTGGTGACGTGCTCATACTTGTTCGCCGCCGCCACGTGGACCTGCTCCGCGTGACGACCATGTCCTGTCGACGCTCCGGCTGAACCTCGCGCCTCCCACCCTCATGCGCGGTCCTCACCAGGCCGCGTCCCCCTTCCCGGCCCCCGGGGCACCCGCCGCACCAGGCGTGGCCCCGGCGCCCCCGGTCGACCACCGGGAACGGTCGGGACGAGACCCAGCGGATGTCACCCATGACGCAGCAGCACCCCTCCACCACCCCGTCCGCCCCCGCGGACGCCCGGTCGAACGCCCTCGCGGACACGGCCGCGGACACGGCCGCAGACACGGCCGCGAAGACTTCCGCGAGCACGCCCGCGAACGCCCCGACCGATCCGAGTGCCCCGAAGGCCTCGGCCGGCGCGGCTCCCGGCGCCCTCGCCGACGCCCTCCCGGTGATCGACCTCTCGCTCGCCGGCGGCAGCCCCGAGGACCGGCTCCGGCTGCACGACGAGCTGCGGGCCGCGGCCACCGGCGTCGGCTTCTTCCAGCTCGTCGGCCACGGTGTCACCCCGGTCGAGACGGCCGCCCTCACCGGGGCGATGCGGGCCTTCTTCGACCTCCCCGAGGCCGACCGGCTCGGCGTGAGCAACCTCAACTCCCCGCACTTCCGCGGCTACACCCGCACCGGCGACGAGCGCACCGGCGGCAGCCAGGACTGGCGCGACCAGCTGGACATCGGCGCCGAGCTGCCCCCGCACGTCCCGGGCCACGGCGAGCCGCCGTACTGGTGGCTGGAGGGCCCGAACCAGTGGCCCACGGCGCTCCCCGAGCTGCGGTCCGCCGCGCTCGACTGGATCGACCGCCTCGGTGACGTCGCCAAGCGGCTGCTGCACGAGCTGCTCACCGCGATCGGCGCCCGCCCGGACTTCTACGACTACGCCTTCGCCGGGCACCCGCACCTGCGGCTGAAGCTGGTCCGCTACCCCGGGACGGCGCCCGACGGGGCCGGCCAGGGCGTCGGCGCGCACAAGGACTACGGCTTCATCACCCTCCTCCTCCAGGACACCGTCGGCGGCCTCCAGGTGGAGCGTCCGGACGGCAGCTTCCTGGAGGTCCCGCCGATGGAGGGCGCCTTCGTGGTCAACCTGGGCGAGCTGCTGGAGGTCGCCACCGACGGTTACCTCAAGGCCACCAGTCACCGCGTGGTCAGCCCGCCCGGCGCCCGGGAGCGCTTCTCCGTCCCGTTCTTCTACAACCCGCGCCTCGACGCCCACATCGAGCCGCTCGACTTCCCCCTGGCCCACCACGCCCCCGGGGCCACCCAGGACCCGGCCAACCCGCTCTTCGCCGAGTTCGGCCTCAACGAGTGGAAGGGCTACACCCGCGCCCACCCCGAGGTCACCCGCCGCCACCACCCCGACCTGGTCGACACCACCCCTGCGGAACCGACCCGCTCCTGAGCCCCGGCCCCCGCAGAACCCGACCCACCGCCGGCCTGCACCTTCTGGAATCCGCCGAAGGAGCCAGAGGGGCGCAGGCCGGCTCGCGCACGGCCGCCCTCCCGCCCCCGTCCGTCCCCCGGCCGCGCCCGTCCCGCCCCGCCCGTCCCCCGGCCGCGCCCGTCCACCATCCCCGAGCTGGCAGAATGGGTCGACTTGGCGAAAGGCGGGGGCGTGGCGTTGACGACGAACACCGTGCGGGCACAGCGGGTACACCCGGCGATCGCGGACGACCGCGCCCGTTGGTCGACCGTCCGGCCCGAGCGGCGCGTCCTCGGCGTGGTGCACAACATCACCGCCGCGACCCGGTTGCTGGACCTGCTCGCCGTGTTCGGGGCGGACCGGCGGGTGGAGGTGCTGTTCAGCTGCCCCGGCTCGTCGGCGCTGGACTCCGGCACCTCGGATTTCCTCCGGGAACGCGGGATGATCGAAATACCATGGGAATCGGCCAAGGAATTCCCGTTCGATCTCGCGATAGCCACGAACCGGGGCGGGGATTTGCACGCACTGCGCGCACCGCTGATCGGAGCACCGCACGGCGCTGGATACAATAAAATGCTCAGCCGGGAGCCGGGAGCCGGGAGCCGGGAGCCGGGAGCCGGGAGCCGGGAGCCTTCGGCCTGACGGCCGAGTGGTTGATGCACAACGGCCGGGTCGTGCCGTCCGCCGTCCTGCTGTCCCATCAGGAACAGCTCGATCGGCTGCGAGCGGGGTGCCCCGAGGCCGTCCCGGTGAGTGCCGTGGTCGGCGATCCCTGCCTGGACCAGTTGCGGGCGAGCACGCCCCTGCGCTCGGCGTACCGGGGCGCGTTCGGGGTCCGGCCGGGGCAGAAGCTGGTGGTGGTGTCGTCCACCTGGGGCCCGCATTCGCTGATCGGACAGGCCGAGGCGGATGCGCTGCGCCGCGTACTGGCGGAATTGCCGTCCGATGAATTCCGGGTGGTCGCGGCCGTCCACCCGAATGCCTGGTACGCCCACGGGCGGTGGCAGATGCAACGCTGGTTGGGCGAATTCGTCGAGGCCGGCCTGATACTTCCGGGGCCCGAGACGGAAATCTGGAAGGCGGCGCTGATCGCCGCCGATTTCCTGGTGGGCGACCACGGTTCGGTGACGCTGTACGGCGCCGCGCTGGGAATTCCGACCGTTCTGGGTGCCTTCGCGGAGGACGCCGTGGCACCCGGTTCGCCGATGGAGCAGCTCGGGAAGCTCGCCCCCCGGTTGTCCGGGTGGGAGGGTGTCCTGCCGCAGTTGCTGAGCGCGGCGGACACCCAGCGCGCGGACCAGGCGCTCGCCGAGGTCGGCGGCCTCGTCAGCTCGGTGCCGGGGGAGTCCGCCGCCCGGCTGCGCGCCGTGTTCTACCGCCACCTCGGGCTGGACGAGCCCGCCGGGCCGGCGGTCACCCGGGTGGTCCCGGTACCGTCGCTGCCAGCCGCCCGGCCGACGGTGCTGCCACCGACGGTGGTCGCGGTGTCGGTCGTGGAGCCAGCCGAGGCGTCGGCCCAGGCTTCCGGGGGCGGGCGAAGCATGAGGCTGCGCAGGTACCCGGCCGGGTTGCAGCGATCCCGGCGCGACCATCTCGGCGCGGACACCCATCTGGTCGCGGACTTCGCGGAGCCCGACAGCGGGGTCCGGCGGTCGGCGGATGTGCTGCTGGTACCCGCCGAACGGGCCGAGTCCGCCGCCGATTCCACCACCGAGTCGACGGCCGAGTCCACCTGGCGGGAGCTCCGACGGGGGCCGGCCGGCTGCGCGCTGATCGCGGTGGAGCAGCCGGCCGGCGGCTGTCTGGCGCTGCTTCCCGACGGGCGCCGTCTGGCGGCCGTGTGGCAGGAGCGTCCGGGGTGGGCCTCGTTCGCGGTGGCGGCGTCCGTCGTCCATGAACAGCTGTACGGCGAGCCGGCGCCCGGCGGAGTGGTGCGGGTGGCAACGGGCGCCGGGCAGCCGGTCGGGCTACTCCTGGTCCGCCCCTGCCGAGCCCCCCGGTGACAGCAGGCGCTCGACCTCGGCGACCTTGGTACTGCCGGCCTGGGCGTAGAACGCACGAGCGCCCGTCCAGTCCGCGATCGCCTCGGCCTCGGCACCGGACGTCCGGTGCAGGTCGCCGCGTTGCCGCAGGATCTCGGCCCGCTGGTAGGCGGTGTCCGGGCGGTCGGGGATCGCCTCCAGCGCCTGGGTCAGCAGGGTCAGGGTCGCGTCGGGGAGGCCGGCGGCCAGCCGGTCCTCGGCGAGGCGGGTGAGGCTGCGAGCCACGTTGTAGCCGTCGCCGAGCCGGGCGAACTCCTCGCCGGCTCCCTGGAGTACGGCCTCGGCGTCCGCGTGCCGGCCGAGCGCGGTCAGCACGCGCCCCCGGTGGTAGCCGAGCAGCGCCAGGCCGCGCCGGTGGTCGACCCCGTCGAGCGCGCCGAGCGCCTCGTCCAGCAGACCGAGCGCCTTACCGGGGTCCCCCTCGCGGAGGCTCAGCAGGCCGAGCGCCTCCAGGGCCGAGGACGCCGTCCGACGGTGGCCCTCGCCCCCCGTACGCCCGCGCGCGATGCGCAACGCCTCGGCAAGGTGCTCCCGGGCGAGGCGCGGATCGCCCTCCCCCGCATCGAAGCGGTCGAGCAGCGCGAAGCCCAGTTCGTAGTGCATCCGGGCGAGCGCCAGCAGATCCCCGGTCTCCAGCGCGGACGCGACACCGATCCGCAAGGCCCGGATCCAGTCGGTGTGGTGGCCGCCACGGAGGCAGTGCGTCCACAGGCCCTGGCAGATCCGCCAGGCGTGATCGTGCCGCCCGGCCCGGTTGGCCGTCTCGACGGCGGCGACCAGAGTGGTCCGGTACCCGTCGAGCGCCACACCGTCGGCCACCTGACCGCCGAGCACCGCACCGTCCGCCACCTGACCGCCGAGCACCGCACCGTCGACCACCTGACCGCCGAGCACCGCGCCGTCGGCCACCGGGGCCCACCGCCGGTAGGCGCCCGCCGGGTCGTGGCGCCAGCGCTTGGACTGCGCCGCCTCCCCCGCCTCCGCGAGATCGGTGTAGTACGCCAGGACGCGGTCCAACGCGGCCTCGCGCTCCTGCGCGTGCGCGGGCAGCCGGGCGGCGAGCCCGGCGTGCTCGTGGACGACGCCGTTGAGCAGGTGGCGACCGTCCCCCCGGCGGTCCAGCAGGTTGGCGATGCGCAGTGCGTCCAGGGTCGGGCCGAGCGGTCCGGCGGCTCCGAGGAGCGCCCGGATCGCCCCTTCGTCCAGCAGCAGGGTGGGGTGCAGACCGAGCAGCCGGTAGGCGCGGGCGCTGTCGGCGTCCAGGCTCCGGTACATCTCGTCGAGCAGGCGCGGGAGGGAGACGTCGTCCACGGCCAGTGCCTCCAGGCGCGATGTGCCGCTGTCGAGTTGGGCGGCGAGCTCCTGCAGCGCAGCCGGTCCGAGCGAGACCAGCCGGGCGGCGAGGATCCGCAGGGCCAACGGGATGCCCGCGCAGGCGCGGATGAGGGGCAGCCGGGCGGCCTTGGTCTCGTCTCCGAGGTCGGCGACGCGGGCGAAGAGGGCGTCGCTGTGCTCGTCGTCCAGCGGTCCGACCCTCAGCTGTTCGACGTCGTGGGAGCCGCGCAGCCCGCTGAGGCGGTCGTGGCTGGTGATCAGCGCGATGCTCTTGCGTGAGCCGGGCAGCAGGGGCCTGACCTGCCCGGCCGTTCGCGCGCCGTCGATGAGGACCAGCACCGGCAGACCGGCGGTGCGGCGTTGGAAGCAACGCGCCAGCGCGGCCTGGTCGCCGGGCCGGTCCTGCCTCGGCACGCCGAGCTGGTCGAGCCAGTCCTCCAGGACGGCGGTGGCGTCCGTGTGCTGACCGTTCGGGGAGAGCTCCGCCCGCAGCTGGATGGTCGGCAGGTCCGCCTGGTGTTGGCGCACCCAGCGGTCGGCGGCGGCCGTCACGCCGATTCCGGGCATGCCCCACAGCAGGATCCGGGTGGCCACGTCCTCCGCCCGGCAGCCGGCCCGGATGGTGTCCATCCGCGTGAACAGCTCGTGGTTGTTCACGTAGTGCCGTATCACCGGAACGTCCATCAGGATGACCCGCTCCGCCGGGTCCAGGGGCGCCGCGACATTGATGGTGTGCGCCATGAAGACGTTCTGGAACTCGCCGCCGCTGATCGAGTTGTGCACTCCCCCGCCTCTCCCCCGCCCGCCACGCCTTCCCCATCCTGGCGGCATCGGCGGGCTGGCTCAAGCACGGGGTGGACCTGTGTTGACGGCCACTGTCACACTTCTGCTGTTACAGCGGAAGTGCTACGGGAGGCTGCACGGATGAGCGCGAGCGAGGGTGTCGAGGTGCGGCTGACGGTGGACGAGCTGGCGGCGCGCGCGGGGGTGACGGTGCGGACGGTGCGGTTCTACGGGACGAAGGGGCTGCTGCCGCCGCCGGAGCTGGGGCCGCGACGGGTGGGTCTGTACGGGGCGGAGCACCTGGACCGGCTGGGGCTGATCGAGGAGTTGCAGCGCCAGGGGCTGACGTTGGCGGCGATCGAGCGGTATCTGGCGCGGCTGCCGCAGGACAGTACGCCGCTGGACCTGGCGATCCACCGTGCGCTGGTGGCGTCGTGGACGCCGGAGGCGCCGGAGGAGGTCAGCCGGGGGCAGCTGGAGCGGCGAGCCGGCCGGGCGCTGTCGGAGGCGCAGCTGGACCGGCTGGGTGCGATGGGGGCGCTGGAGCGGACGGCGGATGCCGAGGTGTTCCGGGTGGATCCGGGGCTGCTGCCGCTCGGGGTGCGGATCCTGGACGTGCCGATCCCGCTGGAGACCCTGCTGGCGGCGCGCGCCGTGGTGCTGGAGCACAGCCGGGCGACGGCGCACGAGTTGCACCGGCTGTTCCGCGAGACGGTGTGGAGGCCGTACCGGGAGAGCGAGCCGGCCCCGGCGGAGCTGGAGCGGATGAAGGCGCTGACCGACCACATCCAGCCGATGGTGGCGCAGGCACTGGTGACGGCGTTCCAGCGCTCCCTCAGGGAGGAGCTGGGCGAGGCCGCGCGCGGTGACGCGGACTCGCCCAGCTGACCGACAACGGGCCCGCCGGTCGCGGGACCTGAGGCAACGGGCCCCAGACCGCTGCCCTCAGGCAACGGACCCCCGGCCGCTGACCGCAGGCCGCCGCCCTCAGGCGGACGTCAGTCCGTGAACGTCCGCCCCTCCGCCGCGATCCGCTCCAGCAGGGCGGGCGGCGCGAACCGCTCGCCGTAGGCGGCGGCCAGTTCGCGGGCTCGGGCCGCGAAGCCGGCCGGGCCGCCCTCGTAGCCGTTGATGTACTGGAAGACGCCGCCGGTCCAGGCCGGGAAGCCGATGCCGAGGATGGAACCCACGTTGCCGTCGGCGACCGAGGTGAGCACGCCCTCCTCCAGGCAGCGGACCGAGTCCAGCGCCTCGCTGAACAGCATCCGTTCCTTGAGGTCCTCGAACGGCACGGCGACGTCACCTCGCGTGAAGTGCTCGCGCAGCCCCGGCCAGAGCCGCCCGCGCCTGCCGTCCTCGCCGTACTCGTAGAAGCCGGCGCCGCCGCTGCGGCCGGGGCGGCCGAACTCGTCGACCATCCGGTCCACCACGGCGTCGGCCGGGTGGGCGGTCCACTCGCCGCCCGCCGCCTCGATCGCGCGCCGGTGCTCGTTGCGGATCTTGCGGGGCAGGGTGAGCGTCAGCTCGTCGAGCAGCGAGAGCACCTTGGCGGGGTAGCCGGCCTGGGCGGCGGCCTGCTCGACGGAGGACGGGTCGACGCCCTCGCCGACCATGGCGACGCCCTCGTTGATGAACTGGCCGATCACCCGGGAGGTGAAGAAGCCCCGCGAGTCGTTGACCACGATCGGGGTCCGGTCGATCTGCCGGACCAGGTCGAAGGCGCGGGCCAGCGCCTCGTCGCCGGTCTGCGGACCGCGGATGATCTCCACCAGCCGCATCTTGTCGACCGGCGAGAAGAAGTGCAGGCCGATGAAGTCGGCGGTGCGCTGGACACCCTCGGCGAGCAGGCCGATCGGCAGGGTGGAGGTGTTGGAGCAGAGCAGCGCGTCCGGCGCAACCACGGCCTCGATCTCCTGGAACACCTTGTGCTTCAGCTCGGGGTTCTCGAAGACGGCCTCGATCACCGCGTCGCAGTCGGCCAGGTCGGTGGCCTCGGCGGTGGGGGTGATCCGGGCGAGCAGCTCGTCGCGCTTCGCCTCGGTGGAGCGGCCGCGCGCGATCGCCTTCTCCAGCAGCCCGGCGGAGTAGGCCTTGCCGCGCTCGGCGGCCTCGACCGTCACGTCCTTGAGCAGCACCTCGATGCCCGCCTTGGCACAGGTGTAGGCGATGCCCGCGCCCATCATCCCGGCGCCGAGCACGGCGACCTTGCGGACCGTCCGCTTCTCGAAGGAACTCGGCCGCCCGACGCCGGAGTTGACCGCCTGCATGTCGAAGAAGAGTGCCTGGATCATGTTCTTGCTGGTCTGCCCGCAGGCCAGCTCGGTGAAGTAGCGGGCCTCGATCACCATGGCGGTGTCGACGTCCACCTGGGCGCTCTCCACCGCCGCCGCCAGCACGTTGCGCGGGGCCGGGTAGGGGGCGCCGGCCAGCTGCTTGCGCAGGTTGGAGGGGAAGGCGGGCAGGTTGGCGGCGAGCGCCGGGGTGTTCGGGGTGCCGCCGGGGATCTTGTAGCCCTTGACGTCCCAGGGCTGGACGGCGGTCGGGTTGGCGTCGATCCAGGCGCGCGCCCGGTCGGACAACTCCTCGGGGGTGTCGACCAGTTCGTGGACCAGGCCGTGCTGGAGCGCCTGCGCCGGCCGGTACTGGCGGCCCTGGAGGAGCACATTCAGCAGGGCGTCGGTGATGCCGAACAGGCGGACCGTGCGGACGACCCCGCCGCCGCCCGGGAGCAGGCCGAGGGTGACCTCGGGCAGGCCGATCCGGCTGGCGGAGGTGTTCAGGGCGATCCGGTGGTGGCAGGCGAGGGCGATCTCCAGGCCGCCGCCGAGGGCGCTGCCGTTGACGGCGGCGACCACCGGCTTGCCGAGCGTCTCCAGCCGGCGCAGGGCGCGCTTGATCCGCATCGACTTCTCGAAGACGGCGGCGGCGTCCTCGGGGCGGGCGGCGGAGAGCATCTTGAGGTCGCCGCCGGCGAAGAAGGTCTTCTTCGCGGAGGTGATGACGACGCCGCGCAGTTCGTCGCCGAGGCCGGCCAGGCGCTCGACGGTGGCGTCGAAGTCGGCCGTGAAGGCCTCGTTCATGGTGTTGACGGACTGGGTGGGGTCGTCGAGGACGAGGGTGACCACGCCGTCCTGGTCCTGCTCCCAGCGGATGGTGGTGGTGTCGCTCATATTCGGGTCTCCGGGAGAAAAGAGGAGGTCAGGAGGTCAGATGCGCTCGACGACGGTGGCGATGCCCATGCCGCCGCCGACGCAGAGGGTGGCCAGGCCGTAGCGCAGGTCGCGCCGCTCCAGCTCGTCGATCAGGGTGCCGAGGATCATCGCGCCGGTGGCGCCCAGCGGGTGGCCGAGGGCGATCGCGCCGCCGTTGACGTTCACCTGGTCGTGCCGGAACCCCATCTCCCGGACGAACCGCAGGGCGACGGCGGCGAAGGCCTCGTTGATCTCGACCAGGTCGATGTCGGCGGCGGTCAGCCCGGCCTTGGCGAGCGCCTTGCGGGTGGCCGGGGCCGGGCCGGTGAGCATGATGGTGGGCTCGGAGCCGGAGACGGCGGCGGAGACGATCCGGGCGCGCGGACGCAGCCCGTACCGCTCACCGATCTCGCGGTTGCCGATGGCGACCAGGGCGGCGCCGTCCACGATGCCGGAGGAGTTGCCGGCGTGGTGGACGTGGTCGATGCCCTCCACCCAGTGGTACTTCTGCAGGGCGACGGCGTCGAAGCCGCCGGCGTCGCCGATGCCGGCGAAGGACGGCTTGAGGGCGGCCAGGCTCTCCACGGTGGTGCCGGGGCGGATGAACTCGTCGCGGTCCAGCACGACCAGGCCGTTGCGGTCGCGGACCGGGACGACCGAGCGGTCGAAGAGGCCGTCGGCCTGCGCCTTGGCGGCGCGGGCCTGGGACTCGGCGGCGAAGGCGTCCACGTCGGTGCGGGAGAAGCCCTCGATGGTGGCGATCAGGTCGGCGCCGATGCCCTGCGGGACGAAGTAGTTCTCGTAGTTGGTCATCGGGTCCATCGCCCAGGCGCCGCCGTCGGAGCCCATCCGCACCCGGGACATCGACTCGACGCCGCCGGCCAGGATGAGGTCCTCCCAGCCAGAACGGACCTTGGCGGCAGCCAGGTTGACGGCTTCCAGGCCGGAGGCGCAGAAGCGGTTCTCCTGGACGCCGGCCACGGTGTCGGGCAGGCCGGCGGTGACGGCGGCGATCCGGGCGATGTCGGAGCCCTGGTCGCCGATCGGGCTGACCACGCCGAGCACGATGTCGTCGACCGCCGCCGGGTCCAGGTCCGGGAAGCGGCGGCGCAGTTCGTGGATCAGGCCGACGACCAGGTCGATCGGCTTGGTGCCGTGCAGGGAGCCGTTGGCCTTGCCCCGGCCGCGCGGGGTGCGGATCGCGTCGTAGACGTACGCTTCGGTGGTCACGGTGGAGAGCCTTTCGGGCAAAAGGGTGGTCCGGGGGTCCGGGGAGGGGTGGTCCGGGGTCCTGGCGGTCCGGGCGGTACGGGTGGTCCGGGGGTCCCGGCGGTCCGTGGAAGGGCCGGGCGGGAGGGGCCGGCCGGGAGCAGGGCTAGCCGAGGAGGGAACGGCCGACGATCTCCTTCATGATCTCGGTGGTCCCGCCGTAGATGGTCTGGATCCGACCGTCGGTGAACGCGCGGGCGACCGGGAACTCGCTCATGTACCCGTACCCGCCGTGGAGTTGGAGGCAGCGGTCGGCGGTGCGCTTCTGCAGTTCGGTGGCCCACCACTTGGCCATCGAGGCGTCCGCCGGGGTGAGCGCGTACCGATTGTGCTCGGTGATGCAGCGGTCCACGAAAGCGCGGGTGACGGCGCACTCGGTGGCGAGTTCGGCGATCTCGAAGCGGATGTGCTGGAGCTTGGCGAGCGGCCGGCCGAAGGCCTCGCGCTGCTTCACGTAGGCGGTGGTGATCTCGACCAGGTACTCGGCGCCGGCGATCGCGGCGGCGGCGATGGTGAGCCGCTCCTGGGCGAGGTTCTGCATCAGGTAGACGAAGCCCTGGTTCTCCTCGCCGAGCAGGTTCTCCTTCGGGACGCGGACGTCCTCGAAGAACAACTCGGCGGTGTCCTGGGACTTCTGGCCGATCTTGTCGAGGTTGCGGCCGCGCTCGAAACCGGGCGTGCCGCGCTCGACCACCAGCAGGCTGAGCCCGTGCGCGCCGCCCTCGGGGGTGGTGCGGGCGACCACGACCACCAGGTCGGCGAGGATGCCGTTGGAGATGAAGGTCTTGGCGCCGTTCAGCAGGTAGTGGTCGCCCTGGTCGACGGCGTGGGTGCGGATGCCCTGGAGGTCGGAGCCGGCGCCCGGTTCGGTCATCGCGATGGCGGTGATCAGCTCGCCGGTGCAGAACCCGGGCAGCCAGCGGCGCTTCTGCTCGTCGGTGGCGAGCGAGGTGAGGTACGGGCCGATGATGTCGTTGTGCAGGCCGAGCGCGAGGCCGGAGGCGCCGGCCCGGGCGAACTCCTCGGCCAGCACGGCGGCGTAGCGGAAGTCCGCGCTGCCCCCGCCGCCGTACTCCTCGGGGACGGCCAGGCCGAGCAGGCCCTGCCGGCCGGCGGCGAGCCAGGCGGAGCGGTCCACGATGCCGGCCTGCTCCCAGCGGTCGTAGTGCGGCAGCACCTCCTTGGCGAGGAAGGCGCGGACGGTCGTCCGGAAGTCCTCGTGCTCCTCGGTGTAGATGTCGCGTTGCACGGCAAGCTCCTTATCGGGCCTCGGAGTCGGCGGAGGGCAGGGAGTTCGGGGCGTCGGCGGAGGGCAGGGAGTTCGCGGGGACGGCGGAAGCCGCCGGCCCGGGCAGGCCCCAGTCGCGGGCGACCTCGGCGGCGTCCGCGCCCGGCCGGGCCGGCGGGCGGCGCAGCGTGCCGGGGGTGGCGGAGAACCGGGGCGCGGGGGCGGGCTGGGTGAAGCCGTCCGCCTCGACGTAAGTTCCGCGCGCCACCAGGTGTTCGGACGAAGCTGCTTGACGCATCGTCAGGACGGGTTCCACGCAGGCGTCGGAGCCGGCGAAGACGGCCTCCCAGTCGGCCCTGGTCCGGGTGGCGAAGCGGGCGGCGATCAGGGCGCGGAGTTCGGGCCAGCGGGCCGTGTCCCACTGGCCGGGCGCGTCCGGGCCGAGCTCCAGCAGCCGGGCGAACTCGGCGTAGAACTGCGGCTCCAGCGCGCCGACGGCGAGGTGGCCGCCGTCCTGGGCCTGGTAGACGGCGTAGCAGGGGGCGCCGCCGTCAAGCAGGTTGACACCCCGGCGGTCCTGCCACTGGCCGGACGCGAGCAGGCCCCAGAGCACGGAGGTGAGGTGGGCGGCGCCGTCCACGATGGCGGCGTCGACGACCTGGCCGGCACCGGTCTCGCGGGCGTGGTGGAGTGCGGCGAGCAGGCCCACGACCAGGTAGAGCGAGCCGCCGGCGAAGTCGCCGAGCAGGTTGACCGGGATGGCGGGCGGTCCGTCGGCCGGGCCGATCATGCCGAGGACGCCGGCCACCGCCGAGTAGCCGATGTCGTGGCCGGCCCGGGCGGCGAGCGGGCCGTGCTGGCCCCAGCCGGTCATCCGGCCGTAGACCAGGGCGGGGTTGCGGGCCAGGCAGGCCTCCGGGCCGACGCCGAGGCGTTCGGCGACGCCGGGGCGGTAGCCCTCGATCAGCAGGTGGGCCCGCTCGACCAGGTCGAGCACCTGGCCGGCCCCCTCGGGGGACTTGAGGTCGACCAGCACCGAGCGCTTGTTGCGGTTGGTGACGTCGTACGCCGGGTCGATGCCGAGCGGCGAGGCGTTCGGCCGGTCGACGCGCACGACGTCGGCGCCGAGGTCGGCCAGCAGCATGGCGGCGAAGGGGCCGGGCCCGATCCCCGCGAGCTCGACCACCCGGACGCCGGCCAGCGGGCCGGGACTGCTGGTGTCATGCACTGGCTACAGACCTTCCGGGGTTTGACAGTAAAGCTGTCACACTCGCGATGATAGGGAAGCGACCCGCCGGTAACAAGACCTTCGGGCCCGGACACCCCGGCCCGTTCGCCATCCCCGCGCCCGCCCTTCCCTTCCCTTCCTGACGGATCCTTGACGCGCTCGGCGCAACCGCGACCACGAAGGGTGCGTCGGTAAACCGACGGAAGGGCCGACAGGGCCGTCCTGCTTGTTCGGAGGGGTTCCGGCCGCCGGCCGGAGGAAGAGAGCAGACGCACATGGGTAACCCAGGGTTCACCACCGGACCGGTCGCACCGGCGTCCCCGCCGGGCGCCCCGCGCAACCCGGCACCGGGCACCATCATTCCGATCTCCGCACCGGGCACCTCCCCGTTCGCGGCCGGCCCCACCCCGAGCCCCTCCCCCGGCCCGGCACCGTCCGCTCCGACCACCCGGCTGGACCACCCGACCGAGCTGGGCGCCTCGGCCGGCATCGCCCGGCAGATCGCCACCGACCTCGACAACGCCAACGGCAAGGGCGGCAACAACCTCGCCGAACACGCCTCCACCGCGGCCACGAGGATCCGCGGCTTCTCCTTCGGCGGCGCCCTCACCGGCTCCACCGAGCGCTGGCTGCAGCAGTGCAAGAGCCTGCACGACAAGCTGACCGGCACCGCCGAGAAGCTCGAGGACACCCAGCGCAACTACCGGTCCAACGAGCACGCCACCGCCGCCGGTTTCGGCGCCTGAGACCCGAGAGAACGGAAAGGAGCCCCCAAAGCATGGTGTCCTTCAAGGAACTGCGCGAAGCCGACTTCTCCGGCGTCACGGAGACCGCCGAGGCCTGGACCAACATGGCCAAGGCGCTGGAAACACTGGACGGCCGGGTGGGCCGGGAACTCACCAACACCCCGCAGCGGGCCGGCTGGCAGGGCGCGGCCGCCGACGACGCGAGCCGGGCGCTTCAGGGCATCGACACCGACTTCACCCAGGCATCCGGTGTCGCCACGGCCCTCGCCGCGATCATCCGGGACGCGGGCGAGGACTTCACCGCGGCCCGCAAGGACCTCGACACCGCGCTCCACGACGCGAGCGAGCAGAAGCTCATCGTCGCCGACGACGGGTCGGTCAGCTGGCCGCCGATGTCCAGCGACGGCCACAACGACCCCGACTACCAGGAGATCCTGCGCACGTACCAGGCCGACATGAAGGGCAAGGCCGAGGCGATGTCCACGCGGATCGCCCAGGCCGTCGCGAAGGCCACCTCCGCCGACCAGCGCGCCTCGGCCTCCCTGCAGAGCGACCTCGGTACCAGCACCACCGCCTTCAACGCCCGCCCGTACGGCGGCGGCGACGCGGCCGACGCCAGGCGGGCCACCGACCTGCTGGGCAAGGGCGGGAGCCTCTCCGACGAGGAGCGCAAGCGGCTGCAGGACCTGATGGCCGCCGGCTCCGGCTCCAAGGAGTTCTCCACCACGCTGCTGGGCGGCCTCAGGGCGGGCGACAAGACCGGCCCGGAGGCGCTGCTGGAGTACTCCAAGGCCTACAACGGCTACGCCCACGGCGATCACAACGCCGGCGACTACCAGGACATCTACGGCAGCCTCTCGAAGGTGCTCGCCACCGCCACCAAGGACGGCGGCATGGGCAGGGAGTGGGAGGACAACCTGCTCAAGGCCGCCCGCAAGCCCGGCGGTTCGGCCGCCGGGTACAACGAGGGCTACCCGGCGCTCACCCAGCTGATGGGCGCCGGCGGGAACTACGACAAGGGGTTCCTGGAGAGGGTCGGGAACGACCTGGTCGACTACGAGAAGACCAGCAAGCACAAGGGCGAGGACCTCTGGGGCCCGTTCTACACCGTGCCGGGCGACAAGTCGACCGACCCGATGGGCGGCCTGATGCGGGCGATGAGCCACAACCCGGAGGCGTCGAAGGCGTTCCTCGACCCGGCCACCAGCGGCAACCTGGACTACCTGCTCAAGGACCGCAAGTGGCCCAACCAGGACAACGAGGGCAAGCTGTTCCCCGCCGACCTCAAGGCGAGCTCGCACGCGGCCTTCGCCGACGTCCTGGAAGCCGCCACGACCGGCCGTGACCCGCACGGCAACGGGAAGCCCGTACGCCCCCACGACGAGGGGATGGTACGCATCATGGACAAGACGCTCACCACCCTCGGCGGGGACCGGGCCGGCCACGAGAACGACCTCTCACCCGTCCTGCGCCGCCCGCTGGCGAACATGATCTCCGAGTTCCCGGCGGACACCCACGACATCCTCAGCAAGGACCTCTCCGGTCCCTCCCATCCGGAGGGGCTCACGGCCACCCGGGAACAACTGTTGCGCGTCATCCGCGGCGTGACCGAGGACCCGGAGGCGTTCGCCGTCATCCACCTGTCCGAGAGCCGGGAAGTCGGCCGCCGGATGGACGAGTTCGGTCCGGAGAACTTCAAGCCCGACGTGACCGGCCGCCCGAACCCGAAGTTCGCCGGCTTCCTCGACGAGTCCGGGAAGGCGCTCGGAGCGCTCGACGCCGTGCGCGCGGACACCTTCATCGACCACAAGTCGGACGAACAGTTCAAGAACAACTGGAAAGCCAAGATGGACTACCACGTCTACGGCACCGCGGCGAACATGCTGAAGATCCCGGGTGCCTCCTGGTTCCCGCTGGGTGACGTCGCCCAGCGTCTGGTCGACATCGGCACCTCCGACTGGGCGAACAAGGCCAACGCCGAACTCGACGTCAAGACCCAGGGCGAGGTGAGCAAGAACTACACGGCCGGCGAGTCCCAGCTGATGACCATGATCCAGGAGAAGGCCCGCCGGTCCGGCGTTTCGGACCAGGACATCGACGCGACCGGCAGCGTGACGAAGCAACTGGCCGACAGCGCCGGGGTGCACTACCGCTCGTCGATCGACCGGGCCTACCACAACGCGCTCGGAAACCCGTGACCCGTATGACGACGGAGAAACTCGACCAGGCCCTCACCCGGCGCGGATTCACCACCCGGCGGCTGCGCCTGCGGGCGGCGGCCGTGCTCGGTGCGATCACCGCCGGCGTCTCGGGGGTGCTGCTCTACAGCCTCACCAACGTGCTCGGTCCGGACACCGTGTGCAACGGCGTGGTGAGCGCCGACGCCCTGCACGACGCGCTGGGGCCCGGACGGATCAGCGAGGAGGACAACGGCGAGCCGGCACCGCTGCGCGACGGCGGATCCTCCTGCACGGCGGTGGTGAGCACCGGGGCGTTCGGCGGGCACAAGTCCGTCCTGGTGGGGGTCCGCGCAAACCGGGACACGGCCGTGGCCGAGGCCGAGGCCGGCGCCCGCCTCTTCGCCGCCTCGGCCAACGGCGGATCGGCCGGCGGCGTCGCGGGCCCCGTGGCGTGGGCCTTGCTGCCGGAAGGCTGCGGCACCGGAGGACTACGTGCGCGGGTGGACTCGACCAAGGGGGGTTCCGTCGGCGACGGCGAGCTCGCCCGGCTCGCGGTGGCGACCGCCAACGGACTCGCGGCGCAGCGGAACTGCACGGCACCGAAGCTCCCGGCGCCCGGAAGCCTGTCGGCCCAGGGCGCGAAGCAGGAGCTGGACAGCGGCAACGTCTGCGGCCTGCCCGGCCTGACGGTCCCCGGTGGCGCGTCCGCCGCCCGCGGGTACAAGCAGCAGGCCACCACCGGGTTCGCCCCGCTCTGGTCCTGCGACATCGGGATGGGCAGTACGGCCGCGACCTTCGCCATCGGGACCGAACCCCGGCTCAGGGCACAGGACGCCGACAAGGACACCCCGGAGGCGTTCGGCCGGGCCCACTGGACCATGGGCCTCTCGTTCCCGAACAACGACGAGGTCGTCGTGACCTGTCAGGGCAAGCCCACCTATTTCAAGATGCGGCTGCCGGGCGACCGGACGCTCTTCCCCGACGTCGCGGACCTGTGGAAGCAGTTCCTCACCGCCGGTGGCAAGGCGATCGGTTGCGAGCCGATCATCCCGTAGCGGTACGCGCCCCGGGCCCGTCCGAGCCCTTCGCTCGTGCGGGCCCGCGGGCGGCCCGCGCCGGCAGGGTGACCGCTGACGTAGAGTCGGCCGGGTGAACACGGGGGCGGGCACGGATCGGTGGGGGCTGCGGCACACCGGGGGTGCGCTGTTCGGGCGGCGGGCCCGGCTGCGCTGGGTGCACCTGGTGCTCGGCGGCGCGCTGCTGATGCCCTACTGGATGCTCTCGGTCGTGCTGATCGGGGCACTCAACCCGCAGCACGACCCGATGGTCCAGGTGCTCCTCTCCTTCGCCGCGCTCGGGACGTCCTTGCCGATGGCCGCCGTCACCGCGCTGGTGCCGACGGTCCGCGCGCTGGAGGGGGCCGCCGCGCGAGCCCTCTGCGCACCGAGCCGGCCGGACGAGGTCGCCACCGGCCCGGGCCGGTCCTGGGCGGCCCGGCGGCGGACCGTCGCCTGGTACGTCCTGCACCTGCTCTTCGGCGGGGTGGTCAGCGGGATGACGCTGAGCGGGGTGCCGTTCGCGGTGGTCCTGGTGATCGAGCCGCTGGGCGGGCCGCCGGTGGACAGGCTGGTGCAGTTCTGGCAGGACCGCGGGTTCCCGTCCTGGCTGCCAGGGCCGCTCATGGGCCTCGCGCTGATGTTGCTGATCGTCTCCTCCAGCGCCGGCCTGGGCGCGTTGCTGGCCCGCTGGGCGCCCGTCCTGCTCGGCCCGACCCCGGACGAGCGGGTGGCCGCCGCCGAACGGCGGGCCACGGTGCTCGCCCAGCGCAACCGGCTGGCGCGCGAGCTGCACGACTCGGTCGGCCATGCGCTCAGCGCGGTCGGCATCCAGGCCTCGGCGGCCGCCCGGGTGCTGCGGACCGATCCGGACTTCGCCGAGGAGGCGCTCCAGGCGATCGGCGAGACGGCGCGGGCCGCCGTCGCCGAGCTGGACGCCGTGCTCGGCCTGCTGCGCGAGGAGGACCGGGCCGGCACCGAGCCCGCCGGGCCGACCCTGGCCGGGCTGGACGACCTGCTGCGCCAGCTCGCCCGCACCGGGCTGAGCGTCGACGCCGAGCTGCCGCCCGGCCTGGACCGGCTGCCGGCCGCGTTCTCCCGCGAGGCGTACCGGATCGTCCAGGAGGGCCTGACCAACGTCCTGCGGCACGCCGGCCCGGCCGCGCCCGCCGGGCTGCGGGTGGGGCTGGCCGCGGGCCGGCTGGAGATCGAACTGACCAACCCGCTGGGCCCCGACCGCCCCAGCCGCCCCGGCGGCGGCCGTGGGCTGCGCGGCATCGGCGAGCGGGCGGCAGTGCTGCACGGCGGCTGCGAGGCCGGTCCGGCGGAGGACGGAACGACGTGGCGGCTGGCCGTCTGGCTGCCGATGGGAGGGACGCGATGAGCGGGACGACGAGCGGAACGACGAACCCGACGGGCGGGCCGGGCGAGCCGGGTGCCGCGGTCCGGGTGGTGATCGCCGACGACGAGCGGCTGGTGCGGATGGGCCTGCGGGTGGTGATCGACGCCGAACCGGACCTGACCGTGGTCGGCGAGGCCGCCGACGGCGCCGAGGCGGTGTCGCTGGTGCGCGAGCTGCGCCCGGACGTGGTGCTGATGGACGTCCGGATGCCCGGCATCGACGGCATCCGAGCCACCGAACAGCTGGTCGGCGGGATGGCCGACCCGCCGAAGATCATGGTGGTCACCACCTTCGAGCATGACGACCACGTGTACGACGCGCTGCGGGCCGGCGCCGCCGGGTTCCTGCTGAAGCGGGCCAGCGCGGAGGAGATGGTCCAGGCGGTGCGGCTGGTCGCGCGCGGGGACTCGCTGCTCTTCCCGGCCGCGGTGCGCGAGCTGGCCCTGCGCCACACCCCGGCCGGGCAGCGCGCGGCCGCGCCCGCGCAGGGGCCGATCAGGCGGCTCACCGAGCGGGAGGGCCAGGTGCTGCGGCTGATGGCCGCGGGGCTGAACAACGGCGAGATCGCCGGGCGGCTGGTGGTCAGCCAGGAGACGGTCAAGACGCACGTCGGCAGCGTCCTGGCCAAACTGGGCGCCCGCGACCGCACCCAGGCGGTGATCGCCGCGTACGAGTCGGGCTTCGTCCTGCCGGGGTAGCGGAACGGGCAAGAAGCACCTGCTGAGACGATTCTTCCGTCCCGGCCGTACCAGCGAGTAGAGTGCGGCCTTCCCCCCTCTACCGCCCGATACCTCCCGTATCGCCTGAAACGAACTGGTGGCCGCATGTCAGTCCGGACCCGCCCCGCACTCTGGTGGCGTATGGGCATCGTGCTCTCCGCGGGCCTCGGCCTGACCCTCCAGACCGCGCCGCTGGTGTACTTCACCATCCAGAGCAACGTGATCGTGCTCGGCTACTTCATCGGCGCCGTCTACTGGATGACCAAGCGCGGCACGGTGGACGCGCCCGCGCCCCGGCTGCGCGGGGCCGCCACGCTGTACATCCTGATCACCGGGCTGGTCTCGCACATCCTGCTGGAGCACGGCGCCAACCCGCTGCCCGGGCTCTTCGACGGGCCGGACAAGCTGCAGCACTGGTCGTCGTTCTTCCTGCACTACGTCACGCCGGTGATGGTGATCATCGACTGGCTGACGCTGAAGCCGCGCAACGCCTCCGCCTGGCGGGACGTCCCGCTCTGGCTGGCCTTCCCGCTCGGCTACGCGGCGATCGTGCTGGTCCGCAACGCGCTGTTCTCCAACTACCCGATGCCGTACCCGTACTTCTTCTTCGACCCGACGACCGAGGGCTACGGCTACGTGTGGGGTCAGATCGCCCTGCTGACCGTCGAGTTCGTCGTCCTCGCGGCCACCGTGATCGGGCTGGACCGGCTGGGCACCCTGGTAGCGGGCAAGCTCCGGCCGGGCTCCGCGGCCGCTTCGGAGCGCGCCACCGAGACCACCGGGGTCTGACGCGGAACCAGGCGCACCCCGCGCCCGAGGAGCTGGACGGGCTCCGGCGGCTCGGCGCCGCCCCGGGCCCGTCAGCTCCTCGGCTGGGCTCCCCTCGGCAGCCGGCTACATCGCGTCCACCGCCCGCAGTTCGCCGTCCAGCTCCAGCCAGCGGGTGAGCCCGAGGCCGCGCAGGAATGGCAGGTCGTGGCTGACGACGATCAGCGCCCCCTGGTAGGCGGCGAGCGCCTCGGTGAGCTGGCGGACGCTCGCCAGGTCGAGGTTGTTGGTCGGCTCGTCGAGCAGCAGGAGCTGCGGCGGCGGGTCGGCCAGCAGCAGGGCGGCCAGGGTTGCGCGGAACCGCTCGCCGCCGGAGAGGGTGGCGGCGGGCTGGTCGGCCCGGCCGCCGCGGAACAGGAAGCGGGCCAGCCGGGCCCGGATCGCGTTGTCCCCCGCGTGCGGTGCGAACCGCTTGACGTTCCCCACGACGGTGAGCCCGTCGTCCAGCAGGTCGAGCCGCTGGGGCAGGTGGCGCACCGGCACCGGGGTGGTGATCTCGCCCTCCAGCGGAGCGAGTTCGCCGGCGATGGTGCGCAGCAGGGTGGTCTTGCCGGAGCCGTTGCGGCCGACCAGGGCGATCCGCTCGGGGCCGCGCAGGTCGAGGTCGGCGGTGGCGCCGTAGGGCAGCCGGACCTTCTGCAGGGTGAGGACGGTACGGCCGGCCGGGACGGCGGTGCGGGGCAGGTCGATCCGGATCTCGGCGTCGTCGCGCACCGCCTCCTCGGCGGCGGTGAGCCGCTGTTTGGCCTCCTCCAGCCGCTCGGTGTGCATGCCCTGGAGCCGGCCGGCCGTCTCCTGGCCCTGGCGCTTCAGCTTGCCGGCGAAGATGTGCGGGTCGTTGCGGGTGACCGAGCGCTTCTTGCCGTAGCTGGCGCTGCGCTCCAGCCGGATGCGGGACTCGGCCAGGTCGCGTTTCTGGCGCTGGACGTCGGCCTCGGCGTTGCGCAGCAGCCGCTCGGCCGTCTCCTGCTGGGCGGCGAGGGTGCGCTCGTACTCGGTGAAGTTCCCCCCGTACCAGCTGACCTGGCCGTCCCGGAGGTCGGCGATCTGGTCGACGTGCTGGAGCAGCTCGCGGTCGTGGCTGACGATCAGCATGACGCCGCTCCAGCCGGCCACCGTCTCGTAGAGCCGCTCGCGGGCGGCCCGGTCGAGGTTGTTGGTGGGCTCGTCGAGCAGCAGGACGTCGGGGCGGCGCAGCAGCAGGGCCGCGAGCCGGAGCAGGACGGCCTCGCCGCCGGAGAGCTCGCCGGTGGTGCGGTCGAGGCCGAGCCGGTGGAGGCCGAGCCGGTCGAGGGTGGCGCGGGCGCGCTCCTCGACGTCCCAGTCGTCGCCGACCGCGTCGAAGTGGCGCTGGTCGGTGTCGCCGGACTCGATGGCGTGCAGGGCCTCGCGGGTGGCCCGGATGCCGAGCGCCTCGTCGACCCGCAGCCCGGTGTCGAGGGTGAGGCCCTGCGGCAGGTAGCCGAGCTCGCCGCCGACCTTGACGGTGCCCGCGGTCGGGGTGAGTTCGCCGGCGACCAGGCGCAGCAGGGTGGACTTTCCGGCGCCGTTGAGCCCGATCAGGCCCGTCCGGCCGGGGCCGACGGCGAGGTGGAAGCCGTCCAGGACGGTCTTGCCGTCGGGCCATTCGAAGGCGAGGTCGGTGCAGAGGACGGAGGTGCTGGGTTGTGCCATGAGTGGCCTCCCGGGTGGTTGCCTGCGGTCTGGGGAGCGACACGGGAGACACCGCGGGAGTGCGCGCAGGGAGCGGGAAGGGGCCGAGGGCCGTCAAGGGCCACGGACCGGCTCACCACTGAGGTCGCGCACTCGCACACTCACAGACCGCGGGCAGCAGGGCTGCATCGCGGCGGGGGCGGTGTCTCGGGACCTCAGTAGAGCAACGGCCTTCTCCTGTTCTGACGGGTGGCACGGATCACGCTACGGAGGCCCGCAGGTGCCCGCAACAGGTTTTTCCCGTGCCGATGACGTGCCGATCCCGTGACAGCTCTGTCCCGGTCCGGGGCGGATGTAAGAACGTCTTTATCCACATGGCAGACTCCTCACCTGCCATACCTGCGGACCGGGCCGTCCCGGACCGTATGGCGTTCATCCACAGGGGGAATTGAACTCATGTCACACATATCCCGGACGACTCGTGCTGCGCTGGGCGCCTCCGTGGTCGCGCTGACGATGGTGGTCGCGACGGCGTGCGGGCCGGACAACAGCGACACGACCGGGGCCGGGACCGCGGCGCCCACCACCGCGGCAACCAGCACCGACAAGCCGGGCGCGGCGCCGATCAAGCTGCCCAGCCTCGACGAGCTGAAGAAGTGGAAGTACGAGGACTGGGAGAAGTTCGCCCAGCAGAACGTGATCACTCCGGCCGTGAAGGGCTACTGGGACCTCCAGAAGATCCTGAAGGCCAAGCCGTCCAAGCCCGGCCAGCCGACCACGCAGCCGACGGCCCAGCCCACCGCCCAGCCGACCGCCACGGCGCCGGGCCAGCCGACCTCCCAGCCGACCTCCCAGCCGACGGACGGCGGTAACGACCCGCTGCCGAAGCTGGTCGAGGAGAAGCCCGTCCCGCACCCGTTCGCCAAGAACTTCCACGTGAACGGCAAGCTGTTCTTCCAGGACGGCACCCAGGAGTACGTCTGCTCCGGCACCGTGGTCTCCGACCCGGCCAACCCGGGCAAGAGCAACCTGGTCTGGACCGCCAGCCACTGCCTGCACGGCGGCAAGGGCGGCAAGTCGCACACCAACATCACCTTCGCCCCGGCCTTCAACAGCACCGGCGTGCTGAGCGGCGGCAAGCAGGCCTCGCTGGCGCAGGCCGAGCCGTACGGCGAGTGGGGCGCGGTCGCCGGCATCGTCTCCCCGACCTGGTCGAACGAGGCCGACCCGGAGTACGGCGGCCCCTGGAGCCAGTACGACTTCGGCATCATCAAGGTGGCCAACCCGGACGGCAGCAACAAGTCGCTGGAGGAGGTCGTCGGCGGTTCGGTGCCGGTCTGGTTCAACGCCCCGCGCGACCAGATCACCGCGGTCAGCAGCTACGGCTACCCGGCCGGCAAGCCCTTCGACGGCATGGAGCTGGAGCACTGCGACAGCGGCAAGCCGGTCCGCCACACCATCGACGCGAGCCGCCCGCCGATGCTGACCATCGGCTGCAACGGCACCGGCGGCGACAGCGGCGGCGGCTGGTTCGCCACCAAGGACGGCAAGCAGGTCCTGGTGTCGGACACCTCCATCGGTGGCAACGACAACACCTGGGAGGCCGGCCCGTACCTGGACGACGTCGCCCAGCACGCGCTGGAGTACATCTCCAAGAAGAAGTGACCTCGGGCACGTCCCGAGCCTCCCGGGGCCCGCGGCCTTCCCGCCGCGGGCCCCGGCGCGTTCCCCGGCCCCGGCGCGTTCCCCGGCTCCTGCGCAGTCCCCGGCTCTTCTGGAATCCCCGGCTCCTCCCGAATCCCCGGCTCTTCTAGAATCGGGTGCATCATGAGCGCCACACTCGTAGTCAAGGACCTCAGCGCCGGCCACGGCGACCGCACCCTCTTCTCCGGCCTGGACCTGGTCGTCGCCCCCGGGGACGTGATCGGGCTGGTCGGCGTGAACGGCGCCGGCAAGTCGACGCTGCTGCGGCTGCTGGCCGGCCTGGACACCCCCGAGGGCGGATCGCTGCGGCTCAGCCCGGCGTCCGCCAACGTCGGCCACCTGCCGCAGGAGCCGGAGCGGCGGGAGGGCGAGTCGGTCCGCGACTTCCTGGCCCGGCGCACGGGTGTTGCGGCGGCGCAGGCCGCGCTGGACGCCGCCACCGAGGGCCTGGTCGAGAGCCGCCCGGGCGCCGACGACGACTATGCGACCAGCCTTGACCGCTGGCTGGATCTCGGCGGCGCCGACCTGGAGGAGCGGGCCGAGGAGGTCGCCGACTCGCTCGGGCTGAAGGTCTCGCTGGACCTGCCGATGACCGCGCTCTCCGGCGGCCAGGCCGCCCGGGCCGGCCTCGCCTCGCTGCTGCTCTCCCGCTACGACGTCTTCCTGCTCGACGAGCCCACCAACGACCTCGACCTGGACGGCCTGGAGCGGCTGGAGTCCTTCGTCAAGGGTCTGCGTGCCGGCACCGTGGTGATCAGCCACGACCGCGAGTTCCTGGCCCGCACCGTCACCAAGGTGCTGGAGCTGGATCTCGCCCAGCAGCAGGTCAACCTGTACGGCGGCGGCTACGAGGCGTACCTGGAGGAGCGTGCGACGGCCCGCCGGCACGCCCGCGAGGAGTACGACGAGTACGCCGACACCAAGGCCGGCCTGGAGGCCCGGGCCAGGATGCAGCGCGGCTGGATGGAGCACGGGGTGCGCAACGCGCGCCGCAAGTCCTCCGACAACGACAAGATCGGCCGGGCGATGCGGTCCGAGTCCACCGAGAAGCAGGCCTCCAAGGCCCGGCAGACCCAGCGGATGATCGAGCGGCTGGACGTGGTCGAGGAGCCGCGCAAGGAGTGGGAGCTGCGGATGGAGATCGCCACCGCGCCGCGCTCCGGCTCGGTGGTCGCCACCCTGCGCGGGGCGACCGCCCGCCGCGGCGACTTCGCCCTCGGCCCGGTGGACCTGCAGATCGACTGGGCCGACCGGGTCGCCATCACCGGCGCCAACGGGGCGGGCAAGTCCACCCTGCTGGCCGCGTTGCTCGGCCGGCTCGAACTCGACGGCGGCAGCGCCGTGCTGGGCTCCGGCGTGGTGGTCGGCGAGGTGGACCAGGCGCGCGGGCTGTTCCTCGGCGGCGAGCCGCTGGCGGAGGCGTTCGCCTCCGCCGTACCGGAGTTGACGCCGGAGGAGGTGCGCACGCTGCTGGCCAAGTTCGGGCTGAAGGCGGTGCACGTGCTGCGCGCGGCCGACACCCTCTCCCCCGGTGAGCGCACCCGGGCGGCGCTGGCGCTGCTCCAGGCGCGCGGGGTGAACCTGCTGGTGCTGGACGAGCCCACCAACCATCTGGACCTGCCCGCCATCGAGCAGTTGGAGGCCGCTCTGGCCTCGTACACCGGCACGCTGCTGCTGGTCACGCACGACCGGCGGATGCTGGACACGGTCTCGGTGAACCGGCGGATCGAGGTCAGGGGCGGGCGCGTCCACGAGAGCTGACCACCCGCCGATTGGTCTCGACCTCTTCCCGGCGGGTCCGTCATGTGCTGTGCTGTCGGCCATGGTTGAGAGCCAGATGGTTGACAGCACGGCGGACGGCCCCTCGTACCCGAGCGTCCCGCTCCGCCCGATGACGGTGCCCGCCCACGAGGCCGAGGCACGCAGCAGGTCCTTCCACGACGTGATGGCGCAGCGCCGGACCGTCCGCGACTACTCGACCCGTCCGATCCCTGACGGCGTGGTCGAGTGGGCGGTCCGCACCGCGAACACCGCGCCCAGCGGCGCGCACGTCCAGCCGTGGCGGTTCGTGGTCATCACCGACCCGGAGCGCAAGCGGCGGCTGCGCGAGGCCGCCGAGGCGGAGGAGCGTGAGTTCTACGCGCACCGGGCCTCCGAGGAGTGGCTGGCCGCGCTGGCGCCGATCGGCACCGACTGGCAGAAGCCGTTCCTGGAGGACGCGCCCGCCGTGATCGTGGTGTTTGAGGTGCACAAGGGCCCGCACTCGCCGCGCCCGTACTACACCAAGGAGTCGGTCGGCATCGCGGTCGGCCTGCTGCTCGCCACCCTGCACCAGGCCGGGCTGGCCACCCTCACCCACACCCCGAGCCCGATGAGGTTCCTCAACGAGGTGTGCGAACGGCCGGCCGAGGAACGGGCCGCCTACGTCATCCCGGTGGGCTACCCGGCGGACGGCGCGCGCGTCCCCGACCTGCGGCGCAAGGAGCTCGACGACGTCCTGGTGCGCCTCTGACACGCCCCCGGGCGGCGCCCCGTACCGGCGTTCTCCTGGTGGTTGCAGGTCTGGACCACGGCCATAATCGCGGTCATGAGCCCTGTCATGCCACGGTCCCGTGAGGTCTCCCCCGGCCGGCCGCCGGAGCTGCTGCGGCTGGCCGGCGGGGTCTCGCTGCACCGCCGCTCGAGCGACCACACGGCCGCGCTCAACGCCGCCGTCCGGGCCAACCTGGACCACCTGCGGCCCTGGCTGGAGTGGGCCGCCGAGGCGCCCAGCCCCGCGCAGACCGCCGAGGTGACCAGAGCCGGGACCGCCGCCTGGGAGGCCGGCACCGACTTCATCTACCTGATCGGCCTGGACGCCCGGCCCGGCAGCGTGATCGGCTCGTTCGGCCTGCACGGCCGGATCGGTCCTGGCGCACTGGAGATCGGCTACTGGGTGAGCACGGAGCACGTCGGCCGGGGCATCGCCACCACCGCCGCCGAGGCGCTCACCGGTGCCGCGCTCGCCCTGCCCGGCATCGGGCGGGTGGAGATCCGTTGCGACCAGGCCAACACCGCCAGCGCCGCCGTGCCGCGCAAGCTCGGCTACCGGCTCGACCGGATCGCCGACACGGCGGTGCGGGCGCCCGGCGAGACGGGGCGGCAGCTGGTCTGGGTCAAGGAGCGCTGAGCGGGGAGCCGGGCCGGCCGGCCCCCGGGGTGGCCGGCCCCCCGCCACCGGGGTCGCTGGGGCTTGTCAGGCAAGCCCTAGTAGCGGCCGCCGGTCGGCGCCGGCAGCGCGTCCAGCTCGGCGAGGTCCGCCGCCGGGAGCACCACGTCGGCGGCGCCCGCGTTGTCCACCAGGTACTTGGGCGTCTTGGTGCCGGGGATCGGCAGGACGTACCGGCCCTGCGCCAGCACCCAGGCCAGCGCCACCTGCGCCGGCGTCGCCCCGACCCGCGCGGCGACCTCCCTCACCTTCTCCACCAGCGCCAGGTTGGCCGCCAGCGCGTCCTGCTGGAACCGCGGCAGCGAGCGGCGGAAGTCGTCGGCCGGCAGCTGGTCGGCGGAGGAGATGCTGCCGGTCAGGAAGCCCCGGCCGAGCGGCGAGAACGGCAGGAAGGCGATGCCCTCCGCCTCGGTGTACGGCACCACCTCGGCCAGCGCGTCCCGGGTCCAGAGCGACAGCTCGGACTGGACCGACGCCACCGGGTGGACCGCCTGCGCCCGCTTGATCTCCTCGACGCTCACCTCGGAGAGCCCGATCCGGCGCGCCTTGCCGGCCGCGACGGCCTCGGCGAGCGCGCCCCAGGTCTCCTCGATCGGCACCTCCGGGTCCACCCGGTGCAGCTGGTAGAGGTCGACGTGGTCGGTGCGGAGGCGGCGCAGGCTCTCGTCGATCGAGCGCCGCACGTGCTCGGGCCGTCCGTTGCGGCCCATCCGCTTGTCGCCGGGGCCCGACACCAGGCCGACCTTGGTGGCCAGCACCGCGCGCTCCCGGTAGGGGCCGGCCAGGGCGGCGCCGACCACCTCCTCATTGGTGTACGGACCGTAGTAGTCGGCGGTGTCGATCAGGGTGACGCCGAGGTCCAGCGCCTCCCGGATCACCCGGACCGAGGTCTCGTCGTCGCGGTTCTGCAGGTCGTAGGCCCAGGTCATCCCCATGCAGCCGAGGCCGACCACGCCGACCTCGGGGCCCTGCTGACCAAGCGTGGAGGTACGCATCTTCCGGTGCTCCTTCGTGTGTTGCGGATCAAACTCGCGTGTTGCGGATCAAACTCGCGTGTTGCGGATCAACGGCTTCAGCCTCTCCCTTCGAGTGCACTCGAGGTCAAGCCCCTGCTCCGAGCGCCCACTCCCGCCAGCCGGCGGCCAGCACCAGGCCGGCGAGGAACCGGTAGCCGCCCTCGCCCGGGTGGGCGCCGTCGCCGGCGAGGGCCTCGGCGGTCCAGACCGGATCGGCGGCGAGCGCGGCCGTCACGTCGACGAAGGGCACACCGCGCCCGGCGCAGAGCGCGGCCAACGCGCCGGCGAGCGCCAGCAGCCGGTCCAGGTGCTTCGCGCCCGCGTCGGCCACCGGCGGCGGGCCGACCACCAGGACGCCGAGTCCGCGCTCACGGGCACCGTCCAGCAGGGCGGCGAGGTTGGCCACGCAGCGCTCCGGCGTCACCCGCGGCCGGCCCGCCTCCCGCACGGTGTCGTTGCTGCCGACCGAGAGGACCAGCCGGCTGTCCGCCCCGGGCACCGTCCGCGCGTCCACCTCCGGCCAGATCCTGGCCAGCACGTCCGCCGAGGTGTTCCTGCGGACGCCCAGGTTGAACGCCGTCACCTCCCCGCCGGTCGCCTGGAGCACCCGGCCGACCCAGCCGCGGTACTCCGGGTCGCCGACGCCCTGGGTGAAGGAGTCCCCGAGGAAGCAGATGCGCAGATTCCTGATCATCGCGCCACCCTAGAGAGCTGCGCGGGGCGTGCGGGCAGCTTTCCGACAGGCGGACACCGGCACCGGAACTCCCTTGCAGCAGTCAGAAGTCGCCGTTGTCCGTCCACGTGTACCAGGCGCCGGAGCGGTGGGTGTAGGTGTCGCCGTGCCGCTCGGCGGGCGGGCCGTCCGGGAGGTAGGCGTAGCCGGCGACCTCGAACAGGCCGGCGCCGGCGACGGCGAAGCGCAGGCCGCTGCCGACCGCCTGCACGTCGGTCGCCCGGTAGCCGCCGATCCAGCCGCTCTTCGGCGCGTGGGCCACGCCGTCGGCGAGCGTCCGCTCCGCGAAGGAGGTCATGGCCGGGCGGCTGAGCTGGAACCGGGCCTGCTGCGGCACCTGGGCGGAGACGAGCCCGACCGCGGCGGCCGGCAGCAACGGGAGAACCGCCCAGCGCCAGGCACCCTTCGGGCGCCCCAGCTCCACCGGGTCGGTGAAGAACTGACGGGCCGGCCAGAGCACGGCGAGCGCGATCGCCGCGGTGACGGCCAGGCCCAGCATGTCCCAGTCGACCGCCGGCCCGCTGAACGCGAACATCGCCGCCACCGCGATCAGCACCCCGCCCAGCAGGGCGGAGTTGCCCGGCGGGGCCAACCGCTCACGCCTGGTCCACAGCAGCACGGCCGGTATGCCGATCGGCAGGGCCAGCACCGTGAACACGAATACCGGGTAGGCAGACCCGATGTTGTAGATCCCGCACAGGAACAGCAGCGGCAGCAGGTAGAACATGTCGAGGAGCGTCTTCGGCACGGCGACGGCGAACGCGATCGCCGCCGCGAGGACCAGCGGGCCCCGGTAGCCGTCGAGCGTGATGCGGTGGCGCCACCCGGCGCCGACTGTGGAGATCATGGCGATGGTCCTACCACAGCCGGGCCATCGGATGATCTTCCTTTGCCCCGGCCGGCATCCGGGCCGCCCCCGGGCTTTCCTTAAACCACGCGTAAGCCGTTCCCTGGCGGACCTTTGATGCCTCGGAAGTTCTTGACGTGCACAGCTGGTCTAGTCCACGTTGGTGCCCAGTACCGCGCACCTCCCCCACACCGGACACCCCCCCACCGCCCACGGTCGCCCGCCCGCGCTCCCCACCGCGGCGGGCGGCGGCCGGGCGCCGTCCCGAGAGGCACCCCCATGCCACGCGCGCCCCACGACACCTCCGCGCCCGACACCGCCAACCGGCACCGCCGTCCCGCCGGCCGGGCCAAGCTGCTCAGCCTCGCCGCCGCCACCGCACTCGCCGCCGGCGGGCTCGCCACCCTCGCCGGCAACGCCGGCGCGGCCGACGGCAACCTGCTCGCCAACGCCGGCTTCGAGAGCGGCTCGCCCGCCCCCTGGAGCTGTTCCGGCGGCACCGGCTCGACCGTCAACTCGGGTGCACACAGCGGCTCGTACGCACTGAAGGGCGCCGTGGGGAGCAGCGACACCGCGCAGTGCGGCCAGACCGTCGCCGTGCAGCCCAACACCAAGTACACGCTGAGCGCCTGGGTGCAGGGCCAGTACGTCTACCTCGGCGCCACCGGCAGCGGGGTCACCGACCCGGCCGTCTGGACGCCCGGCGGCGCCAACTGGCAGCAGCTCTCCACCACCTTCACCACCGGCGCGGCCACCACCAGCGTCACCGTCTACCTGCACGGCTGGTACGGGCAGGGCGCCTACCTGGCCGACGACGTCACGCTCACCGGCCCCGACGGCAACCCGTCCACCCCGCCGCCGACTTCGACCGGCCCGACGGCGTCGCCGACCGCCACGGGCACGCCCACCACGCCACCGCCGAACGTCGCCGTCCCGGTGGCCCCCTACATCGACATGGGCGCCTGGCCCACCCCGTCCCTGCCCGCGATGGCCCAGGCCGGCAACCTGAAGTCCTTCACCATGGGCTTCGTCACCGGCGTCGGCTGCAAGGCCAGCTGGTTCAACGCCTACGACCCGCGCACCGGCTGGGCCAAGGACCAGGTGGACGCGCTCCGGGCGGCCGGCGGCGACGTCAAGGTATCCTTCGGCGGCGCCAGCGGCACCGAACTCGCCGCCGCCTGCACCACGGTGGACTCGCTGTTCGCCGAGTACGACGCCGTGGTGAAGGCCTACAACCTGCGCTACGTCGACTTCGACATCGAGGGCGCCGCGATCGCCGACACCGTCGCCAACGACCGCCGTTCGGCCGCGCTCGCCAAGCTGCAGAAGGCCAACCCGGGCCTCAGGGTCTCGTTCACCCTGCCGGTGCTGCCCGAGGGCCTGACCACCGAGGGCGTCGCGATCGTGAAGTCCGCCCGGGACGCAGGCGTGGCCGTCGACCTGGTGAACATCATGGCGATGGACTACTACCGCAGCGGCGCCGACTACGGCGACGCGGCCGTCCAGGCGGCGCAGTCGCTGTACGGGCAGCTCAAGACGCTGTACCCGGCGAAGAGCGACGCGCAGCTCTGGGCCATGGTCGGGGTCACGCCGATGATCGGCGAGAACGACGACCACCAGATCTACAACCAGGCGGACGCCCAGCAGCTGGTCGCCTTCGCCAAGCAGCACCACCTCGGCGAGCTTGCCTTCTGGGACGCCACCCGGGACGCCAACGCCTGCACCGGCGCGCTGTTCAAGTGCACCAACATCCCGCAGCAGCCGTACGAGTTCGCGAAGATCTTCGCCCAGTACGGCGGCTGAGCCGTGGTGCCGGCGGCCCCCTGCCCGTCGAAGGGTCAGGGGGTCGCCAGCACCACCCGCGAGCGGTCGGCCGCGATCCGCACCGCGAAGGCCGCCATCGCGGTCCCCATCAGGTAGCGGTGCACCCGCTGCCAGAGCGGGCGGCGGGAGAAGAACGAGGACACCGAACCGGCCGTCAGCACGAACACCGCGTTTCCGGCCATCCCGACCGCGATCTGCGTCAGGCCCAGCAGCAGGCTCTGGACGGCGACGTGGCCGCGCTCCGGCTGGACGAACTGCGGCAGCAGCGAGATGTAGAGGATCGCGATCTTGGGGTTCAGCAGGCAGGTCAGCAGGCCCATGCCGAAGAGCCGGCCCGGCCGGTCGGGGGCCAGCTCCGTCGGTGCGAAGGCCGAACTGCCACCCGGGCGGACGGCCTTCCAGGCCAGCCAGAGCAGGTAGCCGGCGCCGGCGAACTTGATCGCCAGGTAGATCTCCGGCACCAGCGCGAACACCGTCGCGATACCCGCCGTCGCCGCGAACAGGTACGTCAGAAACCCGACGAAGACGCCCGCCAGCGAGATGAGCCCGGCCCGGCGGCCCTGGGCGACCGAGCGGGAGACCAGGTAGATCATGTTCGGCCCCGGGGACAGCACCATTCCCAGCTCCACCATCGCGATTCCGGCTATCGCGCCGAGACTCACCATCATGCTCACCCGTTCCCCGTCGTGCTCGCGGCACGTCCCGCCGCGATCAAGGCCCTCATCCTACGAATAATGTGATCTCACTCCTCCGGCGCAGCCGGTACAGTCCCTCGCACTGCCCGGGTGGAGCGCGGAGGCAGGCGCACCGATCTGCAGAATCGGGCACGCCGGTTCGATCCGGCCGGGACCACCGAGGCACCGCAGCACAGCGCACAAGGGGGACGGACATGGCGGTCCGGAGCGACGAGCACACCACGACCGACGAGGTCACCGCCGCCGACGAGTGCACCACAGCCGGCGAGGTCACCGCCGCCGACGAGTGCACCACAGCCGGCGAGGTCACCGCCGCCGACGAGTGCACCACAGCCGGCGAGGTCACCACGGAGGAACTGGCCGCCTTCAGCCGCACCCTCGGACGCCTGCGCGCCCTGCCCGCCGGCAACCGGATCCGCATGCACGCCGAGCGCCAGCTGGAGTCCTTCGTCCGCGAGAGCCGCAAGCGCCGCCGCCAGAGCCGCAAGGACGAGGCCCGGCAGGCCGACGCCGACCTGCTCGCCGCCACCGCCACCGGGGCCCGCGACCGCCGCGAGGACGCGCCGCTGGCCTGGGACCCGGCCACGGCTCCGGCCACGGCCCCGCTCGGCGAGCTCCGGCTCGGCCGCCGGTGCTACGTCTGCAAACAGCCCTACCGCCAGGTGGACGCCTTCTACCACCTGCTCTGCCCGGCCTGCGCCGCCGACAACACCGCCCGCCGCGCCCTCGCCACCGACCTACGCGGCCGCCGCGCGCTGCTCACCGGCGGCCGGGTGAAGATCGGCTTCCAGCTCGCGCTGATGATGCTGCGCGACGGCGCCGAGCTCATCGTCACCAGCCGCTTCCCGCACGACACCGTCCGCCGCTTCCGCGCCGCGCCGGGCTCCGCCGACTGGTGGAGCCGCCTCACCGTGGTCGGCATCGACCTGCGCGACCCGCGTCAGGTACTCGGCCTCACCGGACAACTGCGCGCCGACGGGCGCCCGTTGGACATCCTGGTGAACAACGCCGCGCAGACCCTGCGCCGCCCGCCCGACTCCTACGCGCTGCTGGCCGCCGGCGAGCGGGCCGCACTGCCCGCCGCCTCCGCCGCCGCGGTGACGCACGCGCCCGGGTTCCGGCCGATGCCGGCCCTCTCCCCGGCCTGGCCCGCCGCCGAACTCGACGTGTCCCCCTCGGGGTTGACGGCCGACGTACGGCCCGAGCTGGCCGACGAGGCCGGCCTGCTGCCCGATCTCGCGCCGGCCAACTCCTGGTCCGCCCGGCTCGGCAGCCTCGACCCCGGCGAGGTTCTGGAGACCCAGCTGGTCAACGCCCTCGCCCCCGCGCTGCTCTGCGACCGGCTGCTCCCGCTGCTCCTCACCTCCCCGCACCCCCGGCGCTACGTCGTCAACGTCACCGCGGTGGAGGGCCGGTTCGCCGTCCGCAACAAGACCGCCGGCCACCCGCACACCAACATGGCCAAGGCCGCCCTCAACATGCTCACCCGCACCAGCGCCGAGGAGCTCGCCGGCCAGGGCGTTCACATGTGCGCCGTCGACACCGGCTGGATCACCGACGAGAACCCGGCCCCCAAGAAGGCCCGGATCGCCGCCGAGGGCTTCCGCACCCCGCTCGACATCGTCGACGGCGCCGCCCGCGTCTACGACCCGATCGTCCGCGGCGAGGCGGGCGCGCCGCTGTCGGGCGTCTTCCTCAAGGACTATCGCGAGGCGGCGTGGTGACCTCACTCGCACCCCGAGCCCCCGGCCGGGCCGTACGCCGGGCGGCCCGCTCGGCCATCCGCTGCTCCGCCCGCCTCCGGCGGCGCCGGGCCGCCGCCAGGGCACGACCCACCAGGACCAGGTAGCCGAGCACGAGCAGGCCGGTGACGGCGGCCAGGGCGAACATCATCACCGGCCGCTTCGCGTCGTGCTCGTCCGTCTGGCCGTTCTCCGGATCGACCCAGAGGCGGACGCGGTCGCCGTCCCGGTGCGGCTCGATGGTGCTCCGGGTCTCCTGGTACTGCCGGTCGTCGAGGGTCCAGCTGTAGAGGCAGCGGAAGGGACCGGTGTCCGGGCCGTCCCCGCTCCGGTGGATCTGGTCGCACTTGGTCAGGGTGGCCGTCACCGGCCGGGTGGTGCGGTCCTGGATGCCGCTCCGGCGCAGTCCCGCGTGGACGCTGCCGACGCAGATCGCGACGCCGAGCAGTGCGAGGTAGGCCGTCCCGTAGAGCCAGCCGGGGCCGCTCCACCGCATCCTGGGATGGCCGAGCACCGAGACGGCGAAGAAGATCCCGCAGAGGATCCAGCCGTCCCGGGAGAGCGGGCTGCCGCCGTCGGCGGTCGGCCAGACGCCGACGGCCAGGCAGACCGCCGTCCCCGTCAGCCCGAGCACGCCCACTCCGACCCGTATCCTGCCCACCGTTCTGCGGTCCATCACGCTCCCGTCGGTCGGCCCCGGACTCGGCATTCATCCGGACGAGTGCCCGCGGGGTGCCGGTTCCACCGTCCACACCCCTGGGCAAAGCGGGCCGGCGTCCCGACAATGAGCATGCCACTCGCTCCTCCCGCCCCACCACACCCAACGGGGGTACCACGCCGTGTCCTTGAGCACCCGTACACCGATGAGCAGGCGCACCTTCGGCCGCACCGCCCTGCTGGGCGCCCTCGCCACCGCCGGGCTGGGGGTGGGCACGCCGCACGCCTCGGCGGCCACCGTCCCGGGCGGGGCCGACTGGCTGGGCGCCGTCGATCCGCAGGCCTCCCTCGCGCGGCTCACCCTCCCCGGCACGCACGACACCTGCTCGCTGTACGGAGGCGGCCTGACGCAGACCCAAACACTGTCGGTTCCCGATCAGTTGGCCATCGGCATCCGCTTCCTCGACATCCGCTGCCGCTTCATCGACGGCGTGTTCGCGATCCACCACGGCCCCGTCTTCCAGCGGATCTTCTTCGGCGACGTCCTCAACCAGTGCCAGGCCTTCCTCGCCGCACACCCCGCCGAGACCCTGGTGATGCGGGTCAAGCAGGAGTACTCCACCGTCTCCGACGCCGAGTTCGGCACCCTCTTCGCCGACTACCAGCGGCGGTGGCCGGGCCTGTTCTGGACCGAGGACCGGATCCCGCGCCTGGGCGAGGTCCGCGGCCGGGTCGTCCTGCTCGCCGACAACTCCGGCCTGCCCGGCCTGCGATGGGGCGGCTCGCACACCGACATCGAGGACGACTACGACATCGGCACCATCTTCGACCTCAACTCCCGCAAGTGGCCCGAGGTTTCCGCCCACCTCGACGCCGCCCGCGCCGCCACCGACCCGCAACGGCTCTTCCTCACCTTCACCTCCAGCTCCGGCTGGGGCCTCTGGCCGCGCCAGGCCGCCGACGCGATCAGCCCCAGACTGCGCGGCTACCTCGGCGGCCTCGACCGTTCCGCCCGGCCGGTGCTGGGCACCGTCCCCATGGACTTCGTCACCGCCGATCCCGTGCGCTCCCTGTACGCGCTGAACTTCGGCGCCTGACCCGGCCGGCCCCGCCCGGCCGCATGAGAGCATCACCTGATGCGCAGACTGACGGTGCTGGGAACGTGCGGGGCCTGGCCGGAGGCCGGGCGGGGTGCCAGCGGCTTCCTGCTGGAGTACGACGGGTTCCGCCTCGTGCTGGACCTCGGCTACGCGACGCTCCCCCGGCTGCTGGAGCACACGCCCGCCGGGGACGTCGACGCGGTGGTCGTCACCCACGAACACCCCGACCACTGCGCCGACCTCAGCGCCCTCTGCCGCGCCCGCTACTTCGCGCAACCGCGCGGACCCCGCCTGCCGCTGTACTGCCCGCCGGGGGTCGTCGGACGGGTCCAGGCGATGGAACCGACCGAGGACCTGCGCGAGGTCTTCGACGTGCACGACCTCCCGGGGAGCCACCGGGTGGGCCCCTTCAACCTCGACGCGGCGCTGCTGCCGCACCATGTCCCGCACGCCGGCGTGCGGTTGACCGCCCCCGGCCTGAGGCTCGCCTACAGCGGCGACGCCGGTCCGGACGAGGCGCTCGCCCGACTGGCAGCGGATGCCGATCTGTTCATCGCCGGGGCCACCCTGCAGGGCACCGCGCCCGACGGCGACGACCCCCACCTGATGAGCGCCACGACGGCCGGCGCCTGGGCGGCCCGGGCGGGAGCCGGACGCCTGATGCTCACCCACTTCTGGCCGGGCAGCGACCGCGGCCGCTCGGTCGCCGAGGCCCGGGACACCTTCGCCGGTGAGGTCCTCGCGGCCGAAGAAGGGCTGGTGGTCACGCTCTAGGCGGCTGCGGACCACGCGGTCGGCCGCCCCGGCGGGCACGGGCCCACCCTGCGACCACACGTCCATGTGAGGTCATGGCCGCCCGATCGGGCGCTACCGCCAGCCCTAGTTGCACCAGAACAGGAACGGCGTGCAGCTGGGCGTCGGCTTCGGTGTCGGGGTGGCCGAGGGCCGTGGGACGGCCGTCGAGGGCTGTGGAGCGGTGGACGGGGCGGTGCTCGGCGGCGACGGTGGGGCGGGCGTGGCCGGGCCCGGGTCCGGGTCCGGAGCGCGGGTGGCCGTCGGTGCGGCCGGTGTGCTGTGTTTGGCCGAGGGGGTGGGGCTGGAGCCGCTGCGCTGGGTGGTCGGCGTGGCCGGGGCCCTGGTCGCGCTCGGTGCGGCGGTGGGCGTGGCAGGGTCCGTGGCCTGGCCGCTTCGCGAGTCCACCGTGACCGGCCGGCCCGCATCGGGTGCGGGCGGCGCGTCCTCCGAGCCGTTCGCGGCCAGGGCCGCCGCGCCGAGCCCCGCGACGGCCAGGCCGACGACCGAGAGCACCAGCACGCCCGGCCGGCGGCCGGCCCGCCGGGGAGCGCGCCGGGAGGCGGCCCGCCCGGGAGGCCCGTCGGACGGCAGGGGCGACGGCCCGGGTGCCGGACGCGGGATGACGAGGGTGTCCGCCGGCGGGTCCGGGGTCGCCGCGGGCGTGCCGCAACCGGGGCAGGCCAGGGCGCCGTTCAGGTGGCGGCGGCAGGGTGCGCAGTAGTCCATGTGATCTTCCCGTGCTGCCGGGGCGGCCGGCACACGCCGGTTGTCGTCGGCCGGCTCCGCGCACACCGTCGTGCGCATGCGGAGCCTAGGCATCCCGACTGTGAGGGTTCCAGACCCTTCTGTGGCGCTTCTGCAAAGATTGCGCCCCGCAGAGTGCACTTCTGCCAGGCCGGCCCGGCCGAACGTGCCCACCGCCACCGCTGCCTTCCTCCGCGGTGCCTTCCTCTCGCCTGCCCTCCTGTGCGGTGGCCTCCTCTCCGCTGCCTTCCTCTCGCCTGCCCTCCTTCCCGCACCGGCAGCCGTCGGCGGTCAGGCGCGGCCCTCCCGCAGCGAACGGGCGCCCGCCCGGGCGAACGGGCCGGCAAGCAGGCCGAGCGCCGCGCCGAGGGCGAGGCCGAGCAGGTTGTCGCAGACGTCCTGCAGGTCGCAGGCCCGCCCGAGCGCGGGCACCGCGTACTGGGCGAACTCGACCGCGAACGGCAGTACCGCCGCGCCCACCAGGACGGCCGCCACCCGGGGCTTCGTCCCGGCGAGGGCGGCGGCGAGGCCGATCGGCAGGAACACCAGGATGTCGAGGTCGGCCTGCCGGGATGTGATCCACTCGCCGGGCGGGCGCAGCCGCGCGCCGTCGAGGGTGCAGTGCCGGACGGCGAAGCGGGAGTACTCCCAGAACGGGCCCTGTGTGTCGGGGAGCAGCGAGAGCGTCACCAGCCCGCCCAGTCCGAGCAGCAGCACGAACGCCACCGCCCAGTGCGCCCGCAGCAGCCGCCCCACCGGCCGGTTGAGCAGCGCGGCCGGCACCAGCGAGCAGAGCAGCCCGGGCCAGAACATCGGCATCGTGCCGAGGACAGCTTTGATCACGCCAGAACGGACGCCGTCGAACGCCCGCCCGGTTCTCCGCCCGCCGCTAGAAGGGAAGGAGGGCGGAGCACCGGGCGCCGGAGCGCACTCAGCGGTGGGCGGAGAACTGCACCACCTGCTGGTAGGTCGGGCGGTTCTGCCAGGTGCTCTTGGGGTCGGTCCCCGGGGCGCTGCGGATCACCCTCAGCAGCTCGGGCAGCACGTCCTCGGCCCGCAGGTCCGCCAGGGCGGCGCCGGTTCACCCAGAGTCGGCCCTGGGCGCCGACGTATTTCCGCGCCGAACTCGGTTCCGTAGCGGGTGGTACCGGTGATGCGCGGGATGCCGGCGGCCCTGTCCCGGACGATGGTGACGGCGGCGCGGGGTGTGCTGATGCTCGACGGTAGGGCGGCTACCGACCGGTTGCCTAGTGGCGTGCATGCCATATCCGTTGCGCCACAGTCGCGTTGACGGCCGCACGGGTCGTGGCCGGTATCGGCCACGACCCGGCGCACGAACCGGGCCGGTGCCCGGACCCCCGTACCGGGCACCGGCGTCGGACCCATCCTGGCCGCCCGACCGGGCCCTCGGCCAAGGGTTTCAGCGCTCGCCTAAAGCCCCTGCTGGACGCGGTGCGCAGCCTGCGGGAGACTCAACGCAACCGCTGGGGAGGGCCGTTGCTCCGCATCCACTTCACCGCCGATGATCTCGCCCGGGTCCGGGTCGCGCCGACGCTCGGCCCCCTCACCGAGGCCTTCCTCGGCCTGCACCAGCTCACCGGCCCGGGCGGCTGCCCGCAGTTCCGGCCCTGGCGCCGGCGGTTCTCCCGGAGGATCGGCGAGGAGCTCCGACCGCTGGCCTCGCTCAGCCCCCACCTGGACCTCGGCACGCTCACCAAGCGGGACACCACGGTCGAGGGCGGGATCGACCAGCTGCTCGGCACCCCCGACCGGACCTTCCGGCTGGAGATCGCCGGGACCGCCACCGCCCGCACCGACCCGCGCTGGCACACCGCCCTGCTGCAGGGCGACCTGTCCGCCCGCCGCCTGCTGGCGGACTCGCTGGCGGCCTGCCACGACCTCACCGTCGGCCCGCACTGGAGCCGGCTGCGCACCCACCTGGACGCCGTCCGGGCCGACTACGCGCGCACCCTGCTGGACGGCGGCGTCGAACTGCTGCTGGCCACCGCCCACCCGCAGCGGATCCGCTGGCGGGCCCCGGTCCTGGAGGTCGACTACCCCAGGGACAACGACGTCCGGCTCGAAGGCCGGGGGCTGGTACTGGCCCCGGTGGTCTTCCTCCCCGACCCTCCCGTGCTGCTCACCGACGAGCAGGACCTTCAGGCGCCGCTCACCCTCGCCATCCCGACCGTCCGCGACGTGCTGACCGCCGCCTCGCTGTGGGGCGAGGAGGTGGACGGCTCCGGACGCCACTCGCTCACCGCCCTGCTCGGCCGGACCAGGGCCGCCGCCCTGGACGCGGTCGCGGCGAGCTGCACCACCACCACCGAACTGGCCCACCGGCTCAACGTCTCGGCCGCCTCCGCCAGCCAGCACGCCACCGTGCTGCGCAACGCCAACCTCATCACCACCCAGCGCCGCGGCGGCGCCGTTCTGCACACGATCACGCCGCTCGGCACCGACCTGCTCAACCGCACCACCACCGCCCGCCCTCCGGGGCGGCAGGCCCCCGCCTAGATGATCGATTCCAGGGCGTCGGGCATCAATGGTCGTAGGCGGTCAGGGTGCGGCCGGGACTCCCGCGCCGCTGATGATCCAGTCCTGCGCCGTCCGGTTTCCGGCCAAGCCGACAATCACCAGATCATCTAGCCCGGTGGAAAAACCGGTTGCCGCAGGCTGCGGGCTAGATCACTATTGCCCGCATGGACCTGTGAGATGCCACGTACCGACAACTGAACCAGTCGCGCGCACGACCTCGGAGCCTGAGTACCCGGCTGCCGTAGCGGTCGATCGCGCCCGCGTGTGCATTTTCCAGATGCTGGGAGCCGCGGCCCTGGGCCGCGAGAGCTCCCGCTCAGCCATGAAAGCAACCCATCATCATGCATATCGACCGCAAGGCCCAGTGGGCCGTGCGCCAGTCCGGCCTGCCCACCATCGTCCGCCGCTGCCCTGACTGCTCCAGCGCGCGGCACCACCCCTCCGGCAAGATCCGGGTCAACGCGAACGGCAAGCTGCTCGACGTCTGGCTGCTGCTGAGCTGCGACGGCTGTGACCGGACCTCGAAGGCGCCGGTCCACGAGCGCGTGCACGTCTCGGCGCTCAAGCCCGCCCGGCGGGAGGCGTACGAGGCCAACTCACCGGCGATGGTCCGTGAGTTGGCGATGAGCGCGTCGCTCGCCACGAAGAACGGCTACCACCTGGACTGGGCCGGTACCTGGGCGCTGGAGACCGACACGCCCAGCCCAGCGCTCGACGGGCCGGGTCCGCTCACGGTCCGGGTGGCCTTCGAACTGCCCGTACCGGTCCGGCTGGAGCGGCTGCTGATGCTCGGCCTCGGGCTCAGCCGCAGCGGGATACGCCGCCTGGTCGCGGCCGGGCGCGTGCAGCTACCGGTGCCCGTGGACGGCAAGGTGCACCAGGACTTCGAGTTCACCGTTGCCGGGGCTGCTCCGGCCGGCCCCGGCCGCCTGGTGGAAGCCCCGCACCCGGTCGCCCGGCAGGTACGCCAGGACACGCTGGTGCTGGCGGCCGAGCGCTGATCGCGGCTGATCGCAGTTGATCGCAGCTGCGATCAGCCGACTGCGGCTTGTGGATCCGGGTGCGTCCGGAACGGTCCGGACGCACCCGGCAACGTGTGGCTCAGGTGCGGCGGCGGGCGATGGTGATGATCTGGCTGCTGTTCGCGCCGATCGGCCCGTGGCCGGGGTCGCCGTACTGGGCCTGCACCTCGAAGCCGGCCTCGGCGAGGAGGGCGTTGAGCGGTTCGACGTCGAGGAAGCGCAGCGAGGTGCGGTCCACCCGGAACACGCTACCGTCCGCGTCGGCGGTGGTCTCGGCGAATTCACCCTGCTCAGACCGCTGAACCTCTTGGAATCGATCATCTAGGGCTTGCCCGGCGGGCTTCGCTCCGGGGAGCCGGCCGAGCACCGCCACACCGCCGAGGGCCAGGCCCGGACCGGGTACCGCCGCCCCGCCCCTCACACCGACGCCACGCTCCGCAACGCCAGACCGACGCCCACCGCGAGCACCACCACCGCCGTCACCAGGCTGCCGTAGGGCGCGTACTTCCGAAGGCCCGGCAGGCGGTCCGCACCGAGGGCGGCCAGGCGGGTGGTGGTGCCGGAGAGGAGGAGGCCGGCGGCGGTGAGGGCGAGGGCCATGCCGAGGCCGTAGCCGAGGACGAGGAGTACGCCGAAGGCCGTCCGGCCGAGGGCGACCGCGCCGAGCAGGATGACCAGGGCGGAGGGGCTGGGGACGAGGCCGCCGGCCAGGCCGATGCCGAGCAGCGGGAGCCTGCCGTGGTGGTGATGGTGTCCCTCGCCGTGATGGCCCCTGTCGTGGTGGCCCTCGCCGTCGTGGGAGTGGTGATGGTGGTCATGGTGATGGTGGGAGTGGCCGTGCCCCGAGAGCGTGCGGACCGCCGTGACCACCAGCCCGACGCCGATCGCCGCGATCAGCGCGCCGCCCGCCGCGCCGAGCCAGCCCAGCAGGTGTTCGCCGACCAGGGTCATCGAGGCCGTCAGCACCAGGCCGGTGACCAGCACGCCCGCCGTGTGGGTGGCGGTCACCGTGGCCCCCACCGCGAGGGCGGCCCGGACGCCGCCCCGGCGGCGGGCCAGGCAGGCGGCGACGGCGAGTTTGGCGTGGCCGGGCAGCGCGGCGTGGCCGGCGCCGAGGAGCAGGGCGAGGGCGAGGGCGAGCAGACCGACCGGGACGGTGAGGTCGCTGGTGGTGGCGAGCGAGGCCAGCCGCCGTTCGAGCGCGGGGAAGAGGACGGGTTCACCGGCGAGCGGTGGTGCCGCCCCGGGACGCCCGGAGTGCGCGGGTAGGGCGGCGGCTCCCTCGTCCGACGGCTCGGTCCGCAGTGCCGCCGACACCACGGCGGGCGGCTGCTGCGCCAACTCCTCCGGGTAGCTGCGCAGTTCGTCGCTGACGCTGGCCGCCGGGACGTCGGAGGCGGCGAGCCGGACGTGGTCGCCGCTCGCGCTGACCTCCTTCCAGCCCACCCGGCCCCGGTCCGCGCCCGAGTCGAAGGCGACGGCGGCCGGCCGGCCGAGCTCGGCGGACGCGCGGAGGGTGCAGCTGAGCCGGGCGGTGGGCAGGTCGGCGGCGCCGGGCCGGTACTCCAGCGCGGCGGCGCCCACCTCCCAGGACACCGCCGTTCCGTCCACCGTTCCCCGTGCGGTCCGGGCGAGTTCGGCGCAGCGGGCGGCGGCCCGGCCGGCCGCCTCGGCGTCGCTGATGCGGCCGTCGTGGTCGGTGTCGGTGGCCGGTTGTTCCTGGGCGGTGGGGATCTCGGCGGTGTCGACGACGGCCGTGTCCTCGATCCGGTCGGGCAGCAGCCGCAGGCCGTCGTACCGGTTGACGGTGAAGTTCCCGAGCGGGTGTGCCTGCGCGGCGGGCGCGGCCGCGAGGAGGAGGGGCAGGGCGAGCAGCGCCGCCGCGAGCGCGGTGTGAGCGGCGGGTGGGCGGGTCATACGTGTCCTTCGGAGGGCGGCGCGGGTGCCGGGGCGGAGGGCGGGGAGAGACGGGTCACCGATCCGCCAGCAGCGCCGCCGCCAGGGGTGCGTGCCACGGGGAGAACTGCGGGTTGCGGGCGAGGGCGTTGCGCAGGTGGTCGGGCGCCTCGGGGAGGCCGAGCGCGTGTTCCACGGCACCGAGGTGGTAGTCCAGCGGGGCGCTGTGCCAGCCGGTCCGGGCGGCCTCGCGGAGGTAGCCGACGGCCTCCTCGTCCCGGCCGGCGCGGTGCAGGGCCCAACCGAGCGCGTCGGCGACCAGCACGCTGTGCCGGGCGGCCCATTCGCCGCGCAGCAGGGTGACGGCGGTACCGGCGTCGCCGTGGTCGGCGAGATAGAGGGCGAGGTGCGGATCGACCGGTCCCCCACTGGAGGAGGCCTGGAGGAGCCGGGCCTCGGCCGCGAGCGCGCTCAGCGGCACCTCGGCGGGGCGACCGGCCGCGAGCAGCAACTCCGCCTCCTCCAGTAGGAACTGCGGTACCGGCGCCCGGGTGGACAGCGCCCGGTACCGTCGCGCCGCCTCGTCCACCTCGCCCCGTGCGGCGAGCACCCGGGCTAGGCCGGCCTCCCCGTTCTGGTCGGCCGGAGCGGCGGCCAGCGCGCGCCGGTAGTGCCGCTCGGCGGCGTCCGACTGCCCGGCCTCCCAGGCGAGATCGCCCAGCCGGTGTTCGCAGAAGGCCTGGTCGCCGGGTGTGCTCGCGGTCTCCAGGGCGCGTTCGAGGGCCAGTCGGGCCTCCTCGGCACGCCCGTGGGTCTCCAGGTCGTAGGCGGCACGGGTGTAGCCGGCGACGGTCGGGGCGAGGTCGAGCAGGCGTTGGGCCGCCGCGGTCGCGGCGGCGTAGTCGCCGAGCTGGATCTGGGCGTCGGCGAGGACGGCGTACCCGGCGGGCCGGTCGGGGGCCATCGCCGTCGCCGCCTGTGCGGAATCCTTCGCCCGGGCGAAGTCGTGTCGGGCGGCGGCCAGTTGTCCCGCCCCGACCACCGCCTCGTAGTTGCGTTCGGGCCGCAGCGCGATGGAGCGGTCGAGTGCCCGTTCGGCGGCCGCGAGGTCGGCGGCGTCCAGGGTGAGGCGGGCCCGGTCGAGCCGGGCGAGCGCCAACTCGGCCCAGCCGGAAGGGTCCTGCGGTCGCTGTTCGGTGACCAGGAGGGCCGCCGCCAGCCGGTCCGGTGGCGGCAGCGCCGATACCGGCCCACGGGTGGCGGGCCCGCCCGGCGCCGCCGGCTGCGGCCCGAGTGCGAGCAGCCCGCCCGCGCAGGCCAGCACGACGGCCCCGGCTGCCAGGAACCGCAGCGCCGGCCGCAGGCCCGACCGCGCGGCCCGCCCCACCCTGCCCGTCACGGCCCGGCGTGCGGGAGGTTGAGGTACGGGAAGACCGCTGTGGCCGGCTTCGGCTGCCAGTCGAAGGCGGGCGGCGGGAGCAGTCCGGCGGCGGAGCGGCCGTTCCAGGGCTCGCCCTCCAGCATCCGCAGCAGCGGCGGGTCGATGATGTCGTTGGGGCGGCGGCCGTTCGGCCAGCCCTGGAGGTCGCCGCCGAGGACGCCGTCCGGGTCGGGCGAACTGCTGACCGGGGTGGCGAGGTTGAGCCGCAGTTCATCGGCCCAGACCAGCGCGCGCGGGTCGGCGTCGGCGTTCACCGCCTGGGTGTTGAGGTCGAAGCCGAACCGCGCGCCGTTGTCGCGGCCGATGCCGCCGAGGAAGAGGGCGCGGATGTCCTCGCGCGGGCCGGGCGGGGCCGTGTACCCCTGGGCGGCCTGGATCCGTTGCGGCGGCACCGGGTTGAGCGTGGCGTCGAGGAACGCCTGGTCCTTGTGGTCGTCCGCGGCGGCGCGGGCGTTGAAGCGGTCCTCGGGGCCGCCGGGGGTGGCGTTGGCGGCGGAGGAGCCCCAGAGGGCGAAGCAGATGTGCGGGTTGCCGAGCCGGGCCACCTGTCGGTAGACGGCGTCCTGGGCGCGCAGGTCGCGGGCGAGGTCGGCGCCCTCGCGGGAGACGGTGGCCCAGACGCCGACGACGGGGTTGCGCTGCGGGTCGCCGTTCAGGGCGAGTTCGCTCTTGGGTACCTGGAGGATCAGGCTGCTCACGTTGACGGCGGAGAGCGGGTTGGTGCCGGGCAGGGCGCCGGGGACGGGGCCGACGGTGCCGAGCACGAAGAGGCCGAAGACCCGGATGTCGGCGATGAACGACTCGGCGGTCTGGGTGGCGACGGTGCGGCCGCCGCCGGGGAGGCCGCGGGTGGCCTCGGTTCGCAGGGAGCGGTAGTCGGGCATCAGGGCGAGGCCGGTGTGGGTGGGCGCGGCGGTGCCGTCGGCGAGCAGCGTCTCGGGGGCGCGGCCGGGTCGGATCCGTTCCAGGGTGTAGCGCTGGCGGAGGAGCAGGCCGGGGTCGCGCAGCGAACGGACCGGCGAGACGGCGATCGGGCCCGTGCCGAAGGGGCGGCGGTCCTCGGTGCGGAAGGTCCAGCGGTAGGTGAGGTCGGGGACGCCGTCGCCGGTGGCGTCGACGTGGATCTCGTACCGGGCGCGGGTGGCGAACGGGTAGTTCAGTGGTGCGGCGCCGGGGAGTTGGGCGGACTGCACGTCGGCGATCAGGGTGACGGTGTCCGGCGCGTCGGGGCTGGTGAAGGCGTAGACGTCGGTGAGGTTGGCGGGCTGGTCGAGGGCGACGGACGGCGCGTCGAAGTGACCGCCGGCCCGGCCGGTGCCGAGCAGCGGGCCACCGAGCGAGGCGGCGGTCAGCAGGGTGGTCGCGGCGGCGAGGAAGCCGCGTCGCGAGGGGTTCGGGTTCCGCACAGGGCTCTCCAGGAGTCCGGGGGAGGGGGAGTTGAGGGGAGAAGGGGAAGCGGGAAGCGGGAAGCAGAAACGAGGGCAGAGCGGGGCCGACAGCGAGGGGCCGCCGCTCAACCTAGGCCGCCAAGCGATCTTGGTTCGACCTCGGGGCGGCGTCCTCACCCGGACGTGTTCGGGTTTTCCCCCGCGAGAGGGAAAGTGGCGGGTTCGAGCACATCCGTGCACCTACGATCCCTGTTGATCACGAACCCTTCGCAGCCGAACGCATTTCCGACCAGTCGGTGTGCCAAGGCTTTTGACGGTTCGTCATCCCATATTCCCCACCCCACTGATCCCGTCCCGAAGGAGCAGAAGATCAGCATGAAGATCCGTCACGCCCTGGCCGCCCTGCTGGCCGCCGCCACCGTCACCGCGGTCGGCGCGCCGTCCGTCGGCGCCGCCCCAACCCCCGCCGCCGGGCCGGCCACCCTCTCCCCGGCCGCCGTCACCGCCCCGGGCCCGTACGTCTCGCCGTGGGGCGACGCCCAGGTCGCCTGGAACCCCGGCTTCAAGGCGACACTGGACGCCCACCACGTCACCGTGACCCCGCTGGCGCCCGTCACCAGGCTGCCCGAGGACTCCGGGCTGACCAGCGCGATCGGCTCCACGGCCGGCTCGTCCATCGACCTGATCGAGTTCGGCCGGGTCTACTACCAGGGCGGCTGGACGTTCACCAACACCGAGACCAGGGGGAGTTGGACCGCCGACGACTTCTGGCTGCGGTTCTTCCCGACCCAGGGGCTCTCCGCCTATCCGGTGATCAACGGCGAGAAGAGCACCCGCGAGCAGCTCTTCGTCACCTACACGCTGCCCGGCGCGGCGATCGGTGGCGGCGGCTGGGGCCTCGACCCGGCCAAGGTGGCCGTGAAGACCGCCAAGGTGCCGCTGACCCTCACCCAGCTCGGCGCGGACGGACTGAACCGCGCACTCGGCACCGGGTTCAAGGCCGGCGAGGAGCTCGGCGTCCTCTCCGGCGAGTTCCGCTACCTCCCGGCCTGACCACTCCCCGACTCCCTTATTCCGTTGCCGATTTCCGAGGAACCCACCATGCGCCGCACCCTGCACCGGCTCGCCGTCCTGGCCGCCGCCACCGCCCTGCTCGCCCCCGCCGCGTTCGCGACCACCACCACCGCCTCGGCCGCTCCGCAGGCCGCCGCCTCCGCCGACGCCGGCGCCACCACCCGCGCGACCGGTGTCTACATCTCCCCCTGGGGCAGCGCCCACCTCGCGATGAGCGAGGAGACCAGGAAGTGGATCGCCGACGAGCACGTCACCGTCACCGCGATCGAGCCGTTCAGGATGGACGCGGACGGCAACGGCTTCGAGATGCCGATCGGTTCGACCGCCGGGGACCACCTGGACGAGAAGGGCCGGATCTTCTACCCGGGCGGCATCACCCTCCACCACCCCGGCTCCGGCCACGACTTCACCCTGGTCCCGACGTACATCCGCGTGATGCCCACCCCGCTCTGGTCCTCGGGCCTCAAGGTGGACGGCGTCGAGGTGTCACCCGAGTTCCCGGTGGCGGACACCAGTTACGGCGAGGTGATCGCGAGCGGCCGCCCGACCTTCACCGGCTTCAAGCTGGAGCGGCTGCCGTTCCACATCACCCAGGACACCACCGACCTGATCGGCCGGTACGCCGGCCGCCCCGGCCCGCGCTCCGGCAGCGTCCTCGGCACCCTCACCCCGCGCTTCGACTACGTCCCCGCCGGCTGACCCACCCCGGGCCCGTCCTCCCGGGGGCGGGCCCGGCCCCAACTCGCCAATATCGCATGACAATCAGCTATCTCGCTCGATCGAGCGAACAATCCGCCGTATCAGGATTTCGGCCGCCCGATGGGGGAACATCAGCACGTCCGCGCCCGAACGAACCAACGTCCGGGCGGTACCGACTCCGGCCACTTGGATCAGCCCGTGACTACCTCCGCCCCCGTGTGGGACTGCCCCTTCAACCACACCGAAGGCCTGGAGTTCGACCCCCTCCTCAAGCAACTGCTGCTCACCGAGGAGCGGATCGCCAGAATCCGGCTGCCACACGGCGAGGGCGAGGCCTGGCTGGCCACCCGGTACGAGGACGTCCGCATCGTCACGACCGACCGCCGGTTCAGCCGCGCGGCCGGCATCGGCCGGGACCTCCCCCGGATGACGCCCGCCCCGATCGCCCAGGTCGAGGCGATCAACCTGATGGACCCGCCCGCCCACAACCGGCTGCGCAGGCTGGTCGCCAAGGGCTTCACCAACCGCCAGGTCGAACGGATGCGCCCGAAGACGCAACGGATCGTCGACGGCCTCCTGGACGCGATGGAGGAGCACGGCTCCCCCGCCGACCTCGTCCACCACCTCTCCGACCGGCTCCCGCTCACCACCATCTGCGAGATGCTCGACATCCCCGAGCAGGACCGCGCCGAGCTGCGCGGGAACGCCGTCGCGATGATGGCGATGGGCCCCGGCAGCGGCGACGGCCAGGTGCGCGCCAAGGCCGCCCTGCGCGCCTACTTCTCCGAGCTGACCGCCGCCCGCCGCCGCGACCCCGGCGAGGACTTGATCAGCGCGCTCGCCACCGCACGGGACGACGAGGAGCTGCTGGACGACCAGGAGCTCGCCGTGATGGCCATGGTCCTGCTGGTCACCGGCCACGACACCAGCACCTACCAGCTCGGCAACATCACCTACACCCTGCTCACCCACCCCGAGCAGCTCGCCAAGCTGCGGGCCCAGCCGGAGACGCTGCCGCGCGCCCTGGAGGAGCTGCTGCGCTTCATCCCGTTCCGCCAGGGCGTCGGCATCGCCCGGGTCGCCACCGAGGACGTCGAGCTCGGAGGCGTACTGATCAGGGCGGGCGAGGCCGTGCACGTCTCCTACCTGGCCGCCAACCGCGACCCGGCGATGTTCGAACGCCCCGACGAGCTGGACCTCGACCGCGGCACGGCCAACCACATGACCTTCGGCTACGGCACCCACCACTGCGCCGGCGCCCACCTGGCCCGGATGGAGCTCCAGGTCGCCATCGGCACGCTGCTGGCCCGCTTCCCCGGGCTCCGGCTGGCCGTGCCGGCCGCCGAGCTGGACTGGCAGACCGGCTCGATCTGGCGCTACCCCCGTACCCTGCCGGTCGCCTGGTGACCTCCCCGCCGCACTGTCCCGGCGCCCGTCCACCGCACCCGTAGGCCACCGCCCGCGCCGGCCGTCGGCCGCGCGGGTCACCAGGGGAGACCTCACACCCATGGCAACACTCTGCCGTCCCGCCATCGCCGTACCCGAACACGTCATCACCCTCGACCAGACCCTCGACCTGGCCCGCACCCTGCACGCCGGCCACCCCCAACTCGGCCTGGCGCTACGGCTGATCGAGAACACCGGGGTGCAGACCCGGCACCTGGTCCAGCCGATCGACGAGACCCTGCGGCACCCCGGCTTCACCACCCGCAACGCCGTCTACGAGCGCGAGGCCAAGCGCCGCGTCCCCGAGGTGGTCGAACGCGCCCTCGGGTACGCCGAGTTGTCCGCCCGGGACATCGACCTGATCGTCTACGTGTCCTGCACCGGCTTCATGATGCCCTCGCTGACCGCCTGGCTGATCAACACCATGGGCTTCCGCTCCGACACCCGGCAGGTGCCGATCGCCCAGCTCGGCTGCGCGGCCGGCGGCGCCGCGGTCAACCGCGCGCACGACTTCTGCCGCGCCTATCCCGGCGCCAACGTCCTCATCGTGGCCTGCGAGTTCTGCTCGCTCTGCTACCAGCCGACCGACCTCGGCGTCGGCTCGCTGCTCTCCAACGGCCTGTTCGGGGACGCGATCGCCGCCGCCGTGATGCGCGGCCGCGGCGGCACCGGCGTGCACGTCGAGCGCAACGGCTCGCACCTCGTCCCGCACACCGAGGACTGGATCTCCTACGGCGTGAAGGACACCGGCTTCCACTTCCAGCTCGACAAGCGCGTCCCCGGCACCATGGAGATGCTGGCCCCGGCCCTGCGCACGCTCGCCACCGACCACAACTGGGACGTCTCCGGCCTGGGCTTCTACATCGTGCACGCCGGCGGCCCGCGCATCCTGGACGACCTCTGCCACTTCCTCGAACTGGAGCCGGCCGCCTTCCGGTTCAGCCGGGCCACGCTCACCGAACGCGGCAACATCGCCAGCGCGGTGGTCTTCGACGCGCTGGCCCGCCTCTTCGCGGAGGGCACCGTCGCCGACGGCACCCACGGCCTGATCGCCGGCTTCGGCCCGGGCATCACCGCCGAGATCTCGCTGGGCAGTTGGGCCGGCGCCCCGATCGAGGCGGCCATCCCGCACCGCCCGCGCACCCTCGGCACCGCCGACCTGCAGCCGACGTTCGGTGTGCCGGCGGTGACCTGACGCACCGGCGGTGTGGCATGACGGCACCGGCAGGCGGCCTGACGGACCGGCCGAGCCCCGAGCCCCGAGGACTATGATCAGTAGATGACGGACACCACCGAGAGAGCCGGCGGGCTGACGGACCTGCCGGCCCGGTTCCCGAAGTTGCACGCGCCGCAGTACTGGGCCTGGGGGCGCTTCGACGCCCAGTTCTCCACCGCGCTGCCGCCGGACGAACTCGTCACCAACATCCACCTCGTGGGCTTCGACGGCGGGCGCATCGTGCTCTGCCGGGACGACCGCGACCACTGGTTCCTGCCGGGCGGCACCCGCGAGCACGGCGAGTCGATCGCGTCCTGCCTGACCCGGGAGCTCAAGGAGGAGGCCGGCGCCCGCCTGCTCGGCGAGCCGGTCTGGCTGGGCGCGCACCGCTGCGTGACCGACAACCCCGTGCCCTACCGGCCGTGGCAGCCGCACCCCGAGAAGGCGTGGCTCTGGGGCTGGGCCGAGGTGGCGGTGGACTCCACGCCGACCAACCCCGACGACGGCGAGCAGGTGGTCGAGGTGCGGGCGGTCGAGCCGGCCGAGGCACAGCGGCTGCTGGTCCGCAGCCACGAGGCCTGGTGGGGCGAGCTGGTCGGGCTGGCGGTGGAGCTGCGGGGGCGCGCGGCCGCGGGCTGAACCCATGCCTGTCGGGGCCGAAGATCACCGGGATGGCCGAACAGCGCAGCGTACTGTCCGATATGCGGTGATATGACTCGTTTGAACTCGGGTCTGCACCGACGGGAGCGTCATGGACAACTACCCGCTGCTCAACATCTTCTGGACGATGCTGGAGCTGTTCCTCTGGATCCTCTGGTTCTTCCTGCTTTTCAAGATCATCACGGACATCTTCCGCAGCCACGACCTCAGCGGCTGGGGCAAGGCCGGCTGGCTGATCCTGGTGATCCTGGTGCCGCTCATCGGCGTGCTCGTGTACGTCATCGCACGTGGCAAATCGATGGGCGAGCGGGACGTCGCCCAGGCCCAGAAGAGCGAGGCCGCCTTCAAGGCATACATCCGTGACGCCGCCACCGACACACCCGAGGGCGGCGGGGCCCCGGGCGGCGGGGGCGGAGGCCGCAGCCACGTCGAGGACCTGGCCAAGCTGGCCGATCTCAAGGCCGCCGGCGCCATCACCGAGGAGGAGTACCAGAAGGCCAAGGAGAAGCTCCTGGCCTGACCGCGCTCCCGGCAGGTCGGGGGGGGGGGGGGGGGGGGGGGGTCGCGCGGCCCCGGCCTCCTGCGCTCCCGCGCCGCCGCCCCTCTCCTCATCCTCT
>NZ_JBVJCO010000015.1:107394-149506 GCF_055588525.1 Kitasatospora sp. NPDC041988
CAGTTCGGCCGGTCCGAATTCCATCGTCGCCACCCCGGGGGGGGCGCACCAGGCGGCAGAGGAGAATTTTCTTGCGTGACTGCTCCCCGGGCGTTCTGGTGGGCGGGGGCCCGTCCCCCCCCCCGCCCCGCCGTCTGCCGTCGGCCGCGGGCCCGCCGTCCTCGACCGGCCCGCCGTCTGTCGTCCTCCGCGGGCTCAGCGCCGCCCGGAGCGGCGGCCGCCCTCGGAGCCGGAGCCGCCGGTCAGCCCGGCCCGGCGCAGCGCGTCGGCCATGGCGCTGTTGGCCGGCGCGGCCTGGCCGCCCCCACCGGAGCCGCCCTGGCCGCCCTGGCCGCCGGCCGAACCGCCGCCCGAACCGCGCCGGTCCTGACGCGGCGGGCGCCCCTGCCGCGCGCCACCCCGGTCGCCCCGGTCGCCGCGCTCGTTCCCGCGCTCGCTCCCCCGGGAGCCGCCGCGGTCACCGCCCCGCTCGCGCCCGACCTCGTCGTCCAGCCGCAGCGTCAGCCCGATCCGCTTGCGCGGCACGTCCACGGTCGTCACCCGGACGGTGACGATGTCGCCGGGCTTGACCACCTCGCGCGGGTCCTTGACGAAGTTCTTCGACAGCGCCGAGACGTGCACCAGCCCGTCCTGGTGGACGCCGACGTCCACGAAGGCGCCGAAGGCCGCGACATTGGTGACCACGCCCTCCAGCACCATGCCCACCTCCAGGTCGCCGATCTTGTCGACGCCCTCCTTGAAGGTCGCGGTGCGGAACGCCGGGCGCGGGTCGCGGCCCGGCTTGTCCAGCTCCCCGAGGATGTCGGTGACCGTCGGGATGCCGAAGGTGTCGTCGGCGAAGTCGCCCGGCCGCAGCGCCCGCAGCGCGGTGCCGTTGCCGATCAGCCCGCGCAGTTCCCCGCCGGTCGCGGCCAGGATCCGGCGCACCACCGGGTACGCCTCCGGGTGCACGCTGGACGCGTCCAGCGGGTCGTCGCCGTCCGGGATGCGCAGGAAGCCCGCGCACTGCTCGAAGGCCTTCGGGCCGAGCCGGGCGACGTCCTTGAGCGCCTTGCGGGTGCGGAACGGGCCGTTGGCGTCCCGGTGCGCGACGATGTTGTCGGCGAGCGTCCCGGTGATGCCGGAGACCCTGGTCAGCAGCGGCGCCGAGGCCGTGTTGACGTCCACCCCGACCGCGTTGACGCAGTCCTCGACCACCGCGTCCAGCGAGCGGGAGAGCTTCACCTCGCTCAGGTCGTGCTGGTACTGGCCGACCCCGATCGACTTGGGGTCGATCTTGACCAGTTCGGCCAGCGGGTCCTGGAGGCGGCGGGCGATCGAGACCGCGCCGCGGATCGACACGTCCAGCTCCGGCAGCTCCTGCGAGGCGAACGCGGAGGCCGAGTAGACCGAGGCGCCGGCCTCGCTGACCATCGCCTTGGTCAGCCCCAGCTCCGGGTGGCGCCCGATGAGGTCCTCGGCGAGCTTGTCCGTCTCCCGGGAGGCGGTGCCGTTGCCGATCGCCACCAGGTCGACGGCGTGCTTCTTCGCCAACGCGGCCAGCGTGGCGATCGAGGCGTCCCACTTGTTGGCCGGCTGGTGCGGGTAGATCGTGTCGTACGCGACCACCTTGCCGGTGTCGTCCACGATCGCGACCTTCACGCCCGTGCGGAAACCCGGGTCCAGGCCCATCGTGGCGCGGGTGCCGGCCGGGGCGGCCAGCAGCAGGTCACGCAGGTTGGCGGCGAAGACGCGCACCGCCTCGTCCTCGGCCTCCTGGCGCAGCCGGCCGCGCAGGTCGATGCCGAGCCGGACCAGGATCCGGGTGCGCCACGCCCAACGCACGGTGTCACCGAGCCACTTGTCGCCCGGGCGGCCGCGGTCGGCGACGCCGAAGCGGGCGGCGATCCGCTGCTCGTAGTCGTTCGCGCCCGGGAGGTCCCCGGCCTCCTCGCCGTCGTACGGGGAGAGGTCGAGGTCCAGCACGTCCTCCTTCTCGCCGCGCAGCATCGCCAGGATCCGGTGCGACGGGAGCTTGGTGTACGGCTCGGCGAAGTCGAAGTAGTCGGCGAACTTGGCGCCGTCCTGCTCCTTGCCCGCCCGGACGGTGGCGACCAGCCGGCCCCGCGTCCACATCCGCTCGCGCAGCGAGCCCACCAGGTCCGCGTCCTCGCCGAACCGCTCGACCAGGATCGACCGGGCGCCCTCCAGCGCGGCGGCCGCGTCCGCCACCGACTCGTTCAGGTACGTCGCGGCGAGCGCGGCCGGGTCCTGCGCCGGGTCGGCGAGCAGCGTGTCGGCCAGCGGCTCCAGCCCGGCCTCGCGGGCGATCTGCGCCTTGGTACGCCGCTTCGGCTTGTACGGCAGGTAGATGTCCTCCAGCCGCGCCTTCGAGTCGGCGGCCAGGATCTGCGCGCGCAGCGCGTCGTCCAGCCTGCCCTGCGACTCGATCGACTCCAGGACGGCGCTGCGGCGCTCCTCCAGCTCGCGCAGGTAACGCAGCCGCTCCTCCAGCGCGCGCAGCTGCGCGTCGTCGAGCGAGCCGGTGACCTCCTTGCGGTAGCGGGCCACGAACGGCACGGTCGCCCCGCCGTCGAGCAGCTCGACCGCCGCCTTCACCTGCCCGTCGCGAACGCCCAGCTCCTCGGCGATCTTCCGCTCGATCGCCTGCTGGGCCTGCTTGGCCGCCTGTTCGACTGGCGTGGTCACGAAGCCGGTCACCTTCTCCAGAGTTGCTGTCCCCGTATGTCCCTGCATTCTGGCACTGCCCGGCGACACCTCCCGGACGCACCCGCCGCCACCGGGCGTGGCGCGGGCTGCCGCGTGCGGGTGTTCGTCAGGAGCGGTCGTTGATGGTCGGCTCCGGGCGGCCGTTGTCGGCGATCCGGATCAGGTGGGTCTGCTTGTCCGCCGTCACCAGGCGCAACTGGTCCGGGCCGGCCCAGGTGAGCTCCGTGATGCCGTTGAAGTCGCCGTCGATGAACGCGACCTCCCAGCGACGGGTGGCCAGGCCGGAACCGTCGTCGACGTAGACGTAGTAGAGCGGGTCCGGACCCAATCCCGACAGGCCCTCCTGGACCACCAGGCGGCGGTCCGGCCGGCCGGGCGCCGCCTCGTCGCGCGTCGTGGTGAGGTCGTCCGGGAGGACGCTGTAGAGGAACCAGAACGGCACGGTGAACAGGCCCAACGTGACCACCACGACGCCGAGCACGCTGCGGGCCCAGACCTTCCCCCGTGCGGACACCAGTGCCACGAAGAGCAGTGCCAGCACCAACGTCCCGAACAGCAGCGGATGGTCGAGCCACTCCCGCAACACCAGCAGCCCGCCCGAGCGCCGGTGGAGCCGGCCCACCAGTACTGCGGCGCCCAGCGCCACCGCGCCCCCGAGCGCCCCCCACATGACCCAACGGTCCCACCCAGCTCTCATAACCTCACCCTAGTGTTCGAAATCCACCCAACCGCTGCCGCACCCGGCGGTACAGTGCCGGGCATGTGCGCTGCCGCTCGGATGCACAACCGCCCGCACGACGACGAACCGGACATCGACGCCGCCCTGGTACGGCGGCTGCTCGCCGCCCAGTTCCCGCAGTGGAAAACGCTCCCGCTCGAACAGGTCGCCTCGGCCGGGACGGACAACGTGATGTTCCGGCTCGGGCCCGAACTCGCCGTCCGGCTGCCCCGGGTGAGCTGGGCGGCCGACAGCATCGCCCGTGAGCAGCAGTGGCTGCCGCGACTGGCCCCACACCTGCCGCTGCCGATCCCCGAACCGCTCGCCCACGGCCGCCCGGCCGCCGGCTACCCGTGGGAGTGGTCGGTGCTGCGCTGGCTCGGCGGTGCCAACCCGGTCCTCGGATCGGTCACCGCACCCCTGCGACTCGCCCAGGACCTCGCCGCGTTCGTCACCGCGCTGCGCTCCGCCGACCCGGAGGGTGCCCCGCAGTCCTCCCGCGGCGGCCGGCTCGCCACCCGGGACGCCGCCACCCGGGCCGCGATCGGCCGGCTGACCGGGATGATCGACACCGAGGCGGCAACCGCCGTGTGGGACAAGGCCCTTCATCTCCCCGAACCCACCGGCCGGCCCGCCTGGATGCACGGCGACCTCTCCCCCGGCAACGTCCTGCTGGCCGACCAACACCTGGTCTCCGTCATCGACTTCGGCCTGATGGGCGTCGGCGACCCGACCGTGGACCTCATCGTCGCCTGGAACCTCCTCCCCGCCACCGCCCGCCCCGTCTTCCGCGCCGCCCTCGCGACCGACGACGCCACCTGGGAACGCGGCCGCGCCTGGGCCCTCTCCATCGCCCTCATCCAGCTCCCCTACTACCGCACCACCAACCCGGGCCTGGCCGCCAACTCCCGCCACGTCATCCGCGAGGTCCTGGCCGACCGCAGCGTGTGAACTTCTGCACCAACTCAGACAGTTGACTCTCCGGACCGCCCGCCCGCTGCCTCAGCCGACCGCCGCGCGCGCCTCGTCCGCCGGCGGCGAGGGCGGCGGGTCCCGGGGCGGAAGCGGGCCGGTGCGACGTCCCGGCCCGGGAGTTGGCGCGGAGGCGCTCGGTAGGGTGCGGGCATGACACGCCACCTCGCCTTCGACGGCCTCTGCAACTTCCGTGACCTGGGCGGCTACTCGACCGCTGACGGGCGGTCGACCCGCTGGGGCCGGCTCTACCGCTCGGACTCGCTCGGGAAGCTCTCCTCCCCCGGCGACCTGGCACGGTTCCGGGCGCTCGGCATCGGGACCGTGATCGACCTTCGCTACCCCTGGGAGATCGCCCGCCGGGGGCGGATAGCCGAGCTGGACGGGGTGGCCTACCACAATCTGTCGATCGAGCACCGGCCGTACGACCAGGCCGAGATCGACCCGGAGCTCGACCCCTGGCGCTACCTGGCCGACCGGTTCGCCGAGGTGGCCGAGGACGGGGTGGTGGAGATCCAGGAGGTGCTGGAGGTGATCGCGGCGGCCGACCGGCCGGTGGTGTTCCACTGCGCCTCGGGCAAGGACCGCACGGGGCTGATCGCCGCGCTGGTGCTCACCCTCGTCGGGGTCTCCGAGGACGACGTGGCCGCGGACTTCGCGCTGACCGAGCTGGCCACCCCGCGGCTGGTGGCCGACTGGCACGCCTCCAACCCCGGGCGCGCGCTGCGCTGGCCGGGGTTCGGGCGCGCACCGGAGGAGGTGATCCGGCACGTGCTCGCCGATCTGACCCACTCCCACGGTTCGGTGCGCGCCTATGCCACGGGCAAACTCGGCATCGGCGAGGAGCTGATCGGCGATCTGCGCGCGCGACTGCTCGCCGATTAGCGGACCGTCGGGGAAGCACCTGCCTCAGCGCCGACGCGGCTTGCCCTGCCGGCCCCTGCTCTGCGGCTTGCGCGCCTCGCGACTCCCTGCGTCCCGGCTCCTGGCGTCCCGGCTCCCCGCGCCGCCCGAAGCGACTGCCTCCGCCGTGTCCGGCCAGTGGCCGGGGCGGGTGAGCGTCTCCGGCAGCCGGGTGGTGGCGTCGCCACGGGCGGCGTTGAGCTGGGCCTGGGTGAGGAAGAGCGCCTCGGTGAGGTCGGCGCCCGCGAGGTTGGCGTCACGCAGGTCCGCGCCGATGAGGTCGGCGAGGCGCAGGTCCGCGCCGGAGAGGTCGGCGGCGACCAGCAGGGCGCCGCGCAGGTTGGCGCCGCGCAGGTCCGCGCCGCGCAGGCGGGCGCCGAACAGGTCGGCACCCCGGTGCTCACGTCGGCGGGGCACGGCGGCGCGGACGAGTTCGCTCGCCTTGAGCAGCAGCTCGGCCACGCCCTGCCGGTGGGCGGGGACATCGACCGCGAGGATCTCCTCGGGGGTGCCGGCGGCGAGCCGCCCGGTCTCCTCCAGGGCCCGGCGCAGTTCGGCGTGGACGGGGCGGGCGGGGGCGAAGGCGAGCGCCTCGGTGAGGTACCAGAGCAGCTCGTGCAGCTGCCGGACCACTGGGAACACCTCGAACATCTGCTGCGCGCCCGCCGGCTCCTCGCGCCAGTTCCGGCCGCCGTAGGTGACCTGCGACACGTGCTGGCCGGCGCCGAAGCAGTCGTAGACGGTGCAGCCCTGGAAGCCCCGGTCGCGCAGCCGGGCGTGGATGCCGCAGCTGAAGTCCGTCTGGAGGTTGCGGCAGGGAGTGCCGGCGGACTTGTTGACGGCGAAGTCGGCGCCGGCGGCGAACGGCAGCGCGACACAGCACAGCCCGAAGCAGCTCCCGCAGTCGGACAGCAGGTTCAGCGGCGCGGGCTCGGGCGCAGTCGGGGAAACAGGCGTGGGCTCGGTCACTGTGCTGGTGTTCCTCCGGACGACGGCTCCCGGCTGGTCCGGGCCCCAGTAGAGCGTACCGACACCACCACCGCGCCCGCGGCGGGCCGGGGAGGCCGCGTGCACGGCGGCCGGGAACCGGGAGCCCGGTCACGGCAGTCCGTTAGTGTGGTCGGCCGGTGTCGGTCCGGTCCGTACGGAATCGGGGGCACCGGAGACACCCGGACCACCGATCAGCGCCCAATCGGCGCCCGATCGGCAATCGACCGGCAACCGATCGGCAACCGATCACTGGAGGAGAGCAGGCATGTCCCGGCACGACGTGGCGGCGTACCCGGACACCGAGGACACCGACGTCCCAGCTGCGCCGGCCGCATCCCCCCGCTTCTCCCCCCGCGCCCGCACCGCCGCCCTCACCCTGCTCTGCTTCGCGGTCTGCCTCGGCATCGCCGCCCAGCAGTGGTCCACCCTCCAGCTGGGCGGCTTCGACCTGGGCATCTTCGACCAGGGCGTGCGCGGCTACGCGCACTTCGGTCTGCCGGTGTCGTCGCTGAAGAGCTTCCACCACGAGTTCCCCCCGGGCTTCTCGCTCCTCGGCGACCACTTCTCGCCCGTGATCGCGCTGATGGCGCCGCTCTACTGGCTCTGGGACGACCCGCGTTCCCTCCTGATCGGCCAGGCGCTCTGCTTCGCGGCCGGCGTGCCGCTGATCCGCCGGGTGGCGGACCGCTGCTTCGCCGACGCCGACCCGCGTACCGCCCGCCGTGCCGCCGACCTGGCGGGGCTCGCGTACGGGCTGGGCTGGCCGCTGCTGGTGGCCTCGCGCGGCGGGTTCCACGAGGTGGCGTTCGCCGTGCCGCTCACCCTGCTGATGCTGGAGCGCGGGATGGCCCGCCGCTACGGCACGGCCGCGCTGGCCGGACTGCTGCTCTGCTGCACCAAGGAGGACATGGGCCTGGCGGTCGGCGCGTACGGGCTGGTCCTGCTGCTGCGGGCCCGCCGGGACGAGGACCGTCAGCGCCGCCGGCAGACCGCCCGCTGGGGCGCCGGTCTCCTGCTGGGCGGGCCGTTGGCCGCCGCCGTCGCGATCGGTTGGCTGATCCCGGCGATGGGCGGAGTGCCGGGCTACTACTGGAACTACCAGTCGCTGGGCGAGGACGGCGGCTCCGCCGTCTCCAACGTCCTCGGCGACCCGACCCTCCTCTTCTCCACACTCTTCGACGCGCCGCTCAAGCCGCTGCTGCTGCTCTGGATCTTCGGCACGCTGTTCCTTCTCCCCCTCCGCTCGGCGACGGTGCTCTGCGCCGTCCCGCTGCTCGCGGAGCGGGTGCTCTCCAGCAACCCGAACCACTGGTCGATCGCCCGGCACTACGACGCCTTCCTCTGGCCGATCCTGCTGGTGGCCGCGCTGGAGGTGCTGGGCCGCTGCCACGGCCGCGCGCTGACCCGCCGGCTCGGCGTGGCGGCGGCGGCCGTGACGGTCGCGGCGGCGCTGCCGCTGGGGGCGGCGAACCTGTTCGTCCCCGCCTACTGGCAGCCGAAGCAGAGCGAGGCGGCGCTGCTCCGGGGTGTCGGGCAGATCCCGGACGGCGCCACGGTCGAGGCCGACAACCAGGCCGCGCCGCGGCTCTCCGCCCGTACCGACGTCGTGCTGGTGGACGAGAAGCCGCGCGGGCGCGAGTACGTGCTGATCCGCTCGGACAAGCGCGCGTTCCCGTTCAAGACGGACCGCGAGCAGGCCGCCCGGATCGAGCTGCTGCTGTCCCACGGCTACCAGCAGATCTGGGCCGAGGACGGCGTCGTGCTGCTGCACCGGGAGGGCTCCGAACCGGTCCCCGGCGAGCACATCCCCGGGCCGGACAGCACCCCGTACCAGGACGAGGTGCCGTCCGACGTCGGCCACAACCTCTTCCGGGGCTGAGCGACCCCGGGGCTGAGCGACCCCGGACGTCAGCTCTCGAAGGGCTCGCGCGACTCGTACGGCAGCAGCTCGGCGCGCTTCGGCGGCCGGCCGTCGCCGGACGAGCGCCCGGTGAGGCGGCGGCCGACCCAGGGGCCGAGGTGGGTGCGGGCCCAGCGGGCGTCGGCGGCCAGCTTCTCGGTGCGGCTGCGCGGCGCGGCGGCCGGCAGCGGGGCGCGCCAGTCGGACGAGGCCGGGCGGCCGAGCGACTCCAGCACGGCTTCGGCGACGCGGCGGTGGCCCTCGGGCGAGAGGTGGAGGCGGTCCTCGGCCCAGAGCCGGCGGTCGTCGAAGCAGGGCGCGGAGAACAGGTCGACCACCGCGATGCCCGGGTCCTGGCCGAGCTCGTGCACGAAGGCCTTCATCCGCAGGATCGCCGGGAGCAGCCGGGCGCTGCCGGCCATCCGCCGGGTGGGGTCGGTGCTGGTGAACATCACCACGGTGGCGCCGGTGGCGCGCAGCGCGGTGGCGGAGCGGCCGAGCAGGTCCTCGACCCGGGCGATGTCGCAGCGCGGGCGCAGCACGTCGTTGAGGCCGCCGGCCAGGGTGACCAGTTCGGCGCCCATCGCGGTGGCGGCGGGCAGCTGCTCGTCGTGGATCTGGCCGATGAGCTTGCCCCGGACTGCGAGGTTGGCGTACCGGAAGGCACCGGCGGGCTGCTCGGCGGCGAGGCGGTCGGCGACCCGGTCGGCCCAGCCTCGGTAGTGGCCGTCGGGGAGCAGCTCGTCGCACATGCCCTCGGTGAAGGAGTCCCCCACGGCGAGGTAGCTGGCGTATCCGGTGCGACCGGTGTGGCCGGGGTAACCGGCGTCTCCGGTGGGCGTGGTGGGCGCGGTGGGCGCGCTCTTCTCCGCTGTGTTCTCCATAGCCCGACGATCGTACGCGCAGCGCCCCGGCCCGCCGCGGCAGCCCTCCCCTCCCCCGACCGCCCGCCAGACCGCCCGCCAGGCCCGACCGCCAGGCCCGACCGGCGTCCGCATCAACGCGGCCGCTCATCGAACGCCGACCGCCCGTTTATCGGTACCCGGCACAGTGATGCCACCTCACCGCCCGGGGCCCGGCCGTCGCCCAGGCGCCCCGGAGCCCGGGCGGTGCGCGCACCCGGCGTCCGAGCCGCACGCGCGGGGCCACGACCGGCAACGGGGGTTCCGGTCGTGGCCCGAGCCCACTCGCCGACGTGGCTGACCCAGAGCCCCGCGCGAGCGTCGACCGGTCCGAGGGCAGTGACGAAGTCCGCGAGCAGCGGGCTGTCGATGGGTTCGAGCATCCGCGAGGTGTTCACCTGGGCGTGTTCGTAGGACGTCGTCGCAGGCCCGTTAGCCCGTCGGCACCGCCGTGTCAGCGGCCGCTTCGTGCCCGGCTTCTGCCGGTTGGCGCCCGACCTCTGCCACTGCCCGCCGTTCCACGACGGCCCCCGTGACCCAGTGCGCGCGCACCGCGTCCGTCGGCCGCTGATCGCCGAGGGCGCCGAGGCCCCACACCCCCAGTGCGTCGACCACCTGACGGAGCGTCGCGCCGCGTTCGGTGAGTTCGTAGACGGTGGCGTTGGCGGGGCGCTCCAGCCGGCGGCGCAGGACCAGGCCTTCGCCCTCCAGCTGCTTGAGCCGCGCGGCGAGGATGTCGGTGGAGACGCCGGGCAGGTCGGCGTGCAGGTCCGTGTAGCGGCGCGGGCCGGCCAGGAGTTCACGGACGATCAGGAGGCTCCAGCGCTCCCCCACCGCGTCCAGGGCGCGGGCGACGGCGCAGTACTGGTCGTAGCTTCGGCGTGACATGTGGATCAGCATAGCCAAAAGGTTGGACTTTCCAAGTGCTTACTTGGTAGAACAAAGCAACCAGGAACCATGCGGGGTGACGGTCGGGAGGCCGCAGATGGAGTTTCGGCAGTCCAGCAAGCTGACGGACGTGTGCTACGAGATCCGGGGCCCGGTGGTCGACCAGGCCAACGCCCTGGAGGAGGCCGGGCACAGCGTGCTGCGGCTGAACACGGGGAACCCGGCGACGTTCGGCTTCGAGGCGCCGGAAGAGATCATCCAGGACATCATCCGCAACCTGCCCAACGCACACGGCTACAGCGACTCCCGCGGCATCCTGCCGGCCCGTCGCGCCGTCGTGCAGTACTACCAGCAGCGCGGCGTGAACGGGGTCACCGTCAACGACGTCTACCTCGGCAACGGTGTCTCCGAGCTGATCCAGATGGCCGTCACGGCGCTGGTGGACGACGGCGACGAGGTGCTCGTCCCGATGCCGGACTACCCGCTCTGGACGGCCGTGATCCGGCTGGCCGGCGGCAAGGCGGTGCACTACGTCTGCGACGAGGAGGCGGAGTGGTACCCCGACCTCGACGACATCGCGGCCAAGATCACCGCCCGCACCAAGGCCATCGTCGTCATCAACCCCAACAACCCGACCGGCGCGGTCTACCCGAAGGAGCTGCTGGAGGGCATCCTCGACCTCGCCCGCCGGCACCACCTGATGGTCCTGGCCGACGAGATCTACGACAAGATCCTCTACGACGGCACCGAGCACCACTGCCTGGCCGCGCTCGCCGAGGACGTGCTCACCCTCACCTTCAACGGCCTCTCCAAGTCCTACCGGGTGGCCGGCTTCCGCAGCGGCTGGCTGGTCGTCTCCGGGCCCAAGCAGCTCGCCTCCGACTACCTGGAGGGGCTCACCATGCTCTCCGGCATGCGACTCTGCCCCAACGTCCCGGCCCAGTACGCCGTCCAGGCCGCGCTCGGCGGCCACCAGTCCATCAACGACCTCGTCCTGCCCAACGGCCGGCTCGCCGAGCAGCGCGACGTCGCGTACAAGGCGCTCAACGAGATCCCCGGCGTCAGCTGCGTCAAGCCCAAGGGCGCGCTGTACGCGTTCGCCAAGCTGGACCCGGCCGTGCACAAGATCGTCGACGACGAGCGGTTCGTGCTGGACCTGCTGCTCCGCGAGAAGATCCACGTCGTCCAGGGCACCGGCTTCAACTGGCCCCGCCCGGACCACTTCCGCTTCGTCACCCTCCCCCGCGCCGACGACCTGGAGACGGCGATCAACCGCATCGGCCGCTTCCTCACCTCCTACCGCCAGGTCTGAGGCCCCATTGCCAGATCCGGCGCCCTCCTGGCTCCCCGGGGCCCCGGCACACGCCGGGGCCCCGGGCGTACCACCGGCCCGGAGCGCAAGGACGAGCCCCTGGCCGTCCTGGAGGAGTACGACAGCCCGTCCTACGGCGGCAACCGATACGGCTCGTAGGCTTGGCGGCCATGACCGTCCTTCGCTCCGCCGCCCTGTTCGCCCTCGCCGCGCTCGCCGAGATCGGCGGCTGCTGGCTGATCTGGCAGAGCGTGCGCGAGTCCCGGCCGTGGTGGCTGGCCGGCCTCGGGGTGGTGGTGCTCGGCGGGTACGGCTTCGTCGCCGCTCTCCAGCCGGACAGCCACTTCGGCCGGGTGCTGGCCGCGTACGGCGGCGTCTTCGTGGCCGGCTCGCTGCTCTGGGGCATGGCGGTGGACGGCTTCCGGCCGAGCCGCTACGACGTGGCCGGGGCGCTGATCTGCCTGGCCGGGGTCGCCGTGATCATGTACGGCCCCCGCCGCTGACCGACCCACCGGCTTCCCACCTCAACAGCCGGACGGTGCCGGCGCCCCGGCACCGCCCGGCCGCGCGCTACTTGATACCGGCCGCCGCGCAGGCGTCCGCGTACTGCGGGGTGCAGATCTCGGAGGCCTTGTACAGGCCACCGCCGACCACCGTGGCCTGCACCTTCGCCTTGGTCACCACGATCGGGGTGAGCAGCAGCGCGGGAATGCGCAGCCCGCCGCTGTCGACCGCGGCACTGGCCGACGAGCTGATGTCCATGCCCTTCAGCAGTTGGACGGCGATGCTCCCCGCGGCGTCCGTCTCCGGCTTGTACGGCTTGTAGATGGTGTAGGTCTGCTCGCCCGAGATCACCCGGCGCACCGCGTCCAGGGAGGCGTCCTGGCCGCCGACCGGGACGTTCTTGATCCCGGCCGCCTTCAGCGCCTCGATGACGGAGGCGGCCATGCCGTCGTTGGCGGCGTACACGGCCTGGAAGCCGTCCTTGCCGAGGGTGCGGATGGCCTCGTTCATCTTCGCCGTGGCCACCTCCGGCTTCCACTCGCCGGACTGCTCGTAGACGATCTTCTTGACCTTCTCGTCGAGCGCCCGGTGCGCGCCGGCCTTGAACATCGCCGCATTGGGGTCGGACTCGGCACCGTTGATCATCACGACCGAGGCGGAGGCGGCCTTCGGGCCGAGTGCGTCCAGCAGGGCCTGGCCCTGGATCTCGCCCGTGCGCTGGTTGTCGAAGGAGACGTACGCGGCGACCTTGCCCTCGGCGAGCCGGTCGTAGGCGATGACCTTCGCGCCCTTGGCGGCGGCGGCCTCGACCCAGGGAGCGGTGACCTTGGCGTTCACCGGGTCGAGCAGGATGACCTTGACCCCCTTGGCCAGCAGGTCGTCGAACTGCTGCTTCTGGGCGGCCTCGTTGCCGTCCGCATTGGCGTAGTCGACGACGCACCCGGTGCACAGCGACCCCACCGTGGCTTCGATCAGCGGCTTGTCGAAGGCCTCGTACCGGGTGGAGGACGTCTTCTCGGGCAGCAGCAGACCGACGGTCGTGCTCCCCACGCCGTCCGGCGGGGTTCCTCCGTCGCTCTGGCCGCAGGCTGCGAGGGCGAGGGCCAGCGACGCGGCTGCCGTGCCCGCGGCCGCGCGACGGGTCGTTCTCTTCATGGTGGGGCGTGCCTCCTGACTGCGCCGCGGCGTTGCGGCAGAGGACGGAGTCAATCCCCGCCCGGCACTCCCGTCAATAACTGAAGGGACAACTCGTTACGTGACTGCTCGATTCGTTATGAAGTGAAGAGTGTGCGGACATCGGTGCAGACAGTGACAACGGCGGTCACGACACCGCCACCCACATGCGTCAACTCTTCAACAGGGAAAGGCTGTCGGGGCGGAACCCTCGATCTCAGGAGGCCGCCGGCCGGGCCGTCCGCCCGACACCGGCCGGACATAGGGTGGGCGCGACCGCGCCGCCGCTAGCGAAGGACGAGACGACGATGGCGAAACCACCCGAGGTGGGCGCCCCCGCGCCCGAGTTCACCCTGCCCGGACTGCTGCTGGACGAGCAGAGCGGCACCGCCGAGCGCCGCGAGTACCGGCTCGCAGAGGCGAAGGGCAGCCCGCTGGTGCTGGTCTTCTACCCGGGCGACGACACCCCGGTCTGCACGAAGCAGCTTTGCTCGTACAGCTCCGACCTGGACCGCTTCCGCGGGCTCGGCGCCACCGTGTGGGGCATCAGCCCGCAGGGGCTGGACAGCCACGAGCAGTTCGCCCGCAAGCACCGCCTCGGCTTCCCGCTGCTCGCCGACCCGGAGCGGACGGTGGTCCGCGCGTACGGCATCGCGGTGCCCGGGCTCGGACTGCGCCGGTCGGTGTTCGTGCTGGACGGCGACGGCACGGTCCGCTGGAAGCACGTCGCCCTGGCCGGGCTGACCTTCCAGCACAGCGACACCCTCGCGGAACAGCTGGCCTCGCTCGGGTAGGCCCGCCCGCCGGGCCCGTTCAGGCCCACCCGGTCGGCCCGTTCGGGCAGGCCCGGCCGTCCCGAACGGAGGGCCCGAACGGCCGTCCCGAACGGACGGGCCGAACGGACGGGCCCGGACACGCCGGTGGCCCGGCCGGGAATCCCCGGCCGGGCCACTCGAACGCGTCGGGGCTGCCTACCAGCCCCAGCCGCCGCCCTCGCCGTCGTCGTCGGTCTTGCTGTCCCAGCCCTCGCCGACCTTGCGCAGGATGGTGTAGTGGTCGACCTGCGTGCCGTTCTCGGCCAGCGCGGTCACCTTCATGGACGACTTCTGGCCCAGGTGGGCCGGGGTGACGTCGACCTTGATGAAGGAGTAGCCGGTGTAGCGGACCCGGGACCACTCGACCTTCTCGGTCACCTTCACCCCGCCCTTGGCGAAGTGGTAGGTGTCCACCGAGTCTAGGTGGTTCTCGTGGCCCTCGTAGGTGTCCGGGGCGCCGAAGTTGTAGAGGCTGCGACCGGCCGCGCCCGCCGTCACGTAGACGACGCCGTCGGTGGCGGGCTCGATGGTGGCACCGCTCGGCACCGCCTTGGAGACCTTGTTGCCGAGGATCGCGTCGGTGCGCTCGTAGACGTGGTTGTGACCGTTGATCACCAGGTCCACCCGGTACTTCTCGAACAGCGGCACCCACGCCTCGCGGACCCCGCCCTCGGAGGCGTGCGCGACCGTGGTGGAGAAGGCGCAGTGGTGGAAGAAGACCACGACGAAGTCGATGGTCTCGTCGTTCCGCAGGTCCTTCAGGGTCCGCTGCAGCCACTTGGTCTGCTTGCCCGCCGAGATGCCCAGGTTGGCCGGGATCTCGTAGGAGACGTCGTTGGCGTCCAGCGAGATGACGCCGACGTTCTTGTAGCGGAAGGAGTAGACGCCGGGGACGGTACGCGGGTCCGGGCCGTTGTCCGGCAGGTAGAAGCGGTTGTTCTCACCGCCGTAGCCGTTGGCCGAGTACCAGGCCTCCATGTCGTGGTTGCCGTAGGAGACCATCCACGGCACCTTCGACGCCACCGTCTCGGTCTGCGCCAGGAAGGCGTCCCAGGTCTTGGCGTCGTACCGAGCCTTGTCGGGGTCCGTGCCGGAGCCGGCCGCGTCGGCGTAGCAGATGTCGCCGGCGTGCAGGTGGAAGGCCGGGTTCTGGGCCAGGATGATGTGGTCGTTGCCGGCCGCGTGCGCGCTGACGCCCTGGTCGCCGAAGGCGGTGAAGGTGAACGGCTCGTACGCCTTGCCCCAGCGGTGCTCGCGCGAGGGCGCGGTGCGGAAGGTGCTGAGGGTCGAGATCGCCTGCTGCGAGGTGGGGTCGAAGCCCTGGTGGCCGACACCGTAGTAGTAGGTGGTGTCGGGCTGGAGGTCCTCCAGCGCCACGTGCAGGTAGTACTGGTCCACCGGCTGACCGGTCGGGGTCAGCGCGGGGGTGTGCAGGGCGCGCACCTCGGCCTGGACCTTCTGGCTGAGGTCCCACGGGTGCCGGCCGTAGCGCAGGAACGGCTTCTTCACCGGGGCCGGGACCTGCCAGGAGACCCGGAACTGGGTGTCCGGCTCGGGGCCGAAGGCGAGGTGACGGCCGATCGGGGCGACCAGCGAGCCGTCGATGCCGTCGGCCGTACCGCCCGTCAGCAGCTGCGGGGAGGCCGGCGCGGCGGTCGCGGTGCCGCTGCCCAGTGCACCGCCCACCGCCAGCGCGCCGACGGTGACGGCGCCGGCGCGCAGCATCCGGCGGCGGGAGAAACGGGCCCGCAGGTACTCGTGCTGCTCGGCCATGCTCATGCGGTCGGCGAGCTTCGCGGGCACGCCCATGTTGGGGATATCCATGGGCGGGACTCTTCCAGCGGTGCGTAGACCGCACACGGACGCGCGGTGAACGGGCACCGGCGTGCCGGTCAGTCGAACGCCAATGTTCGACCATGCTTCGGCAAAGCCTCGGTGCGTATGCGGACCTGGCGGGATCATCCGTCCTGCCCGGGCCCTGACGCACCCGCAGGTGCGGGCCGGTCAGCAGTCACACCGTCGGACCGGCCGGCCGGTCCTGCCGTCGGCCGGTCAGGAGGCCTCGTCCCAGGTGGAGGGGGCGCGGTTGCCGGTGCCGTCGCAGGTGCGGCAGATCTCGTCGCGGTAGGCGTGCTTGGCGCCGGTGGCGTCGACCCGGTAGCGGACGTAGACGCCGGTGCCGTCGCAGAGGAAGCAGTTGCCGCCCCCGCCGCCGACCTCGGTGGTGCCGGTGCCCTGGCAGGTGCGGCAGCTGAGCCCGGCGGTACGGCCGGTGCCCGCGCAGATACGGCAGACCGTGGTCACGTGATTCCTCCCAAGCCGGGGCGCCCCAGGAAATGGTAGTGCCCCGGCCCGCCGCGCGGACCGCCCCGGAACCGGCCCGTGATCAGCCCGCGATCAGCGGTTCAGCCCGGGAGGCCGTCGCGGACGCGGCGGGAGACGCTGATCTGCTGGAGATCGAGCAGCCCGGGCGGCTCGGCGAGACCGGGGCCGCCGGCGTGCACCCACTCGGCCACCTCCTCGACCATGTCGTCCGCCAGCACCCAGCCCAGCCAGACCGGGCGGCCGCCTGCCGCGCGGCCTTCGCCGGACGGGCCGACCACCACGACGTTGGAGTGCGCGCACGCGTCCAGGCACTTGACGGCCCGGACCCTGCCCGCCGCGCCGACGGCCTCGCGCAGCCGCTCGTACTGGCCGGCGTGGTCGACGCCGGGGTGCTTCTCCTGGGTGCCGCAGCAGCAGCCCCGGCAGACGGTGACGGTCACCGGGGCGGCGGGCCCCTTCTTCCCGGTGCGCTCACGGTCCCGACGGCTCATCGCCTCTCACCCCTCCTCGTTCGGCAGGGCCCGTTGCCACGCCCGTTCGCGCAGCAACCGCAGGCCGTTGAGGCCGACGATCACGGTGGAGCCCTCGTGCCCGGCGACGCCGAGCGGCAACGGCAGCGTACCTGCCAGGTCCCAGGCCACCAGCACGGTGATGAACATCCCGGCGATCACCAGGTTCTGCACGACCAGCCCGCGGGCCCGCCGGGAGAGCGCCACCACGGCCGGGACGGCGGTCAGTTCGTCGCGCACCACGACGGCGTCGGCGGTCTCCAGGGCGAGGTCCGAACCGGCCCGGCCCATCGCAATGCCGCTGTGCGCGGCGGCCAGCGCGGGTGCGTCGTTGACGCCGTCGCCCACCATCAGCACCCGGCGGCCGCCGTCGGCGAGTTCGCGCACCGCGGTCAGCTTGTCGTGCGGCAGCAGCCCGCCGCGGACCTCGGTCAGGCCGACCTCCCGGGCGAGGCGGTCGGCGGCACGCTGGTTGTCGCCGGTGAGCAGCACCGGCGGACGGCCGGTGAGCGCGGCCAGGCCGCGGACGGCTGCGGCGGACTGCTCGCGCGGACGGTCGGCGAGGCCGAGCACGCCGACCGGTTCGCCGTCGCGCAGCACCAGGACGGCGGTGCGGCCGGCCTCCTCCAGTTCGGTGACGGCGGGGTGCGTCCGGTGCGGGCCGGGCGCGCCGACCGCGACCACCGCACCGCCTACCACCGCCCGGACGCCGACTCCCGGGGTGGAGGTGAAGCCGTCGGCCCCGGGCACCACGAGGCCGCGCTCGCGGGCGGCGGCGACCACGGCGCGGGCCAGCGGGTGCTCGCTGGGGTGCTCGGCGGCGGCGGCGAGGGCGAGCAGCTCGTCCTCGGTCAGCCGCTCGTCCTCGGGGCCGCCCAGCGGGCGCAGTTCGGTGACCCGGGGCGTGCCCTCGGTGAGGGTGCCGGTCTTGTCCAGGGCGACGGTGTCGACCTGTCCCAAGCGCTCCATCACCACCGCCGACTTGACCAGCACCCCGTGCCTGCCGGCGTTGGCGATCGCCGAGAGCAGCGGCGGCATGGTGGCCAGCACCACGGCGCACGGCGAGGCGACGATCATGAAGGTCATGGCCCGCAGCAGGGTGGCGGTCAGCTCGGCGCCGAAGGCGAGCGGGACGGCGAAGAGCAGCAGGGTGGCGGCCACCAGGGCGGCGGCGTAGCGCTGTTCGACCTTCTCGATGAAGAGCTGGGTGGGCGCCTTGGTCCCGGAGGCCTCCTCGACCATGGCGACGATCCGGGCGATCACCGTGTCGGCGGCGTCCCGCCCGACCCGGACCCGCAGCGCGCCCGCGCCGTTGAGCGTGCCCGCGTACACCTCGTCGCCGGCGGCCTTGGCGGCGGGCAGCGGCTCGCCGGTGATGGTTGCCTGGTCGACGTCACTGGCGCCGTCGAGGACGCGGCCGTCGGCGCCGATCCGCTCCCCGGGGCGGATCAGCACGGTGTCCCCGACGGCGAGTTCGACGGTGGGGACGGTCTCCTCCCGGCCGTCGGCACCGATCCGGCAGGCGGTGACGGGGGCGAGGTCGAGCAGGCCGCGGACGGAGTCGGCGGTGCGGGCGGTGGCCAGCGCCTCCAGGGCGCCGCTGGTCGCGAAGATCACGATCAGCAGGGCGCCGTCCGGCACCTGGCCGATCCCCGCGGCACCGATCGCGGCCACCACCATCAGCAGGTCGACGTCGAGGGTCCGCTCGCGCAGCGCCCGCAGCCCGGCCCGGGCCGGCGCCCAGCCGCCGGCCAGGTAGGCGGCGGCGTACAGCGCCCCGGATGCCCACCCCGGGCCGCCGGGCAGTTGCACGGCGAGGGCGGCCAGGAAGGCGGCGGTGGCGGCGGCCGCCCAGCGTGCCTCGGGCAGGGCCAGCACCCGGGTGCGGCGCGGCTGCGGCGTCGCGGGGGCGGTGGGGGCCGGTGGTCGGGTGAGCACGGTGGCGGACATGGTCGTCACCATACAGGAACATATGAACACACATTCATTCGTTCATGTGTGCTCATCCCTCTCGAACCCCGCCCCGTAGGATGCCCCCATGGGACACGCAGCCGCCGAGAACGTCGTGCCGCAGATGCGCCTGGACGCATCCAACGCGGCCAAGGTGGCGAGCACGCTGCAGGCCCTCGCCACCCCCTCCCGCCTGCTGATACTCGCCCAGCTCCGCGAGGGCCCGCGGGCCGCCACCGAACTCGCCGACGCCGTCGGCATGGAGCAGTCCGCCTGCTCCCACCAGCTCCGCCTGCTCCGCAACCTCGGCCTGGTCGTCGGCGAGCGCCGCGGCCGCTCAGTGGTCTACTCGCTCCACGACGACCACGTCGCTGCCCTCCTCGACCACGCCGTCTACCACGTCGACCACCTGCGCCTCGGCCTCACCGACGACCGCTGAGCCGCCCGCGCCGACAGCCCCTGGGGCCCGCACGGCCCGGTCGCCAAGCGCATCGTCGGCGGCGACCAGATGGCCTGACCCGGCGCCGGGGGCTCAGGGGATCCGCCACTCCTGGAACTTGTTGCCCGGGGTGCACGTGGTCATGGTGACCTGGCTGCCCGCGCCGTTGTCGGTCAGGCAGGTCGATCCCGCGTAGTCCTTGAGGTAGTACGCGCCCGAGGTGCTCGCCCGGACCACCGACCAGCTGCTCATGAAGCTGAAGCCCGACGAGAGCAGCACCTTGTGGCTGCTGCTGCCCCAGTCCCCGACCTCCTGGACGAGGGCCGGGCCGCTCAGGTTGCACGGGTAGATCTTGTACCAGCCTCCCGGGTCCGGTGCCGAGCGGACCCAGCCGTAGGCGGTCGTCCCGCCCATGACGGCCGCGGCGCCCGCCGACGGGCTGTCGGTGGCCAGGCCGAGCTTCTGGCCGTCGGCCACGTTGACGATGTCACCCCAGTTCGCGCCACCGCACCCGGCCGGCACGGTCGAGGTCGGCGGCTTGGGCGCCGGCGGGCTGGACGCCGGCGGGCTGGACGCCGGCGGGTTGGTTGCGGGCGCCGGCGGAGCGGGCGGGTTGGGCGCGGGAGCCGGCGGGGCAGGCGGGGCCGGCGGGTTGGGCGCGGGAGCGGCGCCGCCACCGCCCACCGCCCCGCCGCCTCCCGCGTTGCCGCCCCCACCGGCTGCACTGCCCCCGCCCGTCTTCGGCGGGGTGCCGCCCGAACCGCCGGACGCACCGCCGGCGGAGGCACCCGAGCCACCACCTGAGGAGCCGGCTCCGCCCGCCGCAACACCGGCCCCGGGCTGCGGCGCCGGAACCGGCGGCTGACCGGCGGCGTTCGGCGCGGGCGGGGTCTCGGTCGGGGCGGCGACCGGCGTCGGTTCCGCGCTCGCCGGCGGTGTGGTCGGCGGCTGCTCGCCCGACGGTGCGGTGCCCGTCGACGGGCCGCTGATCGCGGTGGCCGACACCGAGGCGACGGGCTGCCCACCGGGGGTCTGCGCCTGCGACTGGAACGGCCCCCGCTCGACCAGCAGGACGGTGGCGGCGCTCGTGGTGACGATCACCGGGACGACGATGGGCACCAGGAAGCGGCGCCACGTCGGGCGCGCGGCGGGCTCAGGGCTGGTCCGGGGCTCCACCCTGGCGACCTCGACGCCTTCGGCGCCGGCCGCCGGGGCCTCGGGAGCGGCCGGGGGAACGGGACGCACGACCGCGGCGACCGGCACCGACCGGTCGCCGACCGCGGCCCGTGCCGCGGCCGCCATGGCGGCGGCGTCGGCGAAGCGGTCCCCGGGCTTCTTGGCCAGTGCCCGCGCCACGAACTCCCGCACCTCCCGCGGGAACTCCTCCGGCAGCTCCGGCGCGGGCTGCTGGACGTGCTTGAGCGCGACCTCGACCACGCTCTCGCCGGTGAACGGCGGTTTGCCGGTGAGTAGTTCGTAGCAGACCACGCCGAGCGAGTAGAGGTCCGAGACGGGTGTGACGCCCCCGCCCCCGGCCTGCTCGGGCGCCATGTACAGCGCGGTGCCGATCACCACGTTGGTCGCCGTGAGCGTGGTGCTCACGAGCGCCCGCGCGATGCCGAAGTCCGTCACCGTCACCCGGCCGTCCGCACCCAGCATCAGGTTGGACGGCTTGACGTCGCGGTGCACGATCTCCTGCTGGTGGGCGGCGTGCAGGGCGTCGAGCGCCGTCGCGAGCAGGCCCAGGGCCCGCTCCGGCGACATCGGACCGTCCTCGGCGAGGACCTTGTCCAGCGGCCGCCCCTCGACGAGCTCCATCACGATGTAGGCGATCCGCTCGCCTTCGACGCCGCCCTCCTGCGCACCACCGCTCTCCCCGTAGTCGTGGACCTCCACGATGCCCGGGTGGCTGATCGCCGCGAGCAGCTGGGCCTCGCGGCGGAACCGCCGGGCGAACGTCCCCTCCTCCAGCAGCCCCGCGTGCAGGACCTTCACCGCGACCTGCCGGCCCAGTATTCGATCGTCGGCACGCCAGACCGCGCCCATGCCCCCGCCGCCGATCCACTCGGTCAGCGTGTAGCGACCTCCGAGTACGGCCCCCCGACCAGTCATGCCCCGCCCTCTCGCGACACCCAGCCCCAACGGGCTGTCAATAACCAGGCCCAACAGGTTGTCAATAACACGTCATGCCCTGCCATCAGTCTTCCTCACCCGCCGCCCCGCCGATACCGGTCGCGCCGGGCGGATCGGGCCGCAGCGAGCGCCAGATGCTCTCCGGCAGGATCCGTGCGGCCTCGTCCAGGTCCAGGTCGTAGGTGTCGGACAGCCAGCGGCGGGCCGCCTCCGCGACCGGCCCCATCACCAGGACCTCGACCAGGGGGCCGGGGACGGGCACGATCTCGCCCCGCTCCATCCGGGGCCGCATCCACGCGCCGATGACGGCCAGCTTGGCCGCCTTGGCGGCCCGGATCTCCTCGGCCCGGGCGGCCAGGTAGCCGGAGTACGCGGAGGCGTGCAGGAAGAGCGCGGCGTCCCGCTGCTCCACGGTGAACCGGAGGTAGGCCCGGACGAGCGCCCGCACCCCGGTACGCGCGGTGCGGCTGCGCTGCAGCGCGGTGATCATCTCGTCGAACAGCCGGTCCATACACCGGATGTAGAGCGCGGCGGCCAGGCCGTCGAAGCTTCCGAAGTGGTGGTAGAGGCTGCCCAGGCTGACCTTGCTCGCCGTGGTGACGGCACTGACGGTGAACCCCTGCTGGCCCGCCTCCGCGTACACGCGCAGCGCACTGCTGAGGAGCAACTCGACGGTGGCCTCACCCCGTTGCTGCTTGGGGGGCATCTCAGCGCCTCCGCTCGACCGTCCGCCACGGCCTCGGCCGCCAACTCGGCCAGCATAGAACAGAACTGAAGAAGTTCTCTAGAACAAAGCTCTACTTCTGACGCTCCCTCGGATCATCTCGGGGCCCCGCCCCGACCGGCCGGGACCGGGCCCCCGCCTACGCCGTCGCGGCCGCCGCCGCCCGGCCCGCCGTGCGGCCGGAGAAGAGGCAGCCGCCGAGGAAGGTCCCCTCCAGGGAGCGGTAGCCGTGGACGCCGCCGCCGCCGAAGCCGGACGCCTCGCCCGCCGCGTAGACGCCGTCCAGCACCTCGCCGCCGGGCCGCAGCACCCGGGCGGAGAGGTCGGTCTCCAGCCCGCCGAGCGACTTGCGGGTCAGGATGCTCAGCCGCACGGCGATCAGCGGGGCGGCGGCCGGGTCGAGGAGGCGGTGCGGGGCGGCGGTGCGGATCAGCCTGTCGCCGAGGTAGCGGCGGGCGCCGTGGATGGCGGTGATCTGGAGGTCCTTGGCGTACGGGTTGGCGAGCTGCCCGTCCCGGGCCTCGACGGTGCGGCGCAGCTCGTCGGGGTCGATCAGCGGCTCGCGGGTCTTGGCGTTCATGCCGCGCACGAGGTCGGGCAGGTTGCCGGCGACGACGAAGTCGGGGCCGTGCCGCAGGTGGGCCTGGACCGGGCCGGGGGCGCCGGGCAGGGCGCGGCCGAGGACGCCGCGTAGGGAGCGCCCGGTGAGGTCGGGGTTCTGCTCGGAGCCGGAGAGGGTGAACTCCTTCTCGATGATCTTCTGGCTGAGCACGAACCAGGTGTGGTCGTACCCGGTGGAGCGGAGGTGTTCGAGCGTGCCGAGGGTGTCGAAGCCGGGGAAGAGCGGGACGGGCAGCCGGTGCCCGCGCGCGTCCAGCCAGAGGGAGGAGGGGCCGGGCAGGATGCGGATGCCGTGCCGGGCCCAGATCGGGTCCCAGTTCTCGATGCCCTCGGTGTAGTGCCACATCCGGTCGCCGTTGATGAGGTTGCCGCCGGCCTCGCCGGTGATGCCGAGCATCAGCCCGTCAACGTGGGCGGGGACGCCGGAGAGCATCCGGTCGGGCGGGGTGCCGAGCCGGGCGGGCCAGGCCTTGCGGACCAGGTCGTGGTTGCCGCCAATGCCGCCGGAGGTGACGATCACGGCCTGGGCGCGCAGTTCGAAGGAGCCGGCCACCTCGCGCGAGCTGGCCTCGCCGCGGGCCGCCGCGCTGGGCACCAGCACCTCGCCGGTCACCGTGTCGGTGACCCCGGCGTTCGCCGTGAGCCCGGTGACCCGGTGGCGGAACCGCACGTCGACCAGCCCGCGGGCGGCCGCGTCCCGGACCCTGCGGACGAAGGGTTCGAGCAGGCCGGGCCCGGTTCCCCAGGTGATGTGGAAGCGGGGTACGGAGTTGCCGGGCCCGTCGGCGAGCAGCCCGCCGCGCTCGGCCCAACCGACGACGGGGAAGAACCGCACGCCCATCCCGTGCAGCCAGGCCCGCTTCTCGCCGGCCGCGAAGTCGACGTACGCCTCGGCCCAGCGGCGCGGCCAGGCGTCCTCGGGGCGGTCGAAGCCGGCGGTGCCGAGCCAGTCCTGCCGGGCGAGCGCGTGCGAGTCGCGGATCCGCATCCGGCGCTGCTCGGGCGAGTCGACGAAGAACAGGCCGCCGAAGGACCAGTGCGCCTGTCCGCCGAGGGAGGCCGCGGGCTCCTGGTCGAGCAGGATCACCTTCCGTCCGGCGTCGGCGAGTTCGGCGGTCGCGGCGAGGCCCGCCAGTCCGGCTCCGATGACGATGACGTCGGCGTCCAGGGCCATACGGGGTCCTCCATCGGTGCTCCGGCGGTGCGCGTGCGCCCGATACTGCGGTCTGCCACGGGGCGCGTCAACCGGTCGGTAACACGCGCCGGCGGCGGCAGGACGGTGACAAGCAGCAGCGTGAATTCCGCTCCGGGGCGTTTCGGAAATACCTTCGATACGCGATGGAGCGTAATTCCGAAATACTTCTGACGGTTTTTCGGAAATTTCCGCGCAATGTATGGACGCACGCGAAACCTGACAGTAACTTACTTGTGAGTAGTAGCTGTGGCCCGGCTCGCACGACCCCCACCCACCGTCGTTTCTCTCCCCCAGGAGGAACCGTGCTCCGCCCTGCCCGGAAACGCCGCGCCACCCGCGAAACCCGTCCGGCGCGGAAGTCCGCCCTGCTCGGCACCGCCGCGCTGGGCGCCGCGCTCGCCCTGACCTCCACCAGCGCCCAGGCCGCCACCCCCGCGCCCCACCACTACGTGGCGCTCGGCGACTCCTACGCTGCCGGCGCCGGCGTGCCCGGCCAGTCGGCCGGCCTCTGCCTGCGCTCGGACCGCAACTACGGCCACCTGGTGGCCGCCGCCCTCAAGGCCGGCGCGTACACCGACGTCACCTGTGCCGCCGCCAAGGTGAAGGCGATGACGCAGCCGCAGTACGACGCCTTCATCCGGGTCAACGACCCCCAGCTGGACGCCGTCACCGCCGACACCGACCTGGTGACCCTCGGCATCGGCGGCAACGACCTCGGCGCCACCGACCTCGGCCTCGGCGAGCTGGTCGGCGTCTGCATCGCCGGCGCGGTGGTCAACCCGCTCGGCACGCCCTGCAAGGACGTCTTCCACCACGGCTACTGGGACTGGTCCAGCTGGTCCTGGCAGTACGGCAACGACGACCTGGTCGACCGGATCGCCGCCGCCAAGCCGCAGATCGCCGACACCCTGAAGAGCATCCACAGCAAGGCCCCCCAGGCCAAGGTGCTGCTGGTGGGCTACCCCTCGGTGCTGCCCGCCGACGGCTCGAAGTGCTTCCTCCGCCAGCCCGTCACCGCCGGTGACGTCGAGTACATGTACGGCATCCTCGGCAAGCTGAACGCCATGCTGAAGTCCACTGCGGCCGCCAACGGCGCCACCTACGTGGACACCGCCACCCCGACCGCCGGACACGACGTCTGCTCGGACGACCGCTGGATCGAGGGTGCGCTGCCCGGCTCCCCGGCCGTCCCGTTCCACCCGAACGCCACCGGCGAGAAGGTGATGGCGGACGCGGTGCTCGCCGCGCTGCGCTGACACACCCGTGGAAAGCCCCGAGGGGGCGGTGACCAGACCCCGGTCACCGCCCCCTCGGTCATGCCGCGGGCACTACGGCTTGATGCGGACCACCTGCGGGTCGTGGTCGCTCGCCTGCTTGGCGAACTCGCTGTTGATGTGCACCACGTCGTACTTGGCGTACCCGACCTCGGGGCTGACCAGGATGTGGTCCAGCACCTGCGAGTTGCCCTGGTAGACGTACGAGTACTGCTCCTTCTCCGGCAGCTCGTTCACCAGGTCGCGCAGCACGCCGTCCTTGGTGACCGCGGCCAGCGCGGGCGAGAACTGGTAGTCGTTGAAGTCGCCGAGGGAGACCACCTTGGCCTCCTTGTCGGCGGCCAGCAGCTTGGCGACGAAGGCCTGCTCGACGGTCGCCTGCTTGGTCCGCTGCTCCTCGGAGCTGCGCGCCGGGGCCTGGAACCGGCTGTCGATACCCTGGTCGCCACCCTTGCTGTTGAAGTGGTTGGCGATGACGAAGACCTTCTTGCCGCGGAAGGAGAACTGGCCCACCAGCGGCTTGCGGCTGTTGGCCCAGGCCTCGTTGGCCGGGTCGATCCGGCCGGGCGAGGCGGTCAGCGCGGTGGCCGCGCCGGTGCCGGCCACGTCCACCGCGGACGTGGTGGAGCCGCCGGGGATGTCGGTGAAGGAGACCCGCTGCGGGTTGAAGAGGAAGACCTGGCGGATGTTGCCGCCGGGCTCGCCGCCGTCCTTGCCGTTCTCCGGGTCGATCGAGCGCCAGTCGTACGCGGGGCCGCCGGCCGCCTTGATCGCGGCGATGAACTTGGCCACCGTCACGCTCGCGTCCACCGTGCCGTCGTTCTTGGCGCCGTTGTTGTCCTGGATCTCCTCCAGGGCGAGGACGTCGGGCGAGCGCAGGTTGGTGACGACGGCCTGGGCCAGCTCGGCGAACTTGGCGTCCGGGTTGCCGGGGGCCAGGTTCTCCACGTTGTAGGTGGCGATGGTGAGTTCGCGGTCCGCGGCCTGGGCGGTCACCTCGCGCTGGAGGTGGTTGTCCTGGAGCGCGCCGAGGGTGCCCGCCACCAGGGTGTAGCCACCGAACTGGTTGTAGTCCAGCGGGCCGCTGGTGGTGCCGGTCAGCACGTCGCCGACGTTGGCGACCGGGAACGGCTGCTGGGTGGCGGGCGCCTGCTGCTGCACCATCAGCCGGCCGACGTTGGGCTCGGCGTACGACTCGTAGAGCACGCCGCCACGCTGGCTCTTCTGGTCCTGCTTGTCGGCGGCGACCCAGAGCTCGTTGTACTTGTCGGTCGCCTGGACCACCCGGACGTCCTTGACCTCGACGCGCATGCCCTCCAGCGACTCGTAGAAGTCGAGGGTGTACTTCTCGGGGGCGAGCGGGAGCGACTCGATGGTGCCGCCGGCCGGGGCCTGCGGGGTGTAGGTGCCGGGGATGTTGCGGGTGTCCACGACGACCGGCGCGGGCAGCGGGTTGCCGGAGGAGACCACGGTGACGGCCGGGTTGGTCAGCTGGGTGAGCGACTGCGAGCCACCGTTGTAGTTCGGGTAGTACTCCGTCACCTTGCCGGTGACCAGGACCGAGTCGCCGACCTTGACGGCCGGGGTGGCGCTGCCGGTGTAGACGAAGATGCCCTCGCTGGTGGCCTGGTCGGCGTCCGGGTTCGGGTCCTGGATCCAGAAGCCCTTGGAGCCGTAGCCGCGCACGCCGGTGACGATGCCGGGCACGCCGGCGACGGTCTTGCCGGTCCGGATGGAGAGGCGGGTGGTGCCCTGGATGTCGTGGATCCGGACGGTGCCCGGCTCGGTCGGCCCGGTCGGGGTGGTGCCCTCGGCGACCTCGCCCTTGCTGTTGGTCGGCGTGGGAGCGCCGGCGGCGAGGTCGGCCGCGTTGTCGTCGGTGTCGGCGAGGCCCGCCCGGCGGGCCACCGAGGCGGTGTTGGAGGCGCCGGCGGCGGCGGCCGAACCCTCGTGGACCACGGCGGTGCCGAAGCCGGCCAGGTCGCGCACGCGCGGGTCGGCGGCGCAGTCGGCGGCCGTCTTGCAGGTCAGCGGGTCGGTGCCGTGGACCAGGGCGACGGTGCCGCTGGTGCCGGAGAGGGCCAGCGAGCCGGCCGCGTCCGGGGTGGGCAGGTCGACGGTGCCGGCGGCGCCCGCCGCCTCGCCGACCAGGTAGCGCCCGCCGGGGGCGATCGCACCGGCCAGCGGGGTGACCCCCCACTGGGTGTTGGCCCCGGGGGTGCCGGATATGTACTGGACGCTCCAGCCGTCCAGGCCGAAGGCGGCGCCGCCCCTGTTGGCCAGCTCGACGAAGTCGTTCTTCAGCGTGGCGCCGGAGTTGCCGCCGCCGCCGTACACCTCGGAGATCACCGCGTCGGCCGAGGGCGCGGCCACGGCGGCCGGGAGCGGGACGAGCACCAGCGAGCCGGCCAGGCCGGCCGGCAGGAGGGTGGCACGGAGCAGCGCGCGGCGCGAGCGGGGGCGGGGAGCGGGGGACGTGGTCACCTGGGCGGGACTCCTTGGTCTGCCGTGGCGCACGGCGGCACGGCAACGGGGGCGGCACGTTCGCCCGGCGGACGTGGGGTCGCCGGGCCGTGAGGGTGGGTCAGAGGGTGGGTGGGGCAGGCGCACACCGTGCGCTACCCGCGTAGAAAAGGGGCACGGGAGCCGAGAACCGCCCCCGCAGCGCTCAAGATACGCGCGTAGAAAATGACGCGACAAGACCCCGGTGGTTAACTTTCGGTACCACTGGCTGCCCTGACGCCCACACAGCGACGGGCCCGCAGGCCAGGGAATCCCCCGTCCTGCGGGCCCGCCGCACTGAACCCCGCCCGGCCGACGCCGTCCGACCCCCGTTTGCCAGCCGCCGGAGCCGTTCTCGGTGCGGGAACTCAGACCAGTGCCGGCGCCCTCGCGGCGGCAGGGCTTTCCGGTCCTGTCCGGATCCGGGCCCACCGCCGCCGGGTCGCCGAAGCCGTCACCGATGCCGTCACCGGTGCGGACTGGTGCGGCGCGGCCGCGACCGGATCACTGGAAAGGGCGGGCCGGAGGAATTCCGGCCCGGCCGGGACGGTTTCGGCCGGCGACTTTCAGGCGGCGACTTTCAGCCGGCGACGGAAACACGCCAGGACTGGAATGCCGGAGACCGCGAGATCGCCGCGGAACAAATGGCCAGCGAATGGGCGGGGGCGTCGTCGCCACTCCCGCCGCTGGTGAAGACGACGAGGTCGATCGAGTCCGCGCCGGCTCTCGACTGGACGTGCTCCAGGCCGCCACAGGGATCGGCGTGGGCCCAGAGCACGTCCTTCAGGACGTGGGCGTCCGCTTCGGTGAGCAGGCGTCGGTCGGGACTGGTCAGGGTCAGGCGGACGATGTGCATCGGGGTCGGTTCAAGAGTCCGGCACCGACGGCGTCGGTCACTTGAAGTCGTCCCAGCTGATGCTGCCCGGGTCGGTCGCGCCGTCGCCGGTGCGGAGGTCACTCGCGGCGGCCACACCCGCCGCCGTGGTGGCCGGCGCCGCGGTGGCGGCCGGCAGAGCAAGTGTGGCCACCGTTGCCGCAGCCGCGAGGACACCGAGAACGCGAGCGGTGATCCGCATGAAACAACCCCCTGTTTGATGGTTCGTCAATCGGTTCGCCAGTCGATTCGTCAGTCGATTCGTCAGTCGTTCGTCGAGCGGACGGTGACTTGGCCCCCGCCGTCCCACCGAGCCGGGGTCTGGCGCCCCGCGGCTCGGTGATCACATCCTGGTGCACCGGACAGCGCCCCGGAAGGCTTTCCCTGAGGCATCATCAGGCCAGGCAGCATGTCGCCACCCCACCCGCCCCATCCGCCCGCCCCCGCCTCACGGATGCATCGTCAGATCGCCTTGCACACACATGTGCGAACTGTGAGAATCACGCATGCGGCCATCTCGGCCGGGCCGCCCATCGCCGAGTCCGGGGGGAATCGTGCTCGAGGCACTGGGACTGAACCCGACGGCGGAAGCTGTCTACACGGCCATGCTGGCCGAGCCCGGGTGCCGGGTCGCCGACCTGTGCCACCGGCTCGCCCTGTCCGAGGCCACCATCCGGGAGGCCCTCGACCAGCTCGCGGACCTGACGCTGCTGCGCCCCTCCCAGGAGGTCTCCGGCGCGCTGCGCCCGGTCAACCCGGCGGTCGGCCTGGAGGCCGTGATCCGCCGCCAGGAGGACGACCTCGCCCGCCGCCAGCAGGAGCTGGTCGCCAGCAAGGCCGCCGTCGCCCAGGCCGTCGCCGCCTACGCGGACCTCCTGCCCAACACCACCTCGGACGCCACCGAGCGGCTGGTCGGGATGGACGCCATCCAGGTCAAGCTCGAAACGCTGGCGCGCGACCTGCGGGAGGAGTTCCTCGCCGCGATCTCGGGCGGGGCGCAGTCCCAGGCCAGCATGGACGCCGCCCGTCCGCTCGACCGGGACGCGCTGGCGCGGGGCGTCGCCATGCGCACGCTCTACCAGGACAGCGTCCGCAACGACCAGGCCACCCACGCGTACGCGCAGTGGCTCACCGGGCTCGGCGGCCAGGTGCGGACGGCGCCGCTGCTGCCGCCCCGGCTGCTGGTCTTCGACCGCCACACCGCCGTCGTCCCGATCGACCCGGCCCGGACCAGGTTCGGGGCGCTCTGCACCAGCGAGCCGGGGCTGGTCGCCTCGCTCGTCGCGCTGTTCGAGCAGGCCTGGTCCACCGCCGTGCCGCTCGGCGACGACCAGCCCACCCACCACGACACCGGTCTCACCCCGGCCGAGCGCGACCTGCTCCGGCTGCTCGGGACGGGCCTGACCGACGAGGCCGCCGGCAAACGGCTCGGGATCTCGGTCCGCACCGTGCGCCGCCAGATGTCCGCCCTGATGGAGCGGCTCGACGCCGCCAGCCGCTTCGAGGCCGGCCTCAAGGCGGCGCAGCGCGGCTGGCTGTAGCCGGGGCGCCAGCCGCCCCGCCACGTCCGTTCCGGCACGGCGAAGGGCCCGCCCGGCCCGGGGTTTCCCGGGCCGGCGGGCCCTCGTCGTGCCCGGCAGGGCCGTTAGTCGGACTTGGTGGCCGCCGCGGCCAGCCCCGCCGACCACTTCTCCTCGACCTTGCCGAGCTTCCAGTACGCGATGGCCGCCGCCCAGGTCAGCACGAACAGGGCGACGATGGCGTACCCGACGAGGTTGAGGTCCAGCTCGCCGATCCAGGCGACCGGCCCGCTGGTGATCTCCAGCTTCTCCCCGAGCAGCCCGAGCAGCTCGATCGAGCCGATGACCAGCGCGACCAGGACCGAGAGGCCGGTCACGGTCAGGTTGTAGTAGATCTTCCGGACCGGCTTGGAGAATGCCCACTCGTAGGCGAAGTTCATGAACGAGCCGTCGATGGTGTCCAGCAGGCTCATGCCCGCCGCGAACAGGATCGGCAGCACCAGCAGGGCGTACCAGGGCAGCTGGAACGCCGCCGCACCGCCGGCCAGGACCAGCAGCGAGACCTCGGTCGCGGTGTCGAAGCCGAGGCCGAAGAGCAGGCCGACCGGGTACATGTGCCACGGCTTGGTGACCGCCCTGGTGACCCGGCCCAGGATGCGGTTCATGAAGCCGCGCTTCTCCAGCTGCGCCTCCAGCTCGGCCTCGTCGTACTCGCCCTCCCGCATCTTGCGGAACACCTTGAGGATGCCGTTGAAGGCGCCCAGGTTGATCAGGCCGAGCAGGAGCAGGAACGTCCCGGAGACGGTGACGCCGATCAGGCCGGTGGCCTCGTGCAGGGTGGAGTCGTCCGTCTCGACCTGCCCGGCGAGGGACTTGATCCCGAAGGCCAGCAGTGCGCAGAGGCCGAAGACGATCGACGAGTGGCCCAGCGAGAACCAGAAGCCGACCGAGAGCGGCCGCTTGCCCTGGCCCATCAGCTTGCGGGTGGTGTTGTCGATGGCCGCGATGTGGTCCGCGTCGAAGGCGTGCCGCATGCCGAGGGTGTAGGCGGTGAGGCCCATGCCCGCGCCGAACACCTGCCCGCCGACGTCATAGTGCTCGGGCGCGATGACCGCGAGCAGGGTGAACCAGCCGATCACGTGCAGGGCGAGGATGAAGCCGCCCATACCGGCCAGCCGGATCCACTCCTCACGGGTGAGCCGATCGCGCCATCTGACGGCGGTGGCACCTGCGGCGGGGCTGGACATCGTGTCGTCCTTTCGGGGGAGCGTGCGGAGCTGGGCCATCTTTCCCCTGCCAGGGAAGTACTTGCAAGTCATGCGCAATTACGGGTGGGCGGCGAACGAATGCGAAGAGGCGCGCGAGAGGGGCGCGCATGACCGCGGGAGGGTGCGACCCGGAAACGTGCACGCCCTCCCGGAGATCGTCATGCACCGTACAAATACCCGTAACCTCCGAGGCCTTTCACCGCCCCGTCTACGCGCGGATACTCAGGTTCTACGCGCGAATACTCGGGCGCCGAACCCTCAACTCCCCACGGAGGAACGGCACATGATCCGCATTCGAACGGCCGCCGCCCTGGCCGTCCCGGCCCTCCTCGCGGCCGGCCTCACGGGCCTCGCCCCCACCGCCTCGGCCACCCCCACCGCCGTCGCCGCCACCTCGACCACGACCGCCGTCAGCGCGACCCCCCACCGCGTGCTGTTCGACAACAGCAAGGCCGAGACCGCCGGCAACGCCGACTGGATCATCTCCACCGCCCAGCCCGACCCGCTGGCCCAGAACGCCACCCCCACCACCGAGAAGAGCTGGACGGGCGCCCTCTCCGCCTGGGGCGTCGCCCTCCAGAAGACCGGCCAGTACAGCCTCAAGACCCTCCCGGCCGGCTCCACCATCAGCTACGGCACCGGTGCCGCCCTCGACCTGGCCAACTTCGACACCTTCGTGATCCCCGAGCCGAACATCCGGTTCAGCTCGGCCGAAAAGTCCGCCCTGATCCGCTTCGTCCAGAACGGCGGCGGGCTCTTCCTCATCTCCGACCACACCCAGAGCGACCGCAACAACGACGGCTGGGACTCCCCCAGGATCATCAACGACCTGCTCACCAACAACGGGGTGGACAACAACGACCCCTTCGGGTTCTCGGTCGACCTCCTCAACATCACCACCGACAACCCGCGCGCGGCCGACAACGCCACCGACCCCGTCCTGCACGGCCCCTTCGGCACCGTCACCGGCTCGATCCTGCGCAACGGCACCACCTTCACCCTCAAGCCGACCGACAACCCGTCGGTCAAGGGCCTGGTCTACCGGACCGGCTACAGCGGCAACACCGGCGCATTCTTCGTCACCAGCACCTACGGCAGCGGCCGGGTCGCCATCTGGGGCGACAGCTCGCCCATCGACGACGGCACCGGCCAGAGCGGCAACAAGCTGTTCAACGGCTGGGACGACCCGGCCGGCACCGACGCCGCCCTCGCGCTGAACGCCACGTCCTGGCTCAGCAAGGCGTGACGACGGAGCCCCCTCCGGCCGACCGGGCGGCTCCGGCTCACCTGGAAACTCCCGCTCACCGGGCCACTGCGGCTCACCAGGAAATCGGCGGCATCCTCCCCTAGGGTCGGAATGCTGACGCCTGCGGCGCGGGCGGGCCACCCGGCCCGCCCCGCACCGTGGCCCGCCGAGCGGGAACCCCGCCCCACCCGGGCGCCCGCCGACCCGGTACCCCCCGGGACCCGATGGGAGCGGCCATGCCCTCGAACCCGTACCGCACCCTCCGCGAGGACGTTCGCGTCCCGCTGCCCGACGGCACCGAGCTGTACGCCCGCCTCTGGCGCCCCGTGGCCGACGACCCCGTCCCCGCGCTGCTGGAGTACTCCACCGGGCGCCTCACCGACTGGACCGCCACCGACGACGCCCGCCGCCACCCCTGGTACGCCGGCCACGGCTACGCCTGCGTCCGGGTCGACCAACGCGGCCACGGCAACTCCACCGGCGCACCCGACGACGCCACAACGCTCACCGACGGGGCCGCCGTCATCGCCTGGCTCGCCGACCGCCCCTGGTGCAGCGGCCGGATCGGCCTGCTCGGCACCGGCCCCGCCGCCGCCACCGCCCTGCGGCTGGCCGCCCACGCCCCCGGCGCCGTCCACGCCGTCGTCGCCGCCTGCCCCGAGACCGGCCTGCGCCCCGGCGGCGCCGTCCCCGCCGACGACCTGCACACCCGCGCCACCGCCCACCTCGCCGACGCCGCCCGCCCGCCGGACCCGCAGTACCTCGGCGACGACTGGCGGCCCCGGTGGCAGGAACGCCTCGCCGCCCTGGAACCCGCCCTCCCCGACTGGCTCTCCGACGACCCGCCCGACGACCCGCCCGGCACCGCCGCCGTCCCCACCCTCGCCGTCGCCGGCTGGGGCGACCCGTCCTGCACGCTGCTGCTGCGCCTGCTCTCCTCCGGCCCCGTCCCGGTCCGCGCCGTCCTCGGCCCCTGGCCGCACGGCCTGCCCGACGAAATCCTCACCGAGACGCTCCGCTGGTGGGACCACTGGCTCCGGGACATCGACACCGGCGTCCTCAAGACCCCCGTGCTGCGCAGCTGGATCAGCACCCGGTGGACCGGCGAGGAGGCCTGGCCCTCCCCCGACGTCCGCGACATCCGCTACGGCCTCGACGGTCCGCTGCGCACCGCCGGCACCGCCTCCGACGACCGCTACGTCCCCGTCCGCTCCCCCCAGCACACCGGTCTCAACGCCGGCGCGTACGTCCCGCTCGGCCGCCCCGCCGACCGGCCGCCCGACCAGCGGGAGGAGGACGGGCGCTCCGTCTGCTTCGACTCCCAGCCACTGCCCGAAGCGCTCGAACTCCTCGGCGCCCCGTCCCTGCGGCTGCGCCTGCGCCCCTCGGCCGACGCCGGTCTGGTCGTCGCCCGCCTCTGCGACGTCGCCCCTGACGGCACCTCCACCCTGGTCACCCGGGGCGCCCTCGTCGCCTCCCCGTCGACACCGGACGTCACCGTCGAACTGGCCGCCGCCGGCCACACCGTCCCGCCCGGCCACCGCCTCAGGCTCGCCCTCTCCTCCACCTACTGGCCGTGGCTCTGGCCCGACCCCGAGCCCGCCGGCTTCGGGCTCGACCCCTCCCACAGCACCCTGACCCTCCCCGTCCGCCACCTCGCCGCCGACTCCGGCGCCGCCCCCGTCACGTTCGCCTCCCCCACCCTCCCGCTCCCGCCGCCCCTCCAGACCACCGAGCCGCTCACCGCCCGCCCCGAACGCCTCACCATCCACGACATCGCCCGCCACGAGTGGCGCACCGAACTCTCCCCCTCCACCGACGGCACCCGCACCCACCCCGACGGCCTGGTCCGCGACGAGCACACCGTCACCGCCTACCGCATCCTCACCGCCACCCCCACCAGCGCCCAGGCCCGCACCGACCGCACCGTCCGCCTCGAACGCCCCGCCATCGGCTGGGACGTCACCCTCCAGACCCGCACCGAACTGCGCTGCACCCCCACCCACTTCCTCGCCCACACCCGCCTGACCGCCCTCGAAGCCGGCGACGTCGTCTTCACCCGCGACTGGCAGCAGCAGATCCCCCGGGACATCGGGTAACGCACGAGCGCAGGAACGCAGGAACGCAGAGAAGCGGTAAGAAATCCTTATATCTTTACCAACAGACCACAGCAATGTTTATATGTGCGGCATGAAAACACTGGGCCTGATCGGCGGCATGAGCTGGGAGTCCACCGCCGAGTACTACCGGACGCTCAACCAGCTCACCCGCGAGCGGCTCGGCGGCCTGCACTCCGCCCGGCTGGTGCTCTACTCCGTCGACTTCGCCGCCATCGAACGCCTCCAGGCGCAGGGCCGCTGGACGGAGGCCGGGGCGGTACTCGCCGACGCGGCGCGCTCGCTGGAGGCGGCCGGCGCCGAGCTGCTGCTGATCTGCACCAACACCATGCACCGGGTGGCCGACCAGGTCGAGGCCGCCGTCTCCGTCCCGCTGCTGCACCTCGCCGACGCGACCGCCGACGCCGTCCGGGCCGCCGGGCTGCGCCGGATCGGCCTGCTGGGGACGGCGTTCACGATGGAGCAGGACTTCTACCGTGGCCGGCTGGAGGCCAACGGCCTCACCGTCCTCGTCCCCGAAGCGGACGGGCGTGCCCTCGTCCACCGGGTGATCTACGAGGAGCTCTGCCTGGGCGTCGTCCGCGAGGAGTCGCGCGCCGGATACCGGCGGGTGATCGAGGAGCTGGTCGCCGCCGGCGCCGAGGGCGTGATCCTCGGCTGCACCGAGATCGAGCTGCTGGTCGGCGACGAGGACAGCCCCGTACCGCTCTTCCCGACCGCCCGCCTGCACGCCGAGGCCGCCGTCGAGGCGGCGCTCGGGGACGTGCTCGGGGACGTGCGATAGCCGGCGCCGCCCTGCTCCCCTGTGACAGGGCGACGCCGACGGCGGGTCAGGACCGCCAGACCGGATCGGTGACGATGGCCTTGAGCTGGTCGAGGCTCAGGGCCGGAGTCCCGGGCCGGGCGGTGTAGCCGTTCTCGCCGTTCTGCTCGGAGATCATCACCTGTCGGCCGTCCGCGTAGTACACGGCGGCCGTCCAGTGCAGGACCGGCTGGGTGGCGGTCTTGCCGTTGCCGAACTGGTTGACGACGACGGTGCTGCCGTCGGCCCGCTTCTCCCGCACGGCCAGCGGGCCGGCCGAGCCCTCCGACTCGGCGTACCGCTTGTCCTCCCGCCCCCTGGCGCCGGGCGGTCCCACCGACACCGACAGCAGGCTGGAGCGGCCCTCGAAGGTCACCAGCACGTTGGCGGCGCCACCGCCCTTCACCTCGGACTGGGTGGTCCCCGGCGGGAGCAGCGGGACCAGCTTGGCGACCACCTCGGCCACCGACGGGGTCGCTTCGGTGCTCGGCGGGGCAGAGGCCTTCTGCGGCTTGGGTGCGTCGGGCCGCAGCGGCAGCGCGGCGAAGACCTGCTCCCAGGCCGGGGAGGTCAGCAGGGCGGTCAGCTGTTCGGCATCGAGCGGCGGGGCATCCCGGTTGGGTGTGGCAGGCTGACCGTTGTACTCGGTGATGCTGACCCGCCGGCCGTCGGGGGCCGCCCAGGTCGCCCGCCACTCCCGGTGGTCTCCCTCGGGGGGCCTGCTCCGCAGCTTGTCGATCACCACGACGGAGCCGTCCGGGCGCGTCGCGCGGTCGCAGGAGTCCTGTGGCGTGGAGAACGGGTCCATGCAGACCGCGCCCGCCTCGGGCGTCAACTCGGTCCGTTCCACCCTGAAGTAGAAGATGCTCGCCCCCTTGCCGTCGTCGAACAGCAGCGTCGCGCCGGTCCCGTACTCGTGACCCGGCAGCTTGCCCTCACCGGTGCCGCCCGCGTTCAGCACGGTCACCTTCCCCTCCGGCAGCAGACCGGTGACCAGCGTGACCACCTCGTCGGCGGACATCGACGGCAGCGGCGGGCCGGCCGGACCGGCGTTCACCACACCGCCGCCGAGGGCCGCGACACCGCCCGCGGCGAGCAGCAGCACCGCCAACCCGCCCGCCATCGCAGCCCGCCGGCGCTGCTGCCCACGGCGGCCGCGCCGCTCGGCTCCGGCGGCAAGGGCGGTGTGGCTCACGGGTTCCGGCGCCGACTCGGCCGCGTCGCGCAGGGCCAGGGCGAACTCGTCTTCAAAGGGCATGGCGAAGCACCGCCTTCTCGGTGGTCGGGTCCTGGGGTGCGCGGCCCGCTCCGACGCCCAGGTCGTCGCCGAGCGTGGCACGCATCCGGGCCAGCGCCCGGCTGCTGCGCGAGCGCACGGCCGTACTGCTCAGGCGCAGCGCGGCGGCCGTCTCCTCGACACTGCGGTCCTCCCAGAACCGCAGCACCAGCACGGCCCGGTCCTGCGCCGGTATCTCGCCGAGCGCCCGCAGCAGCGTCAGCCGCAGCGCCGGGTCCGGGCCGTCCACGGCGATCTCGGGCACGATGTCGGTGACCCGCTCCGAGCTGCTGCGCCGCCGACGGTACGACAGGAACGTGTTGACCAGCACGGTCTGCGCGTACCCGCTCGGATTGTCGAGGCCGGCCACCTTGCGCCACTTCACGAAGATCCGGCCGAGCGCCTCCTGCACGAGGTCCTCGGCAAGGTGGGCGTCGCCGCCGGTGAGCAGGAAGGCGGTGCGCAACAGGTGCCGCCCCCGCGACGCGACGAAGGCCGGGAAGTCGGGCGGCGCCGGCTCTGCCGGGGTGTCCGCGCTCGGTGATTGACTCATAACCTTCTAACGCCGTTGACCCGCGGTCATGTGGCAGCCCTCGGCCGACAACTTTCCGCCGGTCGTCCGCCCGATATCCAGTACCGCGGCTGTCGCCCCTCCCTCTACGATCGGTCGCCGATCACCGCTTCCAAGGGGACCTCCTTTTGCCTTTCCACCTCGACCTGCCGCTCGACCACACCCCCGAGGCCGACCGGCGCGCCGGTGAACTCGCCGCCGAACTCACCGAGCTGGGCAACGAGCGCTTCCTCCGGGCCGTCCTGCGCGACCACGCCCGGTTCCACCACCGCAGCACCGACCGTCTCACCGGCAAGCCGACCGACGCACCGGAGGTCACCGAACCCACCTCCAGCCTCCTGCTGCGCGCCGTCCACCTGGCCTTCGCGGCCCACCTGCCGCTGAGCCTCGCGCCCGACCTGCTCTGGTACTGCGTCGTCCACGAGGTGGCCGTCCATGTCCGCCTCAACCAAGGCGCCTACGCCGGCCTGTTCACCGACAGCCCCGGGTACGAGCAGACGATCCTGGTGGTCGACGACAATGCCCCGCTGGACTGGGAGCGTTCGATCAACCTGGTCCGGGAGCCGCTGGGCGACCGGATCGGCGCGGGGACGGCCGACCTCTTCCAGCCCGTCTTCTCGACCACCACCCCCGCCGACGCGACGGCCACGCTGGTGGCGCTGATGGACGTCGTCAGCCCCTACTACCGCTTCCGCTGGCAGACGCTCTGCGGAATCCCCCGGATCCGGCTGGAGGGCACGGCGGAGGACTGGCAGCTGCTGGCGGACCGCGTCCGCGAGCTGGCGGAGCGGTTCGCGGGCCTGCGCGACTGGTTCACCGCCCTGCATCCGGTGCTGGACGAGATCGCCGGGACGGCCGCCGGGCACGGCGTCGACCAGGAGTTCTGGCGCTCGCTCTACAAGCACCGGTCGTTCTCCGGCGGCGACGAGGTGACCGGCTGGATCAACGCCTTCTTCGCCCACGACTATCACGACGAAGGCCCACGGCCCAGGGCCTCGTTCGGCCCGGGCGCCGCGCCGACGGACCTCTTCCCCTCCCACGTCTCCCGCGTCCCGTTCCGCTGGGAGACCCCCGCCGGCACCCTCGACATGGCCTTCCTCGGCGGCGTGCTCGGCATCGAGCGAGACGGCGAGTGGCTGCGGCCCCGGCTCGGCCACGCCGTCGTCGAACTCCTCCCCTCCGCCGAGCCCGCCGACCTCCTCCTGCCCGAGCCCTGGACACTCGCGGACGTCCAGCGCTGCGCCGGGGCCAGGGAGGCCCGGCTGCTCACCGAACTCGGCACCGTCACCGTGGGCGGCGAGCCCGCACAGGCCGAGTACGCGATCGACCTGGGCTGGTACTGCGTGGTCCTGTCCACCGACGGCAACTGGCACATCGGCGAACTGCGCTCGGACGACGGCGACATCACATGCCGGTCCGACAATCCCCACCCGGATCTCGGCACCGCTCTGCGGGTGCTGTAGGTGTCCCGGACTCCCCGGATGAGCAGCGACCCCCTCCGCCTCACCGTCCTCGGCAGCGCCACCCCGTACCCCACCGTGGACAACCCGTGCTCCGGCTACCTGGTGTCCGGCGGAGGCGCACGGGTGTGGGTCGACGCGGGCACCGGGACGCTGGCCCAGCTTCAACGGCACCTCCGGCTCGGCGAGTTGGACGCCGTCTGGATCTCGCACCTGCACGCCGACCACACCGCGGACCTGCTCACCGCCTACTACGGCCTCCTGTACGCGGACATCCGGCTCGCCAATCCGATCCCGCTGTACGGGCCGCCGGGCATCGCCGACCGGCTGGCGCACTTCCTCACCAACGGGCCCGACCGCAGCCCGGTCGAGTCCGCGTTCGCCGTTCACGAGCTGCACGACGGACACCGTGCCCGGGTCGGCGCGCTCACCCTGACCAGCGCAGCGGTCGCGCACGGCATGCCGGCCTTCGCCCTGCGCGTCGAGGACGCGGAAGGGCTGACGCTCGCCTACTCCGGGGACACCGCGCCCTGCGCGGCGCTCACCGCGCTGGCGGCCGGGTGCGGCGTGCTGCTCTGCGAGGCCGAGGCGGCTCAGGGGAATTCGGTGCACCACACCCCGGAGGAGGCGGGCGACACGGCCTTCGCCGCCGGGGTCGGACGGCTGATCGTCACGCACGTCGGGCGGTCCCTCACCCCGGCGTCGGCGGTGGCGCGGGCAGCGGCCCGGTTCGGCGGCCCCGTGGAGTACGCCGCGCCGGGTGCCGTCTTCCCGATCGGCGCGGCCGAGGGGGCGACGGCGTGAGGCTTCCTCGGCTGATCCACGACGCGCAGCCCGAGCTGACCGAGCTCTGGCAGCGACGGTGGTCCGACAGTCCGCCGATCGGGCACCTGGTCAGCAACCCGTACCGGGAGGTATGGGTGCGTTTCCACAGCCTTCCGGAATCGAAGCGCTACGCCGACGACGAGGGCGAGTACGCGACCCTACTGGAGCGGTACAACACCGTCCTGGACGAGCTGTTCGCCGGTGACGACATCTGCCTCGTCATGCCCAGGTGGACGAGCGCGCCCGACGTACCCCGGCACCGGCCCGGCGCCGGGTACTGGCTGACGATGCAGACAGCGGACGACCCGAACCCGGAGTTCCGCATCCACCAACATCTCTTCGTCGCCCGGCGCACCTGGCGGCGCGGTTCCCTGGACCGGCTGCTGCGCGCCGTCGCCGACGACGTACTCGCCGACGTCATCATCATGAACACCCGGATGGAGCGCCTCTACCTCCCCTATGACGGGGGTGCCGACGTCCTGCTCACCAGCACGGAGGAGCGCGACCGGCTCCGCGAGCGCCACGCCGACTGGCTCTCCCGCCACCCGGGTGGGCTCTGACGCCGGGGCAGCTGCCTGTGTTACCAGAGCGTGCATCTGACGAACAGTCCGGCCGAGCCGGATGAAATGATCTATGCACAGGAGCAGGAACCGGCAATCGCAGAATGGGGTGGCTCAGGGTGACGACCGTGGACGTGGACAGGGTGCAGATCGCCGCGGGGGACGACTGGACGACGACGGTCGGTTCGCAGTTCCCGGATGCGCTCAGGGTGCAGGCACTCTCCCGTGAGACCCCCGTGGCGGGTGCGCAGGTGACGTTCACGGTCTCCGGGCCGGCGTCGTTCGGCGGTGCGGCCGAGACGACGGTGACGGCTGACGACGACGGGTTCGCCGCCGTGGAGCTCACCGCCGGTGAAGCGCCCGGCGCGGTCGAGGTGACCGCCGTCTCGGACGGCGGCCGGGCGGTGTTCGGCCTCGCCGTCACCGCCGCGGAGCGCCTCATGCCGGCGCCCCTGGTCGAGGGGGCCTGGGAGGGGGCTCTCGCCCTGGGCCGCCTGGCGCAGGTCACGGTGGTGGTCCCGGCAGCGAAGGTGCTGACGGCGGGCAGCGTGCTCCAGGTGGCCTGGGAGGGGGACGACGACGCCCGCTGCGAGGTGGAGCGGACGATCACCGTGAACGGGGAGGGCCGGCCCCAGGCCTTCTACGTGGTGGCCGCGTACGCGCCTCTCGGCGACACCAGGGTCAGCTACCGGGTATCCGGGGTCGAGTACGGCTCCCGAACGCTGGCCTTGAAGGTCACCGAGTAGCAAGCTCTTGGGGAGTACGGCAGTTGAGGGCGCCCGGCACTGGGAGCCGGGCGACTTCGGCGTTCACCGGGCTTCGGGGTTGCTCGCGCGACGGTTCAGAAGGTCACGGCTTCGCTGCGCGCGAACGGGCTGATCCGTACCGAGAAGGGGATGGGTAGCTTCGTCACGGACCGCACAAAGGAGTAGCCCCGCCCAGGCGAACCTGGACGGGGCCGTTTCGATGGGCGCTGATCAGCGAGGGATGGGAACGACGAATCCCCGCGCCGGACCACTGGTCTGACAGGGGATGACAACTGCGTCGAGTTCGCCATGCCCAGCGGCCCGGTCTCCGGAGTGGCAACAGCGCCGCCTCAGCCCCCGAGGTACCGCTCGACGGCCGCCGCGAGGGCCTGCGGGGATTGCTCCGGCGCGTAGTGGCCCGTGTTCTGCAGTACTTCGAGCTGAGCGTTGGGATACCACTGCATCCAGGTGGCTTGCATGGCCTCGGGCCCCAGGGCCGGGTCGTTCGCGCCGGCGATGAGGAGTACCGGGGCCGGGTTGCCCTTGACCCGCTCGTGGAAGTCTTCACGCGCCCAGGAGTTCAGATAGGCGCGGAAGGCCTTGGCCGAGGAGCGCGCCACCGAGCGGCGCACCATGGCGTCCAGCCAGGCGTCGTCGCGGTGCCCGCCGCTGGTGTTGTCGATGATCGCTCGGCGGTTGGCGGGATTGTCCGCAGCTCCGGCGAAGAGCTCCCACATCTCCCCTTCGAGCGGGAAGCCGGATGCGGGCACCGGTGAGATGCCGATGATCGAGCGGACGCGCGACGGGGCGTCCAGCAGCATCAGTTGGGCCGCTTTGGCGCCCATGGAGTGGCCGATGACCGAGAAGGTCTGCCAGCCCAGGTGGTCGGCCACGGCCAGGGCGTCCTCCGCGACCTCCTCCATGGTGAAAGCGCCGTCGGTCTCCTTCGCCTCGCCGTACCCGCGGCAGTCCAGGAATGCGTAGCTGAACGCTTCCCCGTCGAGGTGCCCGCGGATCGGGTCGAAGCTCGACCGGTCGCCGAACCAGTTGTGCAGCAGAAGGACTCGTTCGGGCCCGCTGCCCTGCACGTCGTTCGGAATGACCTGGCCTGTCACAACGCCCCCTGATGCTGAGGTGGTTTCCAATACGGAGGCGGGAGCCCACCGAGGACACCGAGTCTTGCGATCTGCGAGTGGCCGGGTCAACGCGCCACGCACGCCGAGCGGCGGAGGTTGGGGCATCAGGTGGACACGACGAGGCCGCAGCACGGCCCGGGGGGGGGGGGGGGGGGGCCGGGGGGGGGGGGGGGGGGGGGGAGGGGAGGGGGGGGGAGGGGGGGGGGGGGGGGGGGCGGAGACACGACAAAGCGGTGAGCGTGGCACCTGTCTT
>NZ_JBVJCO010000015.1:149516-155370 GCF_055588525.1 Kitasatospora sp. NPDC041988
TAAACGCGCAACGCACGCAGGGCGGAGGGGGTTGGGGCACCGGGGGGACACAACGAGGCCGCAGCACGTCCCGTCCCGCCGGGAGGCTCCTCCGGGCGGGCCGGCGCTCAGGTACCGCTACGTCAGCTGGTCTGGACCGAGGTGTCGTCGATCACGAAGCTGGTCTGCAGCGAGGAGTCCTCGGTGCCGGCGAACTTGACCGTCACCGACTGGCCCGCGTAGGCGGAGACGTCGAACGTCCGCAGCTGGTAGCCGGCGGCCGCGTCGACGTTGGAGTAGGTCTTCAGCGCGGTGCCGTTGACCGTGACGGTCAGCTTGTCGTACGCCGTCGTGCCGGTCTCGGCGGTGTCGATGTGCAGGTAGAAGCTGAGCGAGGCCTTGCAGCCGGCCGGGATGGTCACCGTCTGCGAGAGGTTGTCCGAGTGCGTGGACCCGTAGCCGTTCAGCCAGGACTTCCAGGAGCCGCCGTGGGCGGCCTGCGAGGCGCTGTTGTCGACCACGCCGCTGGTGGCGGTCCACGGGGCGGCGGAGCCGGTCTCGAAGCCCGCGTTGCCGAGCAGCTGCGTCGGGATGCAGCCGTCGCCCCGGCTGATGTTCCAAATGAAGCTCGCCGTGGCGGTCTTGCCCGCCGAGTCCTTGACCGTGACCGTCACGGTGGACGTGCCCGCCGTCGTCGCCGTGCCGGTGATCAGGCCGGTGGACGCGTTGATCGAGAGCCCGGCCGGCAGCCCGGCGGCCGAGTAGGTGAGCGGTGCGGTGCCGCCGCTCGCCGAGATCTGGAGGTTGACCGGACCGTTCAATGCGGTGCTCTGGGGGCCCGGGTTGGTGACCGACACGGCGCCGCTGCCGGCCGGCTTGGTGAGCAGGCAGCCGCTGACGTTGAGGTCGATGACGCGGCCGTTGCCGAGGCAGGTGGTGAACCAGTACGTCTCCTCGCCGTAGCTCTGGCCCTTGGTGGCCTTGGTGGTGCCGTCGGCCGCCACCTCGCACGGGTTGTTGAGCGTGCACATCTCGCCGTCGTCGTTGCCGGTGTTGTTGATGCCGACGATCTTCTTGGTCGCGGCGTCGACGATGGGCGAACCGGAGGTGCCGTGCGTGGTGTTGCAGCCGGCGCTGTAGCGGATCGAGTCGTGCCAGGTCCACGCGTCCTCGCGCAGGGTGGGGACGAACCCGTTGATCGAGCAGTTCCACACCTGCTTCCAGTACGACGAGGGTATGTACATCGCCGAGCCGTCGGCCGGGTGGGTGTCGCTGATGGTGAGGGCGGTGGCGCCGTACTTGCTGGTGACCGACCCGAAGGTGTCGGTCAGTTGGTACAGCGCGACGTCGGTGCCGGTCATCGTCGCGTACAGCACCTTGTCCGCCTGGACGGTGCCGAGCGACGAGCCGGACGAGCTGAGCAGTGTGCCGCTGCGGCTGGCGCTCTGGTTCTGGATGACCACCCCGGCCGCCGGCATGGTCGGCAGGCAGTGGCCGTTGGTGAGCATCATGGCCCGGTCGGTGTCGACCGAGGAGGGGTAACGCACCAGTGACGCGGAGCAGTTGCTCAGCGCGATGGTGGACGTCAGGTCTCCGGCCTGGACCGCCTGCGCGGGGGCGGCGGCCAGGGTGAGCCCACCTGCGACAACTGCGCTTGCGCCGACGATGGCGGCAAGTCTTCTGAACATGGCTCTCCTTGTGGGGGATTGCGGGGCGTACGACCGGTTGCGGACGCCCGCGCCGCACGAAAGTGCCATGACCACTTCAATGCGTCAACCATGCCTGCAGAACTCGCCACCCGAATTCCACTCACCCGGCCACCCCACCCGCCCTTCACCGGGGCACTCGCCGGGCCACCCGCTCGCTCGACCACCCACGGGCGGCGTCTAGGATGCGGGGCGACACTTTCCGCAAGCGACACGGGGGAACTGATGCCTGGTCAGTGGGAAACGCTCGGCGAAACGGGTGGCGTAGAGGCCTACATCCACCGCCCGCAGGATGGCGAGGCCCGCGGCGCGGTCGTCGTCTGCTCCGAGCTGTACGGCGTGAACGCCTACGTCCGCGACACCTGCGCCGAACTGGCGGCGGCCGGGTACGTCGCCATCGCACCCGACTACTACTGGCGCAACGCCCGGCGTACCGAACTCGGCTACACGGCCGAGGAACGCGAGTCCGGCCTGGTCCTGATGCGCGCGCTCGACCGCGACGAGCTGGTCGCGGACGCGGCGGCCGCCCTCGCGACCGCCCGCGGCGAGGCCGGTGGCCGGGGCGTCGCCTTCCTGGGGCTCAGCATGGGCGGGCACATCGCGGTGCGTGCGGCCACCGAGCTGCGTTTCGAACTCGCCGCCGTCTTCTACCCCGGCTGGCTCCTCAACAGCGGCTTCCCGCTGGTCGGCCCGGTCCCGCCACTGGAGACGAGCGAGCGGATCGCCGCCAACGGCGTGTTCCTGCTCGGCTTCCGCGGCGAGCTGGACCACATCATCCCCGCCGAGGAGTGGGAGCAGGCCGGCGAGCGCCTCACCGAGGCCAAGGTCCCGCACGACCTCGTCACCTACCCCGCCGCCAACCACGGCTTCGCCTGCTCCGACCGCCCCGCGGACTACGACCCGGAGGCCGGCGCGGACGCCTGGCGCCGGGTGTACGCGGCGCTGCAGACGTACCTGTAGGCGGACCGCCGCGGGGGCGCTGTGCCACCCCCGCGGGAGTCGCCCCCCGGAAGGCCCCGACGGATCACCGTCGGGGCCTTCCTGTTCCCTGCCCCCACTCCCCGAATCCCGGCAGGAACGACCATCGGCATCACCCGCGGCCCCCATCTGACCGCGCTGCGCGGAACTTTGTCATGCCATCAGCTCTTGACCGCCATCTACTTTGCACTGCAAAGTTGATGTGAGCGGCGCCCGGGGAGCGCGCTGTCTGCTCCGCGCCGGCACTGGCGCGACAACGAGGGGGTAGGTCATGGGAACAACCGATCAGATCGCCGCGGCCGGTCCGCAAGGCGCGGCGGGCGCAGCCGAGTTACTGGCAGGCACCGAGGCGCTCCGGGCGCGCGCCCGCACCCGGCTCCACGGCGCGGGAGTGCCGCTGCTGGCCTTCGGCCTGCTCTCGCTGGCGGCCGTGCCGGTCGCCCGGCAGGCGTTCAACTTCGCTTCCAACGCCCGCAGCGTCAGCTCCTACCCGGCCTTCGCCTACGCCGAGCTGACCGGCCTCTGCGTGCCGCACGCACCCGACGCTCCCTGCCAGGCGGGCGAGTTCGACGGATCCGTGCTCCGCTTCGTGGCCTGGGGCATCTGGTTCGCGGTGCTTCCGCTGGCGTGGCTCATCCTTGCGCGCTGGTACCGCCTGCGCGGTGAGGAGCGCGGGATCGTGCCCCGCCGTGCCGCTTGGACCGTCGGGGGCCTCGGCGCCACCGGTCTGATCACCGCCGTCCTGCTCGCCCTGCTGTTCCTCCGGAACCAGCCCTTCACGGTCGCGATGTTGGAGAACAGCTACAGCTCGCCGTGGTACACGGTCGGGATCGGACTGCTCGTCCTCGGCCTGGTCGAGCGCAGCCGGATCGTCGTGGGCGCAGCCCTCGCCCACATCGCGCTGCTCTCCGCCTACCTCGGGGCGTCCTGGGGCAGCAGCTGGATCCCGTGGGTGCGGTCGGACGGCACCGGCTGGGCCGACGGACCGCAGCTGAAGGCGTTTCTGCTGGCCGCCGTACTGTTGACGGCCGGGCTGGCGCAGCGGGCTGCGGCCCGCAGCCGGGCCACGGCGGGCGCGGACGCGTCGAGTACGGTCGCCGCATGAGCGTTGCCGACGCGCCCGCGGAAAAGGGCCGAGACGAACCGGGGGGACACCACCGGGAGGAACCCGGAGGACAAGGCCGGGAAGAGCCCGGCGAACCCGAGGGCCCCCACCCGACACAGGACCTGGACGACACCGTCCATCAGCGCGTGCGGCTCGGCGTCCTGACCATCGCCCGCGAGGCCGACCGCGTCGAGTTCGGCTTCCTGAAGGGTCAGCTCGGCGTCACCGACGGCAACCTGTCCCGCCATCTCAAGGTGCTGGAGGACTCGGGCCTGATCGTGGTCACGAAGGGCTACGCCGGCCGCCGCCCGCGGACCTGGGTCACCCTGACCGCACAGGGGGCCGAGGCCCTGGAACGCGAGCTGAGGGCCCTGCGCGAACTGGTCCAGCGGCTGGACTCCTACCGCCCGTGGCCGGAGTCGCCCGAGGCGTGACCACGGCGGGAAGGCGGCTCCGGTCGGATTCCGACCGGGGCCGACCCGACCCGCCGCCGCTCTCCCGGAGGCCGGAGGGCGCGGCCGCCGAGACGGCCGGACGCGGCGGGCCGGAGGTGAACGTCACCGTGGGCCACGGCGGCCGCCGGATCGTCGACGCCGTCTCCCGGCGCGAACACGGCACCCATCTGCCTCATCGACAGCAGCCGTGCGGCCGCCCCGCCGCGGGGCCGGTCACTCGCCCTTGAGCTGCTGCACCAGGCCGAGCCGGTCGATGACGGCGTGGCGCTCGCTGATGCGGTCGCCGACGAAGCGGAACAGGGCGAACGCCTCCATGCTGACGCGCTTGCCGGTGGCCGGGATGCCCATCAGCGGGCCGGAGTGGGTGGCCGTCATGCGCCAGCGGACGGCGACGTCGTCGCCCTCGCCCAGCAGGTCGAGGATCTCGAACGACGGGTCGGCGTGGGTGGCGTGCACCTCGCGGATCGCGTCCTTGAAGCCCTGAGGGCCACGGACGTTCTGGTGCTGCCCCTCGCTGGTGACGAAGTCGGCGGTGAACAGCTCGTCGGCGACGTCGACGTCGCCGGCCTCAAGTGCCTTGTAGAGGCGGCGGATCGCGTTCTTGCGGTACTCGACGGTGGTCATGCGGGTTCCCTCCCGAGTGGATGACCGAGTGGATTACTGAGTGATCCGTCAGTAAGTTAACCTCTTCCTGAGCGATTACTCAAGTAGTCGGGACGGTACGGAGGAACGGAGGCCGGGCATGGCCCAGGCACGACGCGGTCGACCCTCGACCGGGGTACGGAAAGCGGTGCTCAAGGCCACCGAGGAGGTGCTCGGGGACACGGGACTGGCGCTGTCCACCAAGGAGATCGCACGCCGGGCGGGCGTCGCGGAGTCGAGCATCTTCTACCACTTCGGCGACCGGCTCGGCCTGCTCCAAGCCGTCGTCGGGCTGCACCTGCCGGCCTTCGCCGACGCGACCGCCGTCCTCGGCTCCTTCGAGGACGGCCCCGAGGACGGCCGTGGGAACAGCCCCGAGGTCGGCCGCGAGGACAACCCCGAGGATTCACAGCGGGAGGCGTCCGGCAGCGGCGGCCTCCAGGCCGAGCTCACCGCCCTGCTCACCCGCCTCGAACAGTTCTACCGCCGGATCATGCCGATCCTCGGCGCCGTCCAGTCCGACGCCCAACTGCGCGCGCTGCTCGCCGAACGCGGCGGCGAGATCGGCCCGCACCTCGCCCTCGGGGCCGTCGCCGACGCGCTCCGCACCCGCCAGGCCGCGGGCCGGCTCCCAGCCGCGCTGGACCCGGCCGCCGCCGCCCTCCTCCTCGTCGGCGCGGCCCACCAGCGCGCCCTCCACACCCACCTGCTCGGCGAGGCGGCCGCGGCCCGCCTCCTCCCCCCGGTGGAAACGGTCGCCCGCACCCTCGCGCCGGCCTTCGGGTAGCCCGGGATCCACCCACTGCCGGACCCACCCGCCGCCGCATTCACCCGGCGCCGGAGCCACCCGCCACGGAACTGCCCGGCGCCGGACCGGGCGCGCCCAGCACGGTGGGGGGGGGGGGGGGGGGGGGGGGGGGGGGGGGGGGGGGGGGGGGGGGAGGGGGGGGGGGGGGAGGGGCAACGGGGCGAGCCCACGGGTGGGGTCG
>NZ_JBVJCO010000015.1:155380-179358 GCF_055588525.1 Kitasatospora sp. NPDC041988
TCCAGTAACGTCGTAGGCCGCGCCGCGCACACCCATGGCCTTCTCTCCCCCCCCCCCCCCCCCCCCCCCCCCCCCCCCGACGCGACATCACAGGGCCGCCGACGCGACCTCACAGGGCCTACGGCTGCGGGAACTGGCCCTCGTCCACGTCGCTGGTCTTGGCGTTGCCGCCGACCGTCGGCTGGAGGGTGATCGACCAGGAGGTGTAGGTGCGGCCGGTCTCGAAGGCCATGGTGTCGTCGAACTTGCTGAAGTCGCAGCTCTGGGTGAACGCCTTGAGCGACGGGTCCCAGTCGACGCCGCCGGCGAAGTACACGTCGTAGGTGCCGTCCTCGACGCCCTCGATGGACGCCTTCTTGCCCTTGCCGATGTACACCGAGTGGATCGACTTGCCGTTCTGGGCGAGCGAGACCACCGCGTCGGAGCTGCCGCCGTTGTCGACGTTGAGGACGCCCTCGCCCTTGAGGCGGCCCTCGCGGACCAGGGTGCCGTTCGCCAGGCTGCGGGTCTGGAGCGGCGGGGCCTGCGGGACGTTGAAGGTGGCGGGGTAGCCGGCCGCGGTCAGCTGGGCGAGCGCGGCGGGCACCCCCTTGAGGCCCTCGGACTGACCGACCTCGGCGAAGGCGGAGGTGGTGGCGCAGACCTTCTTCGCCTTGATGTCGCTGCGCACCTTGGTCAGGTCGGTGGACAGCTGGCCGAGGGCCACCACCAGCTGGCGCTGGGCGGTGGTGACGGTGGCCGGCTCGTCGGCGAGGTCGAGCCCCCTGCCGGCCTTGGAGGCCGCGGCGGCGGCCTCCTGGAGGGCCGTGGTGAAGGCGTCGAGGCCCGCGGACGCGTTGAGCTTGCCGAGCGCGGTGTTGACCGGGTCGATGTAGCCCGTCAGCACCGGCCCGTACGGCGGCCGGGTGGGCGTCGGGGTCGGCGTCGGGGTCCGCGTGGGTGTCGGGGTCGGGGTCGGGGTCGCGCTCGCGGAGGCCGCGTCGGACTTCCCGGACCCCAGGCCGAACCCGTCGGCACCCCCTGATCCCCCGCTGGAGCACGCTGCCAACAGCAGCGCGGCGCCGGCCGCCAGGCCGGCCTTGGTGAAGTCCTTCATGCCGCTCCCCCGGTGTGGTTCCTCGGCCCGTCGGTCCCTGTGGCCGGGCCCTGTGAGCTCTCATGCACTCTCCGTGCAATCCCCGCCGACATGATCCCGAGCCGGGGGGACGCGGTCAACAGGGCGTACAAGAGGCGCACAGCAGCGCAGGACAGGCGCACATGGGGGCGCGCGGAGCGGGCGAGGCGGTCAACTACGATCGGGCTCGTGCTCAGCCTCACGGGACTCCCCCTCCAGATCATCGCCTCCGTCGTCGCGATCTGCGTGTTCGCCGCCACGATGTGGCTCTGGCCGAGATTCGGTGGACGGAGCTGGAAGGCCTGGCTCGGGCGGATCGGCGCCTTCCTCGCCACCCAGCTCGCGGTGCTGGTCGCGATGGGTCTGATCGCCAACGGCTACTTCGGCTTCTACAGCTCCTGGACCGACCTGCTCGGCACCAACGGGGGGCCGGGCACGGTGGTCGACCACCAGCCGAACGCCGCCGTCGCCATCACCGGCGAGCAGAAGTTCTACGCGGAGCAGGGCTCGAACCCGGAGCGCGTCGGCCTGATCCACAAGGTCGCCGTCAAAGGAGCCGTCAGCGGCCTGAGCACCGACGGCTTCGTCTATCTGCCGCCGCAGTACTTCCAGCCGGACTACGCGCAGCGGAAGTTCCCGATGGCGCTGGTCCTGGCCGGCTACCCAGGCACGCCGGAGAAGCTGATCTCGCTGATGCAGTACCCGGCCTCCACCCTGGAGGCGATCGACCAGAAGAAGCTGCCGCCGACCATCCTGGTGATGCTGCGTCCGACCCTCGTCAGCAACCGGGACACCGAGTGCGTGGACGTCCCGAACGGCCCGCAGGTGGAGACCTTCTTCACCAGCGACCTGCCCAAGGCGCTCGCCACCACCTACCGGCTCGGCACCGACCCGTCCAACCGGGCCGTCATCGGCAACTCGACCGGCGGCTACTGCGCCCTCAAGTTCGCCCTGCGCAAGCCCGACTCGTACCCGGCCGCCGTCTCGCTTTCCGGCTACTACACCGCGCCGATCGACGAGACCACCGGCGACCTCTTCGCCGGCAACGGGCAGCTGAAGCAGGAGAACGACCTGCTGTGGCGGCTGCACAACAAGCCGGCCGCGCCCGTCTCGCTGCTGCTGGGCACCGCCTACGACGAGAACAACTACGGCGCCACCCAGGAGATGGTGAAGTCGTTCAAGGCGCCGACCAAGCTCTCCACCATCACCCTGGACACCGGCGGGCACAACTTCCACACCTGGACCCGGGAGATCCCGCCGGCACTGGAGTGGCTGGGCAAGCACCTGACGATGCCCCAGCCGGCCTGAGTCCGGCCCCGGCGCCCCAGTACCCAGCGCCCCGGTACCCCGCAGCGGCCCCTCCGGCAGCCCCTCCGGCCCGTCCGAGTGGTTCCGGCAGGGATCACAGACCCCTCATAGCCGGGTCTCACGGTCCTCTCAGCCGCGCGGCCGAGCGTAGCGTCCATGACCACGACCAGCTTCTCCCCTCCGGCCGGCGAACCGTGGCCCGAGGCCGCGAACTACCCGCCGCCGGAGGTGCCGCAGCCGGCCCCTGACGCGCCCGCGACCCCTGACGCACCCGCGGACACGGACCCGCCGGCCGGACCGCTCTTCCCGGAGTTCCCGCTGCCGCCCGCCGGCCCCAAGGGACCGGCCTCCTGGGCCGGACGGCTGCGCACGCTCCCGGCCCGCGCCTGGCGCGGCCGCGCGGACGACCCGCGCTGGGTGCGGCCCGCGCTGCTGGCGCTGCTGGCCGCGACCGCCGTCCTCTACCTCTGGGGCCTGAGCGCCTCCGGCTGGGCCAACTCCTTCTACTCGGCGGCCGTCCAGGCCGGCAGCCAGAGCTGGAAGGCCTTCTTCTACGGCTCCTCCGACGCCGGGAACTTCATCACCGTCGACAAGCCGCCGCTCTCGCTCTGGCCGATGGCGCTGGCCGCCCGGGTCTTCGGCCTCTCCTCCTGGTCGGTGCTGGCCCCGCAGGCGCTGATGGCGGTCGCCACCGTGGGCACCCTGTACGCGACTGTGCGCCGCCGCTTCTCCCCGCTCGGCGGCCTGCTGGCGGGCGCCGCCCTGGCGCTGACCCCGGTGGCGGCGCTGATGTTCCGCTTCAACAACCCGGACGCGCTGCTGGTGCTGCTGCTGACGCTGGCCGCGTACGGGCTGGTGCGGGCGATCGAGGCGGCCGGCACCCGGTGGCTGGTGTTCACCGGGGTGATGTTCGGGCTGGCCTTCCTCACCAAGACGCTTCAGGCCTTCCTCGTCCTGCCCGCCTTCGCGCTGGTCTACCTGGCGGTCGCGCCGGCCGGCCTCTGGCGCCGGGTGCGCCAACTGCTGGCCGCCGGGCTGGCCATGGTGGTCGCGGGCGGCTGGTGGGTCGCCGTCGTCGAGCTGGTTCCGGCCTCGGCCCGGCCCTACATCGGCGGCTCGCAGGACAACAGCTTCCTCTCGCTGACCTTCGGCTACAACGGCCTCGGGCGCCTCAACGGCAACGAGACCGGCAGCGTGGGCGGCGGTGGCAGGCTCCCCGCCGGAGCGGACGCCCCGACCGGCGGCGGCAGGGCCATGGGCGGCTGGGGCGAGACCGGCATCACCCGGATGTTCGACGGGGACATCGGCGGCCAGATCGCCTGGCTGATCCCGGCGGCGCTGATCCTGCTGCTGGCCGGCCTCTGGGCGACCCGCCGGCGTACCCGGACGGACACCGCCCGCGCGGCGTTCCTGGTCTGGGGCGGCTGGCTGCTCTGCACCGCGCTGACCTTCAGCTTCATGTCCGGCATCTTCCACCAGTACTACACGGTGGCGCTGGCCCCGGCGGTCGCGGCACTCGTCGGGATGGGCGCGGACGGGCTCTGGCGGGCCCGGCACCGGCTGCCGTACGCGGCGGTGCTGGCGGTCACCCTGGCGGTGACGGCGCTCTGGGCGCACGTGCTGCTCGGGCGCAGCGCACAGTTCCTGCCGTGGCTGCGCTGGGCGGTGCTCTTCGGTGGGCTCCTGGCGGCGGTGGCGCTGCTGCTGACCGGTCCGCTGGCGCGGCGCCTCCCCGGCCGCGTTCCCGGCCGGCTCGCCACGGTGGCGGGCGTGGTGGGCCTGGCGGCGGCGCTCGGCGGCCCGGCGGCGTACGCGGTGGACACGGTGAACACGCCGCACACCGGGTCGATCGTGACGGCCGGCCCGGCGGTCGCCGGCGGCCGGGGCATGGGCCCGGGCGGGATGCGCGGCCTGCCGCCCGGCGGCGAGCTGGTCGTCAACGGCCGGCAGTTCACACCCGGCCAGGGCGGCGCACCCGGTGGCGCTCCCGGCGGCGCGATGGGTGGCGCGATGGGTGGCGCGATGGGCGGTGCCCCCGGCCTGATGCCCGGCGGCCAGAACGGTGCCCAGAACGGCGGCCAGGCCGGCCGCCCCGGCACCGACGGCCGCGACGGCCGCGACGGGCGCGGCGCGACGGGCGGCGCCCCCGGCGGCATGGGCGGCATGGGCGGGCTGCTGAACGGCGCCAAGGTGAGCGACGAGGCCGCCGCCGCGCTCGCTCAGGACGCCGACCACTACACCTGGGCCGCCGCGACCAGCGGCTCGCAGAACGCCGCCAGCTACCAACTCGCCTCCGGCGTCCCGGTGATGGCCCTCGGCGGCTTCAACAGCACCGACCCGTCGCTCAGCCTGAGCGCCTTCCAGCAGTACGTGCAGGAGGGCAGGATCCACTGGTTCATCGGCGGCGGCTCCCGCCGGGCGGTCGGCGCCGGCGCCACCGGCGAGGCCCAGGAGTCGCAGACCGCACAGATCGAGAGCTGGGTGGAGAGCCACTACACCGCCGAAACGGTGGGCGGCTCGACCTTCTACGACCTGACGCGGGCCCCCAGCTCCTGAAGACCCCGAAGGGGGCGCACCGCGAGACCTCCGCGGTGCGCCCCCTTCGTGCTGTCAGCCGGTCACTCGGCCGGGTCGCTCGCACAGCGCGTTCCGGTGGCGGGAAGGCTCCCGCCGACCAGGAAGGCATCCACCGAGGTGCGGATGCACTTGCTCCAGCCGTAGCCGGTGTGGCCCTCGCCCTCGCGGGTGAGCAGGACGGCGTTGCCGAGCTGGGCGGTGAGCTTCTCGGCCGAGGCATAGGGAGTCGCCGTGTCGCCGGTGGAGCCGACCACGACGATCGTGGCGTCGCTCCTGGACGTGATCGGGTGGGGCTTCTCGGCGGAACGGAACGGCCAGGACCGGCAGTCGGGGTCGAACACCGCGAAACTCGGCTCGTGCCGGGTGAGCAGCGAGGCCTTCGCCGCCATCTCGGCGTACGCGGCCTGCAGGTCGTCGCCGACCGGCACTCCGGTGCCGCCGTCGGCGCAGTAGATGGCGGTGTAGGCGTCGGCGGAGACGCTGTAGTGGCCGTCCTCGTCGCGGTGGTTCGAGCTGTCCGCCCGCGCGAGCAGGTAGTCGCCCTTGCCCCGGACCATGGCCCAGCCGATGTCGTTCCGCAGGGATTCCCAGCCCTGCTCGTCGCCGTAGAGGGCGTCGATCATGGCGGTCCAGGCCGCGTTGGCGGTGAGCTTGCGCCCGCTCGCCGCGGTCAGCGGCTTCTCCTTGAGCCCGTCGAGGAAGTCGGCGAGCTTTCCGGCGGCCTTGTCCGGGTCCTTGCCGAGCGGGCAGCCGCTCTTGGTGGCGCAGTCGGCGGCGAAGGCCTCGAGCGAGCGCTCGAACGCCGCGTACTGCGCGATGTTGTTCTGGGCCAGCGACAGGGACGGGTCGACCGCGCCGTCGAGCACCAGCCGGCCGACCCGGTCCGGGAACTCCTCGGCGTAGAGGCTGCCGAGGTAGGTGCCGTACGACAGGCCGAGGTAGTTGAGCTTCTGATCACCGAGGGCCGCACGCAGTACGTCCATGTCGCGGGCGGTGTTGCGGGTGCCGATGAAGGGCAGCAGCTTGCCGAACTTGGCCTGGCAGGCGTCGGCGAGGGCCTTGCCGTGGTCGGGGCCGGGGGTGTCGGTGACGGCCCACTCGTCCCGGGTGCCGTCGTCCAGGCAGTTCACCGGAGTGGTGAGGCCGACGCCGCGCGGGTCGAAGCCGATCGTGTCGAAACGGTCGTGGAGTGGACCGTCGAACTGGGTCGGATTGCGCTTGACCATGCCGACGCCGGAGCCGCCGGGCCCGCCGGGGTTGACCAGCAGGGAGCCGACCCGCTGGTCCTGCTTGGCGGCGGGGACGCGGACGACGGCGACGTCGATCGTCTCACCGGCCGGACTGGCGTAGTCCAGCGGCACCTTGAGGGTGCCGCACTGCACGGCCGTCTCGTCGACCTTGTCGGTCTTCGGGGCGTCGGCGCACGGCGCCCAGGCGATCTGCTGGCCGTAGAACGGCTTGAGCGCAGGGTCCGCCGCGCCCGTGGACCTGGCGGTCGGGGTGGGCGTGGCCGTCGGGGTGGGCGTGGCGGTCGGGGTGGGCGTGGCCGTCTGGGTCGGCGACGCGGTGGGCGTGGCCGCGGTGGCGGCCGGGGAGGGCGTGCCGGAGGCCGCGTCGGTGGAGCCCGCCGAACCGGTGCAGCCGGCCAGGAGGGCGGCGGCGACGGCGGCGGGCAGCGTGCGCCGTGAGAGCCGGATGATCATCGAGTACACCGCACACGCATATCATCCTCTCGTCACACTGGCGACTTCTTACCCAAGCCGGACAGCCGATGCGGACACGGCGGAGCGGCGGGCGGGCACGGAGAACTCCCGGAATGGGGGGTGGCTGACGGCGAACCTGCAGACCAGCCACCCCACAGCCCGTCAAGGCGGCGCAGCGCGGAGCGTTCGGGCATGTCGAAGCTCACACCCGGCGCCCGCCCGCCGCCCGTCACCGCCGCAGCGCGCGGGCGGTCTCGGCGAGGACGGCGTCCAGAGTCGTCGCCGAGACGCCCAGCTCCCGCTCCGTGCGGGCGGAGTCGAGCAGCTGCGGGTGGTAGTAGAGGTAGCCCATCTCCACCACCTCGGCGAGGACTTCGTCCTCCTCTCCGAGCTTCGCCAGCTCCTCCGGCGAGAGCGCGGTCAGCTTCGGCGCGGATGCGCCAGCCGCCCCGGCCAGCCCTTCGGCGAGCGTCCGGGCGGACGCCTCGCTGGTGCTGGGCACGTGCCAGGCCCGGCCCCAGGAAGCGTCGGAGCGGGCGGCCGCGATCAGGGTGTCGGCCACGTCGCCGGTGTAGGACCAACTGTGCGGCGCGTCCAGGTCGGCGGGGTACCCGACCGGTTCGCCCGCCACCACGGCCGGGGCGACCACCAGCTGGAACAGCGAGCCGGCGCCGGGCCCCACGAAGTCGCTGGCCCGGACTTCGGTGGCACGGACCCGGCCGGCCCAGTGGGCGGCCAGCGCGTCCTCCCACAGGGCCGCCCTCACCGTGCCCTTGCGGCCGGCCGGGGCGAGCGGCAGCCGCTCGTGGAACCGGCCGTCCACCGGCCCGTAGCCGTAGAGGTTGCCGAGCATCACATAGCCGGCGCCGGTCCGTTCGACGGTGGTCAGCAGCGCGGCGGCCAGCGGCGGGAACTCCTCCGGCCAGCGGTGGTACGGCGGCGCGGCACAGTTGATCAGAGCGGTCGCGCCCTCGGTGAGGGCGGTGAGCCGGTCGGCGTCGGTGGCGTCGGCGGCGATCCGCTCGATGCCGGGGTGCTCCGGCCCGGTGCCGCGCCGGGTGACCAGGCGAACCGGCTCGCCGGCTTCGGCGAGCCGAAGCGCGGTGGCGGTGCCGATGGAACCGGCACCGGTGACGACGTGGAAGGACATGCGGTGCTCCGGGGTTGCAGAGGGTGGTGTCGCGACGTCAGGTGCGCGCCGCTGTGATCCACTCTGCGACCGGGCGCCGTGCCGAAACAGGGCCCCTGTTGCCAAGCTTCCGGAGGTTCTGGCCATGCCGTCACCCGATGCGGTGCACAGGGTCGCGGTGGTCGCCGTACCGCCGGTGACCGCCTTCGACCTGTCGATCCCCGAACTTGTCTTCAGCGCCGCCGAACTGGACGGCCGCGCCGTCTACGAGGTGACGGTCTGCACCGCCGACCCGGGGCCCATCACGTCCACCGGTAGCCTAGAACTGCTCGTACGACACGGCCTGGACTCGCTGGACCGCGCGGACACGGTGATGGTGACCGGCTCCGGCTCGCGCGCCGAGACGGACGAGCGCGTGCTGACAGCCCTGCGCGCGGCCGCCGGGCGGGGCGCCCGGATCGCCTCCATCTGCACCGGCGCGTTCGTGCTGGCACAGGCCGGCCTGCTGGACGGGCGCAGCGCCACCACGTACTGGGTGCAGGCGGGCGCGCTCGGGCACCGGTTTCCGTCTGTCCGGGTGCGGCCGCAGGCGCTGTTCGTCGAGGATGGTCCGGTGCTGACCTCGGCCGGGCTGACGGCGGGCATCGACCTGTGCCTGCACATGGTCCGCACCGACCACGGCTCGGCGGTGGCCAACGCGGTCGCCCGGCTCGCGGTGGTCTCGGCGGTCCGGGACGGCGCGCAGGAGCAGACCCTGCCGGCGCCGGTCACGGCCGCGGACGGCAGCTCGCTGGCCGCCACCCGGGCCTGGGCGCGGGAGCGGCTGTACGAACCGCTGACGCTGGCCGCCCTCGCCGCACACGCGGGCGTCAGCGTACGGACGCTCAACCGGCGTTTCCTCACCGAGGCCGGAGTCAGCCCACTGCAGTGGCTGCTGGGCCAACGGGTCGAGATGGCCCGGGAGTTGCTGGAGTCCTCGGACCTCTCGGTGGAGCTGATCGCCACCCGTACCGGCTTCGGCACCCCCGACTCCCTCCGCCGCCACCTGCTCCAGCGGGTCGGTATGACCCCGCGCGCCTACCGGGCCCACTTCGCCCGCCCGGGGCGGCCCGCACGGCAGCCGTAGGCCGACGGGGCCGCTGGGCCGACAGCGCGGGCAGGGCGGCCAGGGCGGCCGCCCGTCGGGCGGGGCGACTAGGAGCCGTCCGGCCGATCATGCGCGAAGCCGGATGCGGTGCCCTGGTCGAGCGTCGCGGGGCGGCGTGACGCAGCTGCTCATGCCGGGTCCGGCAGGTTCATCCGCGCAAGCTTGGCCGGGTCGACCACGGCTGTGATAGCGGTGATCCGGCCGTCTGTGACGGTGAACGCGAGGACGGAGAGAGGGGTCCCGTCCTCGCGCCAGGAGATGACTCCGGGATGGCCGCCAACGAGGGCTGCCCGGCCCAGGGTGGCCGCGCTGGCGGCCAGCTGCGCGCCAGCGGCGACCTTGGTGGCGCCGAGGGTGACGACCACGCCGCCGGGGATGTCGACGGTGAGCCGCACCTCCGGGTCGAGCACGCGCAGCAGGCCCTCGAAGTCGCCGTCGCGGGCTGCTGCCAGGAAGGCGGAGACCACCTGGCGCTGTTCCCGGCGTGCTCTGGCTGGCTGCTCGGTTGCCTGGACCTTTCTGCGGGCGCGGCTGGCGAGCATCTTGGTGGCGTCGGTGGACTTGCCGAGGATGCGGCCGATCTCGTCGAAGGGCACCGCGAACAGGTCGTGCAGCACGAACGCCAGCCGCTCGCCGGGACGGAGGGAATCCAGGACGACAAGGAGCGCGAGTCCGACCGAGTCCGCGAGCACCGCGTCGTCATCCGGGGCAGGGGCGTCGTCGAGCGTGACCACGAGTTCGGGCAGACGGTCGTCCAGGGACGCCTCGGGGCGGGTCTGGCGCGAGCGCAGGACATCGAGGCTGATCCGGCCGACCACGGTGGTGAGCCAGCCGGCCAGGTTCTCGATGGTGGTCGCGTCCTGGCGGGCGAGCCGCAGCCAGGCTTCCTGGACCACGTCCTCGGCGTCGGCGTGCGACCCGAGCACGCGGTGGGCGACCGCACGCAACCGGTCCCGCTGGGACTCGAACGCCTGGGCCACCGGGTCCGTCGTTCCGGTTTCGAACATGTTGTTACCTTCCCCGAATCCGCTCCGTCATGAGTGATGACGGGCCCGGAGAGGCCCGGGTAACAGCTGAAGGAGCACCATGCTGACGAACATCATGTACGTGACGCTCTATGTCACCGATCAGGAGCGCGCGCTGAGTTTCTACACGGAAAAGCTCGGTCTGGAGAAGCGCGTCGACTACCCGGGTCCTGAGGGGCGCTTCCTCACGGTGGGCGTCCCCGGCAGCCCGCTCGAGATCATCCTCTGGCCGCACGCCGCGGCTGCGGGGCAGCCCGCCGAGCTGCGGCCGGGCACCACACCTGGTCCGGTCTTCCTCGAAGCGGACGACCTGCGCGCAGACTTCAAGGTGTTCCGCGACCGCGGTGTGACGTTCGATCAGCCCGAACCGGAGGACTACGGGTACGGGGTCCGCGTCGAGGCGGTGGACCCAGACGGCAACCGGATCTCGCTGCGCCAGCGCGCGGCCTGGCAGAATCCCGACGGCAACTGACTGTGCGTCGACCCGGTGTGGCCGGCATCGCGCTGGTGCCGGCCACACCGGGTGCGGAACGATGACCGCGCGACGCGCGGCGATGTCGACCAGACAAGCTCTAACCGCCGATGGCCGACATCGGCCGGTCGGGCTGGACGAAGTCGGCCGAGTTGATGGCGTGCCCGGGGCCCTTGCGGGCGATGGTGTCGCGCCAGGCCTGCTCGATCCGGTCGTCGTCGGCCTCGCCGCGCAGCAGGGCTCGCAGGTCGGACTCCTCGGTGGCGAAGAGGCAGTTGCGCAGCTGGCCGTCGGCGGTGAGGCGGACGCGGTCGCAGCCGCCGCAGAAGGGGCGGGTGACGGAGGCGATCACACCGATCACGGTGTCGGTGCCGGCGATCCGCCACTCCTCGGCCGGGGCGTTACCGTGCCGGCCGACCGGGACGAGGTCCCAGCGGGCGGAGAGCACGGCCAGGATCTCGTCGGCGGTGACCATCGTGGCCCGGTCCCAGGCGCCCTGGGCGTCCAGCGGCATGGACTCGATGAACCGCATCCGGTAGCCGTGCCCGGCGGCGAACTCGGCCAGGTCGAGGATCTCGTCGTCGTTGACGCCGCGCACCGGCACCGCGTTGACCTTGACCGGGGCGAGCCCGGCGGCCTGGGCGGCGGCCAGGCCGGCGAAGACGTCGGCGATCCGGTCGCGGCGGGTGATCTCGGCGTACCGCTCGGGGCGCAGGGTGTCCAGGCTGACGTTGACCCGGTGCAGCCCGGCCTCCTTCAGCGCACCGGCCGTCCGGGCCAGCCCGATGCCGTTGGTGGTGAGCGAGACCTCGGGGCCGAGTGCGGTGATCCGCCCGACCAGCTCCGGCAGCCCGCGCCGCAGCAGCGGTTCGCCGCCGGTGAGCCGTACGGAGGCGATGCCCAGCCGCTCGACGGCGATCCGTACCAGGCGGACCACCTCGTCGTCGCTCAGCACCTCGGCCTTGGGGAGCCAGTTGAGGCCCTCGGCCGGCATGCAGTAGGTGCAGCGCAGGTTGCAGCGGTCGGTGAGCGAGACCCGCAGGTCGGTGTGGACCCTGCCGAAGCGGTCCAGCAGCGGGCGCGGTGCGGTGTTCATCAACCAAGTACAGGGGCAGCCGGGCGGGAGATCCAGCGGCCGAACCGCCGGGGAGCAGCCCCGACCTGCGGGTTCGCCTTGTGTATTCGTCCAACTGTGGGTTCCTACGGCTGCGCGCGGCGGCCCCGGCGGGCAGGCTGGGCGCATGCAGAGCAGTGATCGGCCGTCGGCCGCGCCCGCCGCCGGACCCACCCCGGTCGCCGGACCGGCGCCGGTAGCCGCCCTCGTCCTGGCCGCCGGTGGCGGGCGGCGGCTGGGCGGGCGGCCCAAGGCCCTGATCCCGTACCGGGGGCGGCCGCTGGTGGAGCACGCGGTGGCCACGGTCCGGGCGGGCGGCTGCCCGGACGTGACGGTGGTGCTGGGCGCGGCCCGCGAGCAGGTCCGGGCCACCGCACACCTGCCGGGCTGCCTGCTGGTGGCGAACCCGGACTGGGCCGGCGGCATGGGCTCCTCGCTGCGGGCGGGGCTGGCCGCGCTGCCGCCGGAGGCCTCGGCGGTGCTGGTGATGCTGGTGGACACGCCCGGGGTGTCCCCGGCGGCGGTGGCCCGGCTGGTGGCCGCCCACCGGGCGGGCGCCGACCTGGCCGCGGCGGCGTACGGCGGGCGGCGCGGGCACCCGGTGCTGATCGGGGCCCGGCACTTCGCCGAGGCGGCGGCGGGCGCGACCGGTGACGCGGGCGCGCGGGCGCTGCTTGCGGCGCACGCCGGGGAGATCGCGCTGGTCGAGTGCGCCGATGTCGCCGTCCCGGACGACCTGGACACCCCCGCCGACCTGGCCCGCTGGTCCGCCGGCTGACCGTCCGCGGCCGGCCCGGGCGCCCCGCCCCTCCTCCGGGGTGGGCCGCCCTCCTCCTCTCCGGCGAGGGATCGGCCGCACACCCCTGATCTGTCCCTGAGGATTGCCGCATTCCGCGCCGCGGCCCCCGCGTTTCGGGGAGCATGGGACACGTCCTTCCACCCCGATTCGAACGGACGGTGCCCGTGATGTCCGGACTGCCCGACGACTTCACCGGACGCGACCCCGCGCAGCACGGGCCGGGGGCGGGTGGTGGTGCCCGGGCGATCCGCTGTCCCGCCTGCCGGCGCGAGCACCTGTACGAGCCGCCGTCGCTGCCCTGCCCCTGCGGCGCCTCGCTCAAGGTGCCGCTGCTGCGCGGCGGTGTGCCGGTGCAGGTGCGGTTCCGCTCCTGGGAGGACTCCTGGCTGAACATGCGCTGCCCGCACTGCGGCCGCTCCGACCAGTGGCCGCAGCCGGAGTTCACCTGCAACTGCGGCGCCACCGTCCGTCTGCCCGTGGACCGCACCACCCGCCTCGGCGGCAGCGCCACCACCGGCCGGGCCTCCGCCGGACAGCTGGGCCCCGCCGGGCCCCAGTCCGCCCACCCGTCCCCGGCCCACCCGCAGGGCGCGCCCGTGCCCGCCCCGCCCGGCGGGTCCGGTGCCTCGGCCACGCCCTGGCGGCGGCGGGCGCCGTTCCGCCCGCACCCGGTCCGCACCTCGCAGGACGCGGTGTTCACGGCCGCCCGCTACCTGGAGTGGCTGGGCTTCGAGGACTTGGAGCTGACGGAGGCCCAGGAGCGGGACGGCGTCACCCTGCTGGGCAGCCGGATGGTCGCCCAGGTGGACACCTGGACCGAGCCGGCCGACGTGAAGTCGGTGGAGTGCCTCTGGCTGCAGACCCTGCACGCCGAGGAGATGGCCGCCGCGATGTTCACCCTGGCCGGCTACTCCCACCAGGCCACCGTCCGCGGCGAGCAGCTTCTCGTCGCCCTGTTCAGCCTGGACCTCGCCGGGGTCCCGCAGCCCGCCAACGGCGCCGCCGAGGCACTGATGGAGACCGGCTGGACGTCCTGACCCCTCCGGGCCCGCCGGATCGTTCCGTCTCCGGACGCAACAACCTGCGCTCGTGATCTGGTGCACAAGCTCACCCCCGTGTTGAATTGCCGCCACAGCGCGGGCCTTGGGGGGTAGGGGCCCGCGTCCTGCTGGATGGCGCACACAAGGAGGTGGCGTTGTCGGAGCACGGATGGGGCCCGAGCGGCCGGGACGGGCGGGAGGGGCGCGGGCGGGCGGCGCCCCAGGAGCCGGGGGACACCGTGTGGCGGCTGCGGTCCCGGGCGTGCTGGCAGGAGGCCGCGGAGCTGTTACGCCCGGCCGCCGAGCGCGACCCGACGGCCGCTCTCGGACGGGCCGAACTCCTCATCGAACAATGTCTGTTCACCGCTGCCCACTGGACCGCGGCGGAGCAGGCGCTGCGCCTCGCCGAGGCCGTGGTCACCACGACCGAGCAGCGCGCGGCCGCCTCCTGCGCCCGCGGGTTCCTGGCGTACGTCGCCAGCGTGCTCGGCGCGCGCGACCGGCTCGACGAGGCCCAGGCGGCGCTGGGCCGCACCTCCGCGCTGCTCCCGCCGGACGCGCCCGGGCGCCCGCTGCTGGACTTCCGCCGCGGCCTGGTCGCGGAGAACCTGCTGCGTGACCGGACGGCGGCCTGGATCGCCTACCGCCGGGCGCACGAGGGCGCGGGCGAGCGCGGGGACGAGCTGCTGCGCTCCTACACCTGGCGTCACCTGGCGGCGCTGGCCCAGGCCTCCGGGGACCACGACCGGGCCCGGGAGGGGTTCGACGCCTCGCTGCGGCTGCGCGAGCAGCTCGGCTTCACGGTGGGGGTCGCGCCCGCGCTGGCGGCGCTGGCCGAGGTCTCCGAACCGGGCGAGGCGGCCCGGATGCGGGCCGAGGCGACCAGGCTGGTGCAGGCGCTCGGAGGCGTACCGGTGTGGCTCGCGCGCCAGCTGAGCGCGGCGCGCACGCCGGGAGCTCCCCCGGACGGGCGCATCGGCCGGGAACCACGCGGAACTATCAGCTAAGGTGAGCCTAACCTGGCCGGGGCGAGCAGTGCCCCGGCCGGGTTCGCCTTGCCGTTCCCGGGCTCCGCCAGGCCCCGGCCGGCCGGGCCCGGCCATGGACGCGCCCGCCGGCGTCGCACCGGCCGGGACGGGCCGGACGGTCCCGCACGGGCTCCGGTCGACCCGATGGGGCCGCACCATGACCGCGAGCAGCACCGCGCCCTGCACCACGCCCGCCACCCCCGGCGCCCGGGCCGTCCCCGCCGCCCCGCTCCCGCCACAGCCGTGCGCCGCGAGCTACCGGCGGCTCGGCGAGCTGTTCCCCGCCCTGCGGGTGCACTGCGCCCCGCCGCGCACCGGCGACGGCTGGCTCGCCGGCGCCGACCTGCTCGCCCGCCCGGAGGCGCTGCGCGAACTGATCGCCCATGACGCCCGGCAGGGCCTGGCCCAGTACGGGCAGCCGCTGCGCCCCGACGTCGCGGCCGGTTTCGGCCTGCACCGCTTCACCTGGCCCGCCGCGCTGCTGTTCACCCTGCCCTGGTTCCTGGAGCGCCGGGTGCCGCTGCTCACCCCCGGGGACGTCTCGGTCCGCCGCTCCACCGGCGAACTGACGGCCCGTCCCGGCGCCTTCGCCTGCCTGCCCGACGACCCGGCGGCCGGCCTGCCCGGCGCCCGTACGGTGGCGGACGAACCGGCGCTGGCCGCCGAACTGCGGGCGGCGCTGGCCGGGTTCCTGACGCCGGTACTGGCGGCGTTCCGCCCGGAGGTGCGGCGCGGGCCGCGCACGCTCTGGGCGATGGCGACCGACGCGGTGGTGGAGGGCCTCTGGTACGTCGGCGGGCTGCTCGGCGAGGAGGAGCGCGCCCGCGCCGAGCTGACCGGGCTGCTCGCACCCGAGACGTCCGAAACGACGTCCGAAACGTCCGAGACTGCGGAGCTACCGGCGCCGCCGGCGTGCACGCCCGGCGCACCCGTCTCACCATTCACGCCGGGCGCGGGCTTCACCCCGGCGAACCCCCGCACGCCCGCCGCCCCCACTGCAGCCCCCGCCGCTGCTCCTGCCGCCGACCGCGCCCGGGCCAGCTGCTGCCTCGTTTACACCGTCCGGCCCGAGGCGATGTGCGGCGGCTGCCCCCGCGTCACGCGAGGTTGACCGAATTCCCCTCGGGCCGACCCCCGTCGAGCCCGGAATTCCGGGAAATAACCACCCCAAATTAGTAAGACAATGCGACTTCTCCCACGTCAGAAATCCCTCTCCTCAGCGCATTGACGCTGAATCAGCCATTTGCCGGCCGCATATCCGTCATGATGGTCCCCGCCATCACGACGCAGGAAAGCGAGGCTGGTCCAGGCGATGAAATTGTCCGATATACCGCTCGGTTGGGCCGTCACCGGCGTGGCGGTCCTGCTGGTCACCGCCCTGATGGTGGCCCTGGCCCGGAACCGGGGATCCGCCACCGGACCGGGCGGCGCGGATTCCTGGGAGCGTTCCGAGGAACGCCGCCGCCGCAAGGAATCCCTGTACGGCGGGGCGTCGTACACGCTGCTGTTCTGCTGCGCCGCCGTCGCGGCCGCACTCTCCTTCCACGGCCTGGTCGGATTCGGGGTGCAGAACCTCAGCCTCTCCGGAGGCTGGGAGTACCTCGTCCCGTTCGGCCTGGACGGCGCGGCGATGTTCTGCTCCGTCCTCGCCGTCCGCGAGGCCAGCCACGGCGACGCCGCGCTCGGCTCGCGCCTGCTGGTCTGGCTCTTCGCCGGCGCCTCGGCCTGGTTCAACTGGGTGCACGCCCCGCGCGGCTTCGGCCACGCCGGCGCACCGCAGTTCTTCGCGGGGATGTCGCTCTCGGCCGCCGTGCTGTTCGACCGGGCGCTCAAGCAGACCCGCCGGGCCGCCCTGCGCGAGCAGGGGCTCGTCCCCCGGCCGCTGCCGCAGATCCGGATCGTCCGCTGGCTGCGCGCCCCGCGCGAGACCTACGCGGCCTGGTCGCTGATGCTGCTAGAGGGCGTGCGCAGCCTGGACGAGGCGGTCGACGAGGTCCGCGAGGACAAGCGGGAGAAGCTCGCGGAGAGGGAGCGCCGCAAGCTGGCCGGCCGCCGCGAACGGGCCGAGATCCGGGCCATCAACCGCACCAACAGCGTCTGGCGGCCGCGCGGTGCGACCCGGCAGCTGGAGTCCGGCCAGGAGTCCGCCATAGCCGGCGCGCCTTCGGCGGAGCGGCCCGCCGTCGAAGCGGCGGCGCCGGCCGAGGGCGCGGTCGTCCAGGCGGGCCTGCCGGCCCGGCCGGAGCGGCGCACGATCGACCTCACGATGGAGGATGACACCGTCGCGCTGCCCCGGCTGGACTCGCTGGAGCGCAAGCTGAAGGACCTGGAGCAGCAGTTCGGCTGAGACAGGTTGCCCGTCAGGCCGCGGGCGTGGCGGTGAGCTCGAACCACATCCGTTTGCCCGAGCCGCGCGGCTCCACGCCCCAGCCGTCCGCCAGCGCCTCGACCAGCATCAGCCCGCGCCCGGAGGAGGCCTGCTCCCCCGGCGTCCGGCGGGTGGGCCAGAGGTCGGACTCGTCCTCCACCTCGACCCGCAGCCGGGCCCGGCCGCCGTCGGCCACCGGCTCCCGGTAGAGCCGGGCGGTGAACATGGCGTCCCGGTCGGTGTGCCGGATCGCGTTGGTGACCAGCTCGGAGGCGAGCAGCTCGGCGGTGTCCACCAGCTCGGCCACGCCCCAGCGGCGCAGCGCGTCGCGCAGCTCGGCCCGCACCTCGGAGATCCGGGCGAGGTCGGCCTGGCCGATCCGGCGGCGCAGCTGCTGGGCGGCCAGGCCGCCCTCCGGACCGTCCCAGCGCAGGAGCAGCAGCGCTATGTCGTCCTCGCGCTCACTGTCGTCGGCGGCCTGGGAGGCGATCCGGTCGGCCAGGCTCTCCAGCGGGTCACGTGCTGCGGTGGCGCGGTCGGCGAGCGGGCCGGCGAGCACCGCGTTGAGCCGCGCGATGCCGTCGTCGAGGTCCATGCCGCGCGCCTCGACCAGGCCGTCGGTGCAGAGCAGCACCGTCTCGCCCGGGTCCAGGCTGAAGCGGGTGACGCGGTACTCCTCGTCGGGGGCGATGCCCAGCGGCAGCCCTCCGGCGACCGGGACGACGGAGGCGGTGCCGTCGGCCCGGCGGACCATCGGGTCGAGGTGGCCGGCCCGGACCGCGTACACCACGCCGTAGTCGACGTTCACCTCGGCGTAGGTGCAGGTGGCGAAGTGGTCGGTGTCCAGGTCGGCCAGGAAGCGGGAGGCACGGGCCATCACCGCGGCCGGCGGGTGCCCCTCGGCGGCGTACGCGCGCAGCGCGATCCGCAGCTGGCCCATGATCCCGGCGGCGTGTACGTCGTGCCCCTGGACGTCGCCGATCACCAGTCCGACGTGCCCGCCGGGCAGCGGGACGACGTCGTACCAGTCGCCGCCGATCTGCAGGCCGGAGCCGGCCGCCAGGTAGCGGACGGCGGTGGTGACGCCGGGCACGGACGGCACGGTGCGCGGCAGCATCACCCGCTGGAGGCCGGCCGCCAGCTCGTGCTCGGCGTCGTGCAGCCGGGCCCGGGCCAGCGACTGGGCGACCAGGCCGCCGAGGGTGGAGAGCAGGGTGCGCTCGTCGGCGTCCAGCTCGCGGTCGTCGTCGAAGCTGACCACGCAGACGCCGATCGCCCGGCCGCTGGCCACCAGAGGCAGGAAGGCCCAGGAGCTGCGGCCGGTCCGGCTGGTCGGCTCCCAGACCTCGGCGTAGCGCTCGCGGTACTCGTCGCGGCTGGCGATGAAGACGGGGGCGCGGTTGCGCAGCGCCTCGGCCGCCGGGTGGGCGGCGGGCAGCACCGAGCGGTCCCAGACGGCGAGCTCGTCCGGCCGGTAGCCGGAGGCGCCGAGGATCTGCACCCGGCCGGCCTCGAAGGAGGCCAGCACCAGGCCGTCCGGCGGCAGGCCGGGCAGCGGCAGCTCGGTGAACACCCGGGCGACGTCGCGGACGGTGACGGCCTCGGAGAGCGCGCGGGCGGCCTCCTTGATGAACCGCGAGCGCTCCTCGCGGAGCAGCGCCATCCGGTCGGCGCGGTCGCGCTTGTGCAGCTCGACGGTGGCGTCCCAGACGAAGCCGACCATCCGGGAGGCACGGCCGAAGGCGTCCGCGAGGACGCGGCCGCGGAACCGCACCGCCCGCATCGCCCCGTTCGGCCCGACCGTGCGGTAGTAGGCGCCGCACTGGCCCAGCTCGGCCACCGCGCGCTCGACCCGGCGGCGCACCACGGGCGCGTCCTCAGGGTGCAGCAGGGCCAGGAAGGAGGCGGAGGTGCGGTCGAAGCGGGCCTTGTCGCCCGTGTCCAGGCCGACGATCGTGCAGGCCCGCTGGTCGCCCTCCAGGACGTCGCGGCGGATGTCCCAGTCGAAGGAGCCGATGCCGTTGGCGGCCATCGCGGGCTCCAGCCAGTCCGGCGTGGAGTCCCCCGAGGCGACCGGCAGGCCGCCGGAGAGCATCGGCGCCAGCCGCCCGGCCGCCAGCCCCGGTGCGGTCCGCAGCGCATGCCGGCGCACTGCCTGGGCGGGTGGTCTCGCCCGCCCCGACCCGGCCGTGGACTGGCCGGGAGGAAGCGCCGGCCCCGGGGACTCGGGCTCAGTGGGCATGCTGCTCCTGCCGCTGCCGTGGCGGACCGCGCCGACCGTTCGGGCGGGCCGCGTGGCGGTGTGATGGGTGGTGCTGGATAAGGCCGTGCGACGGGCGGTGGTTCAGTCGAGGTGAGGTCTCCCCGCTGCTTCCCGCACGTGGACGCACATTCCCACCATCCTGGCCAATGTTCGGCCGAGCGGCAATGGCAACGGGCCGGAAATCTTCCCCCGGGCCTTCGGTCCACGGTTCCGTTCGATGGCGAACGACGCCTTTCCCCCGGCCCCGGCGGCACGCCCACCGAGTGGACCGGGCGGGCCGGAGAAGCGGACCGGGCGGATCGGGCGGGCCGGATCAGGGCGAGGCCAGCTCGAACCAGGTCACCTTGCCGTCCCCGCGCAGCTGCACCCCCCAGGCGTCGGCCAGCGCCTCGACCAGCACCAGCCCGCGCCCCGAGGTGGCGTACTCGGCGTCCGGGTCGCGGCGACGGCCGGGCAGCCGCCCGGCGCCGTCCTGGACCTCGATTCGCAGCCGCAGGTCGGCGGTGAGCACCGCGTCGAAGACCGCGCCCTGGCCGGTGTGCAGCAGCGCGTTCGTGACCAGCTCGGAGGAGAGCAGTTCGGCCGTGTCGGCCAGCTCGGGCACCCCCCAGTGGCGGAGCGCGGAGCGCAGCCGGTGCCGGACGGCGCCGACCGCGACCAGGTCGGCCGCGTCGACCGCCAGGTGGAGCCGGCGGTGCAACGCGCAGCCGGGCGCCGGGTCGCCGGGCAGCGCCGGCCCCGCCGCGCCGGTGACGCCCGGCCCGCCGGTGACGCCGGGCCCGCCCGGCTTGCCCGGTGTGCTGCCGCCCTGGGCCCTGGGCCGGAATGCATCCCCCGAACTCGTCCGCTGCCGCGGGAATCGCGACTGACCGTCCATCAACACATGCCCCCGCCCTCAATCCGGCCACCCGGTGCCGGATCCCCCGCCGGCCGGGCGGCCCATCGTTCTGACCACCATCCTCATGCCCAGCTTTCGGCCTTTGGAACAGTGTGCGTCCGATCGCCCGTGGTGAAAGGGGCACGGGGCGGTCCGCGTGATCCAACAGCCGACGCCGGACAGGTTTGCGAAGCGTACGGGCGGTTTTCGACGACTTCCGGTCATCGTCCGGCGCCTGCGCGCCCGGCGCGCCCCGGCCCGCACTCCGGCCCTTGCACCGGCCCCGCACCGGCCCGCGACACGCCCGCGGACCCGATGGCGGCGCCCGGCGAGCCGAACATCCGGGAACGGGCAACGCTGGACAGGGCGGCCGGGTCCGGGTTCAATGGCCCGAGATGTTTGAACGCCGTTCTAACTTCATCCCCCTCCCACCCTCCCCGGCGACCGCGAGCGAGGAACCGTGCGACTGACCCCCACCGAGCGGGACCGGCTGCTGATCTTCACAGCAGCCGAGCTGGCCCGTGCCCGCCGCGCCCGAGGCGTACGCCTCAACATTCCCGAGGCGCACGCCCTGATCGCGGACACCGTCTGCGAGGCCGCCCGCGACGGCAAGCGCCTCGCCGAGGCCATCGAGGCCGGCCGCTCCGTCCTCACCGCCGCCGACGTGCTGCCCGGTGTCCCCGACGTGGTCACCGTGGTCCAGGTCGAGGCGGTCTTCGAGGACGGCACCCGCCTCGCCGTCGTCAACGACCCGTTCAAGGGCGCCGGGTCGCTCGGCGACGAGGCCCCCGGCGGCGCGCTGATCGGCGACGGCGCCGGCTACGACCCGGTCGAGGAGACGGTCGTGGTGCTCGTCCACAACACCTCCGCGGTGCCGATCTCGGTCACCTCGCACTTTCACTTCTTCGAGGCCAATCCGCGCCTCGCCTTCGACCGCGCCGCCGCCTACGGCACCCACCTCGCGGTGCCGGCCGGCTCCTCGGTCCGCTTCGACCCGGGCGCCACCGTCGAGGTCGGCCTCGTCCCGATCGGCGGCGAACGGGTCGCCATCGGCTTCGCCGGCCTGGTGGACGGCCCGCTGGACGCGCCCGGCGCCAAGGATGCCGCGCTGGCCAAGGCCCGCGCGACCGGCTACCTGACCAACTTCGACGACGCGGAGGTCGAGTCGTGACTGCGATCACTCCCCATGACTACATCGCCGTGCACGGCCCCCGCGCCGGGGACCGGATCCGGCTCGGCGACTCCGGCCTGATCGTCCGGGTCGAGTCCGACTCGCAGGCGCCGGGTGACGAGTTCCTGGCCGGGTTCGGCAAGACCGCCCGCGACGGCCTGCACCTCAAGCCCGCCGCCGTCCGCGACACCTGCGACGTGGTGATCAGCAACGTGCTGGTGATCGACGCGATCCAGGGCATCCGGAAGACCTCGATCGGCCTGATCGACGGCCGGATCGCCTCGATCGGGCGGGCCGGCAACCCGGACACCCTGGACGGCGTGGACGTCGTCGTCGGGACGGGGACGACGATCGTCTCCGGCGAGGGCATGATCGCCACCGCCGGCGCGATCGACACCCACGTCCACCTGCTCTCCCCGCGCATCATGGAGGCCTCCCTCGCCTCCGGCGTCACCACGATCATCGGTCAGGAGTTCGGCCCCGTCTGGGGGGTGGGCGTCAACTCGCCGTGGGCGCTGCGGCACGCCTTCAACGCCTTCGACGCCTGGCCGGTCAACATCGGCTTCCTCGGCCGGGGTTCGTCCTCCGACGAGGCCCCGCTGATCGAGGCCCTCGCCGAGGGCGGCGCCTCCGGCTTCAAGGTCCACGAGGACATGGGCGCCCACACCCGCGCCCTGGACACCGCGCTGCGGGTCGCCGAGGAGTACGACGTCCAGGTCGCCCTGCACACCGACGGGTTGAACGAGTGCCTCTCCGTCGAGGACACCCTCAAGGTCCTGGAAGGCCGCACCATCCACGCCTTCCACATCGAGGGCTGCGGCGGCGGACACGTCCCCAACGTGCTGAAGATGGCCGGCGTCCCCAACGTCATCGGCTCCTCCACCAACCCCACCCTGCCCTTCGGCCGCGACGCCCTCGGCGAGCACTTCGGCATGATCGTCTCCGCGCACGACCTCAAGGTCGACCTGCCCGGCGACGCCGCCATGGCCCGCGACCGCATCCGGGCCGGCACCATGGGCGCCGAGGACGTCCTGCACGACCTCGGCGTCATCGGCATCACCTCCTCCGACGCCCAGGGCATGGGCCGCGCCGGCGAGACCGTGCGCCGCACCTTCGCCATGGCCGGCAAGATGAAGACCGAACTCGGCCCCCTCGACGGCGGCTACGGAACGACGGAGGGCGGCGACGACAACGAGCGCGTCCTGCGCTACATCGCCAAGCTCACCATCAACCCCGCCATCGCCCACGGCCTGGCCCACGAGGTCGGCTCCATCGAGATCGGCAAACTCGCCGACATCGTGCTCTGGCGCCCCGACCACTTCGGCGCCAAACCCCAGCTCGTCCTCAAGTCCGGCTTCCCCGCCTACGGCGTCGTCGGCGACCCCAACGCCTCCACCGACCGCTGCGAACCCCTCGTCCTCGGCCCGCAGTTCGGCGCCCACGGCGCAACCGCCGCCGACATCTCCGTCGCCTTCGTCGCCCAGGCCGCCGCCGACGGCGCCTACCTCGACCGGGCCGCCGACGGCATGCCCACCCGCCGCCGGCGCGTCGGCGTCCGCGGCACCCGCGGCATCGGCCCACGCGACATGGTGCGCAACGCCCGGATCGGCAACGTCCAGGTCACCGAGACCGGCCTCGTCTCCCTGGACGGCGACCCGCTGCGCTCCGAGCCCGCCGACAGTGTCTCGCTCAGCCGCCTGTACTTCCTCTGAGCCTCCCCCACCCTCACCTCCCTTTCTAGGACGCGAAGATGACCACCCCCACCCCCGCCTCTCTCGGCTACCGGATGCCCGCCGAGTGGCACCCGCACGACCGCACCTGGATGGCCTTCCCCACCACCAACCCGACCTTCGACAGCCCGGAGCACCTGCACGCCGGCCGCGAGGCCTGGGCCGCGGTGGCCAACACGATCGTCCGGTACGAGCCGGTCACCCTGGTGGTCAACACCGGTGAGACCGAGGAGGCGCGCAAGTACGTCTCCGAGCAGGTCGAGATCGTCGAGCGCCCCCTGGACGACGCCTGGATGCGCGACATCGGCCCGTCCTTCCTGATCGACGGCAAGGGCTCGCTCGCCGCCGCCGACTGGATCTTCAACGGCTGGGGCGCGCAGTCCTGGGCCCGCTGGGACAACGACCAGCACATCGCCGAGCACATCGGCGAACTGACGGGCGTCCAGCGGTTCGCCTCGCGGCTGATCAACGAGGGCGGCGGCATCCACGTCGACGGCGAGGGCACGGTGCTGGTCACCGAGACCGTCCAGCTCGGCGAGGGCCGCAACTCCGACTGGACCAAGGAGGAGGTCGAGGCCGAGCTGCACGCCTTCCTCGGCACCACCAAGGCGATCTGGCTGCCGCGCGGACTCACCCGCGACTACGACGAGTTCGGCACCCGCGGCCACATCGACATCGTCGCCTCGTTCGTCCGCCCCGGCGTCGTGGTCGCCCACGTCCAGCCGGACCCGGCCCACCCCGACCACGAGGTGTGCAAGGAGCTGGTGGCCATCCTGCGCGCGTCCACCGACGCCCAGGGCCGGGCGCTCGATGTCATCGAGCTGCCCGCCCCGACCGTCCTGCTGGACGAGGAGGGCGAGCCGGTCGACTACTCCTACATCAACCACTACGTGGCCAACGGCGCCGTGATCCTCTGCGCCTTCGACGACCCGCGCGACGAGGAGGCCAAGGCCGTCCTGGAGCGGGCCTACCCCGGCCGCACGGTCGAACTGGTCGACGCCACGGAGATCTTCGCCAACGGCGGCGGCATCCACTGCATCACCCAGCAGCAGCCGAAGGCCTGATGTTCTAGCAGGTCAACGGCCTTGACCTGCGAGAACGGCAAATCGGACA
>NZ_JBVJCO010000016.1:0-2806 GCF_055588525.1 Kitasatospora sp. NPDC041988
CCGACGGCCGCATCGTCGACGAACTCGCCGGCCCCACCGCCGACACCGTCCTGGACCGCATGCGCCGCTTCGACGCCAAGGGCCGCACCAGCTGAGCCGGAGCCCGGCCAGCGGCCCGGCCCCGATCCGGCCTCCGTCCCCACGACCCTCCAGGACTGACACCACCCCATGTACCGCACCGCACTGCGCACCGTGCTGGCCCACAAGGCCCGGCTGCTGATGACGACGCTCGCCGTCCTCCTCGGCACCGCCTTCGTCGCCGGCACGCTCGTCTTCACCGACACCCTCGGCAACGCGCTCCGCGCCCAGAGCGCGAAGAGCTACACCGACATCGCCGTCACCATCAGCGACCGCGGAGCCGTCGGCAAGGGCTACGACCACGGCGGCAAGGCCGAGCCCGGCCCCACCCTCACCGAGGAGACCCGCAAGGCGGTCGCCGCGCTGGCCGGCGCCGCCGACGCCCGCGGCGTGGTCAGCGGCTTCGCCGGCATCGCCGACAAGAAGGGCGCGCTGATCGGCAACGGCTTCTCCACCACCGGCACCAACTACGTGCCCGGCGCCGACGGCACCGACCCGCGCTACCCGCTGGTCGCGGGCCGCGGCCCGCGCGGTGCCCAGGAGATCGCGCTGGACGCCAAGACCGCCGAGAAGGGCGGCTACAAGGTCGGCGACACCGTCCGCGTCGCCGTCAACGGCCCGGTCATGGAGCTGAAGCTCACCGGCACCCTGCACACCAACGACCCGCGCGTCGTCTCCGGCGGCTCGCTCGCCGCCTTCGACACGGCCACCGCCCAGGAGCTCTACCTGAGCCCCGGCCGGTTCTCCGAGATCGACGTCAAGGGCAAGCCCGGCAGCGACGACTCCGCACTGCTCACCGCCGTCAAGCAGACCGCCCCGCAGAGCGACTCCATCGAGGCGCGGACCGGCCGCGAACTCGCCGACGAGCAGGACCGGATGATCGCCGAGGGCACCAAGGGCCTCTCCGGCGTCCTGCTGGGCTTCGCCGGCATCGCGCTCTTCGTCGGCATCTTCATCATCGCCAACACCTTCACCATGCTGGTCGCCCAGCGCACCAAGGAGCTCGCCCTGCTGCGCGCCGTCGGCGCCAGCCGCAAGCAGATCACCCGCTCGGTGCTGGCCGAGGCCCTGCTCGTCGGCCTCACCGCCTCGCTCGGCGGCCTGCTCGCCGGCATCGGCATCGCCACCGGACTGCGCGCCCTGCTCAACGGCCCGTTCGAGGCCAACCTGCCGGAGGGTCCGCTGGTGATCGGCCCCTCCACGGTGCTCGGCTCCGTCGGCGTCGGTGTCGCGGTGACCGTGCTCGCCGCCTGGCTGCCTGCCCGCCGCGCCTCCCGGATCGCCCCGGTCGCCGCGATGAGCTCCGTCGAACAGCCCGCCACCCAGAAGTCCCTGGTGGTCCGGAACGTCATCGGCGCGCTGTTCGCCCTGGCCGGCGCGGGCGGTCTGCTGGCCGGCGCGGCCAGCCAGGAGGCCAAGCCGGTCGGCCTCGGCGCGGGTGCGCTGCTGGTCGGTGTCTTCGTCCTCACCCCGCTGCTCTCCCGGCCGCTGATCGCCCTGTTCGCCCCGCTGCTGCGCAGGCTCTACGGCACGCCCGGCAAGCTCGCCCGCGAGAACGCCGTCCGCAACCCGCGCCGCACCGCCGCCACCGCCTCCGCGCTCACCATCGGCGTCACCCTGATCACCGCCCTGACCGTCGTCGGCGCCTCGGTGAACAAGGCCGTCGACGAGAGCACCGCGAGCGACCTCAAGGCCGACTACTCCGTCGCCATGTCGAACTTCTCCATGCTCTCCCCCGAGGTCGCCCCCCGGATCGCCAAGACCCCCGGGGTCACCGCGATGAGCGTGAAGCGCACCGTCCCGCTGAGGACCGGCGCCGACGACGAGACCGAGTGGCTCACCGGTGTGGACGCCGCCACCTTCGACACGCTGGTCACCCTGAAGATCAAGGAGGGCTCGGCCGACGCCCTCAAGCAGGGCAAGCTGCTGGCCACCGCCGGCTACGCGGAGCGGAACGGCCTCACGGTCGGCTCGACTTTGACCGGCACCTACCCGGACGGCACCCAGGGCACCCTGACCGTCGGCGGCGTGGTGGAGTCCAGCAGCATGGTGTCGGGGCTGCTCGCCCCGGACGGCGTGGTCGGCCCGCACGCCGCCCCCGGCACCGGACTGAACGAGGTCCTGGTCAAGGGCGCCGACGGTGCGGACGCCAAGCTCAAGCAGGCGCTGCGCGACGCCACCGGCGGCAACCCGCTGATCGCCGTCAAGGGCGAGGAGGACGTCAAGGCGGAGAACCACCAGCTGGTGTCCGCCGTGCTGAGCATGATGTACGGGCTGCTGGGCATGTCCGTGGTGATCGCCGTCCTCGGCGTGATCAACACCATGGCGATGTCGGTGTTCGAGCGCCGCCGGGAGATCGGCATGCTGCGGGCGATCGGCCTGGACCGGCGCGGCATCGGCCGGATGGTCCGGCTGGAGTCGCTGATGATCGCGCTGTTCGGCGGCCTGGTCGGCGTGCTGCTCGGCATCGTCACCGCCTGGGCAGGCAACCAGGCCCTGGCCAAGAGCTTCAAGAACATGACCACGGTCGTGCCGCCGGTGCAGATCCTGGGCTTCCTGGTCGCCGCCGCGCTGATCGGCCTGCTGGCGGCGCTCTGGCCGGCCCGCCGGGCCGCCCGCTCGGACATCCTGAGCTCGATCAAGAGCGAGTAGCGGGCGGGGGGGGGGGGGGGGGGGGGGGGGGGGGGGGGGGGGGGGGGGGGTGGGGGGGGGGGGGGGAGGGGAAGGT
>NZ_JBVJCO010000016.1:2816-68725 GCF_055588525.1 Kitasatospora sp. NPDC041988
TCCCTCCCACCCCCCCGCCCCCCCGCACAAAAAAAAAACCTCAGCCCCCCCCCCCCCCCCCCCCCCCCCCCCCCCCCCCCCCCCCCCCCGCGCGGTTCACGCGGACACCGGCGGCCTCTAGCGACCGGCCGCGTCGAGCAGCAGTTTCGCGGCCACCGTCGCCCCGTCGGTGCGGAAGGTGCCGGCCACGGCGGTTGCCCGTGTGCGGGTCTCGGGGGCCAGGGCCGTCCTGAGCGCGGCCGACAGGGACTCGACGGTCGGGGTCGGGCCGTCGTGTGCCGCGCCGATGCCCAGGTCGGCCACCCGGCCGGCGAAGTACGGCTGGTCCGCCCCCTGGGGGACCACGACCTGGGGGACACCGGCCGAGGTGGCCGTCGTCGTGGTGCCCGCGCCGCCGTGGTGCACCACGGCGGCCACCCGGCGGAACAGGGCCTGGTGGTTGACCTCGCCGACGGCGAAGCAGTCGCCCCGGTCGTCGATCAGGTCCAGGTCGGCCCAGCCGCGGGAGACGACCGCGCGACGGCCCTGCGCGCGGATCGCCTCGATGGTCACCCGGGCGACGTCCTTCGGGTCGCGCATGGGAATGCTGCCGAAGCCCACGTACACCGGCGGGGTGCCGGCGTCCAGGAACGCCACCAGGTCGGCGGGGAGCGGGCGTTCGTCCGGCAGGACCCACGCGCCGGTCTGCACCACGTCGAGCTCCGCCGGCTGCTGCCACGGGGCCAGGGTCGGGTCCGTGGCCAGCCACGGCCGGTCGGTGAAGGCGTAGTCGCGGACGTTGTCCAACGCCGGCAGGCCGATCGAGGCCCGGTGGGTGTTGACCGCCTCGCCGAACACCGCCTGCGCGTCCCGGGCGTCCTGGTCCCACAGCACCCGGTTGTCGGTCACCTCCGCGGGGAGCGGACGGCCCGGCCGCGGCATCGGCGGGTGGTGCGGCGACGGCAGGCTGACCGGCTGGTAACTCGCGTACACGTAGCGGACGCCGAGCTTCTCGGCCGCCGACCTCACGCCCGCCACCGCCGGCACGAGGCCGGTCGCCACCAGCACGTCACACCCCTCGCCCGCCGCGGTGACGTTGTCGTGGAACGCGGCGACCAGCTCGGCCGCGCGGCGGGGCACACCTCCGGGCGACGGTGGCGTCTTCCCCGTCACCAGATCGCGCACCGACTGGCCCGTCGGCACCATCTCCACACCGACTCCGGCCAGCCGCTTCGCGAACTCCTCGTCGGGCGGCGCGCACACCCGCACCTCGGCGCCCAGCTCCTGCAGCCGCACCGCGAGCGCCACCAGTGGTTCGACGCCCCCGCGCGAGTCGTATCCGGACAACAGCACACGCATTTTCGTGACTCCCATTTCCATAGGTTCCGGCCCGGCATCGGGCATCCGGAATCGGCAGATCCACCCGGCTTCGAAGCTGCCCGTCTAGCCGGCCGGCTTGGTGTACGTGAGGACGAGGTTCCCACCGTCGAACACGTGGCTGGCGGTGAGGGTGAGGACGCGGTGGTCGAATTCGGCGCCGAACATCGGGATGCCGGAGCCGGCGACGATCGGGTACTGCTTGACGATCAGCTCGTCGATCTCCGGGAGGACCTGGCCGGCGAGGTCGGCGCCGCCGCAGAGCCAGATCCCCAGGCCGTCCTCCTGCTTGAGCTTGCGGACCAGGGCGAGCGGGTCCTCGGCGGTGACCTCCACGGCCGGGTCGGGGCTTTCGGTGAGCGAGCGCGAGACGACGATCTGCCGCAGGTGCGCGTAGGGGCTGCTCAGGCCGGCCTCCAGGCCCGGGGCGTAGGTCCCGCGGCCCATCAGAACGGTGTCGAAGCGGGAGTTGGGGACGTCGTCGATGCCGAAGGCCTGACGGCTCGGGGTGTTGAGGGTGTCGGCGTACTCGGAGACGAGGTGCGGCAGGAAGCCGTCGCTGACGTGCTGGAAGAAGAAGTCGAAACCGCCGTCGGGAGCGGCGATGAACCCGTCGATGGTGGTGGCGACGAAGTAGGTGAGCTTGCGCAAGGTGATCTGTTTCCGCTTCGACGGGCCCACCGCGACGGCGGGCCGGTTGACGTGGTGCTCCGGCACAGCGGCGCGTCCGAGGACATTCGGAAACCCGGCCGGTCACCGGAGAAGATCACTCGGGAGCAACGGCAGGCAGCGGTCCGCGCCGCGCCCGCCGGGAGATCGGGCCGGCCGACCGGCCGCCCCGCGTGTCATCCCTCCGGCAGGAGCAAGCCTCCCGCGAGGTCCGGCAGTGGATCAAGGCAAAGTCCGTGATCCAGCCGATAACCCGGGGGTTATCGATCAGGGGTGGCCGTGGAACCGAGAGACATCGAGATCTTCCTGGCGGACGCCTTCCAGCCCTTCTTCACTCCGGCCGGCCGCGCCGTCCCGCGCCGGGAGATGGTGGAGCCCCGGCCGGTACCGGCCGGGGCTCCGGCATGGGGCCGAAACGTTTCGGTGGAACGTTTCGTCAGCAGCCGTTGAGGATCGAGGTCAGCGTGCTCTTCTCGGCGCTGTCGATGCTCAGGCCGTAGTAGTACTTCACCTGGACCCAGGCGCGGGCGTAGGTGCAGCGGTAGGAGGTCTGCGGCAGCCAGTGGGCCGGGTCCTGGTCGCCCTTGGTGCGGTTGGAACTGGCGGAGACGGCGATCAGCTGCGGGCGGGTCAGGTCGTTGGCGAAGGCCTTGCGCTGGTCGGTGGTCCAGGCCCAGGCGCCGGAGCGCCAGGCCTCGGCGAGCGGCACCAGGTGGTCGATGTCGAAGGTGGAGGCGCTGGTGGTGGTGACGTTGTCGTACACCGACGTCCAGCTGCCGCTGACGGAGGCACAGGCGGAGTCGGTCACCACGCCGCTGCCGTCGCGCTTGAGGACCGTCTCGCGGGTGTTGCAGGTGCCGGCGATGGTGATCCAGTGCGGGAACAGCGTCCGGTCGTAGGTGTCGTCGTGGGACTCCGCGGTCGCCGCGATCGAGGCCAGGTACGAGCGGGCGGTGGCGGCCGAGACCGGGGTGGGCAGGGCGGCCTGGGCGCTGCCGGCGCCGGCCAGCAGGGTGGTGAGGGCGAGCAGCAGGGCGCCGAAGGCGGCCGCCAGGGCGCGGTGGGGCGTGCGTATCGCGGACATGCAGGGACTCCTGGGTCGGTGTGAGGGCAGGCCGAAGCCCCCGGGCGGGGCAGCCCGGGCCGGCAACCAGCATGGCGTGCAAGGGGTTTACGCGGGTAGACCCTGGAGGTTAACTTTTGAGCCTCAGTCAGCTCCCAGTCGTGGGCGGGCATCGGCCGGGCCGGTTGTCGGTACCGCGTGCGACGATGTCCCGACCTGGAGCGACGGGGAGGGCGGCATGGAAACGAGCAGGATCACGGGCGACGGCCCGGACGGGCACGAGCACACGGTGCGGATCATCACCCGCGGCCCGGACAACACCCGGTACGTGGTCTGCGAGGGCTGCGGCTATCGCAAGCGGGCCGACATGTTCGCGCGGGCCAAGGCGGAGCGGCACCTCTCCGAGTCGCACGACGCGGACGGCTTCCGGCAGCAGATAAGCCCCTGGCCGATCGTCCTCGGGGTGATCGGAGTCGTCATCCTGCTGGTCTTCGCGGCGAGTGTGCGCGGCGGCCGCTGACGCCGCCCCTCGACTGGCGCCCTCGGCGCGGCCGCCGGCGCCCTCGACGCGGACCGCCCCGCCCGGCGGGTGCCGGACGGGGCGGTGAGGTACTGCGGGGAGCCTGGCGCGGTCAGGCGGCCGACTTGGCGGAGCCCTGCTTCGGGGCGACCGGCTTGACCGGCCTGCCGCCGAAGACCCCGAAGAAGAAGGCCAGCGTCGGGATCAGGTAGGCCGCCCAGACGGCCAGCTGGAGGACGGTCGGGTCCGGCTGGAAGTTGAGGACGCCCTTGAGCAGGGTGCCGTACCAACTGTCCTTCGGGATGGTGCTGCTGATGTCGAAGGCCAGGTCGTGCAGGCCGCCGAGCCAGCCGGCCTCCTGCAGGTCGTGCACGCCGTACGCCAGCACGCCGGCGGCGACGACGACCAGCATGGCCCCGGTCCAGGTGAAGAACTTGGCCAGGTTGATCTTCAGCGCGCCCCGGTAGAAGAGCCAGCCGAGCACCACCGAGGTGGCCAGGCCGAGCGCCGCACCGATGATCGGGTTGTAGCCGTCGTTGGTGGCCTGCACCGCCGACCAGATGAACAGCGCCGTCTCCAGGCCCTCGCGGCCGACGGCCAGGAAGGAGGTGACCACCAGCGCGACCGTGCCCATGGCGAGCGCCGCGTCCAGCTTGCCGTGCAGCTCGGCCTTCAGGTGCCGGGCGGTACGGCGCATCCAGAACACCATCCAGGTGACCAGGCCGACCGAGAGGACCGACAGCGTGCCGCCGAGCGCCTCCTGTGCCTCGAAGGTCAGCTGGGAGGAGCCGAACTGGAGGATGGCACCGAAGGCCATGCTCAGCACGACGGCCGCCGCGATGCCGCCCCAGACCGGCGGCAGCTTGTCCTTGCGGTCGGTCTTGACCAGATAGGCGATCAGGATGCAGACGACCAGGCTGGCTTCGAGGCCCTCGCGAAGGCCGATCAGGTAGTTGCCGAACACGGCACTCTCCTCGGGGTTGAACGGGGCAGGGGATCAGCCGAAGAGGGCCTGGCCCCACCACTCGCCGGGCTTGCGGACGCCCGCCGGGCAGGCGAAGTGGGCGGAGCCGACGTGCTGGATGTACTCGTTGAGCGCGTCACTGCCGGCGAGGCGCTGCTGGAGCGGGACGAACGCCTTGCGGCTGTCGCGCTGGTAGGCGAGGAAGAAGAGGCCGGCGTCCAGGCGGCCGAGGCCGTCGGTGCCGTCGGTGAAGGAGAAGCCCCGGCGCAGGATCATCAGGCCGTTGTTGGTGTCCGGGTGGGCGAGGCGCACATGCGAGTCCTCGGGCATCGCCTTGAGGTCGGGCGCGTCGTGCTCCTTGGGCTTGCCGTACGGGGCGCCCTCGCCCTTGGTGCGGCCGAAGATGTCCTCCTGCTCCTTGAGCGGAGTACGGTCCCAGGTCTCGATGTGCATCCGGATCCGCCGGGCGACCAGGTAGGAGCCGCCGGTCATCCAGTCCGCGCCCTCGCCGGGGGCGACCCAGACGTGCTCGGCGAGCTTCGCCGTGTCGGTGCCGGCGATGTTGTGGGTGCCGTCCTTGAAACCCATCATGTTGCGCGGGGTCTGCGCGTCCGGGGTGGTGGAGGAGGTCTTGCCGAAGCCCAGCTGCGACCAGCGGATGTTGACGGTGCCCATGCCGATCCGGGCCAGGTTGCGGATCGCGTGCACGGCGACCTGCGGGTCGTCGGCGCAGGCCTGGATGCAGAGGTCGCCGCCGCTGCGCGCCGGGTCGAGGTTGTCGCCCTTGAACTTCGGCAGGTCGATCAGGGCCTCGGGGCGCTTGGCCTTGAGGCCGAAGCGGTCCACGCCCTCCTTCTCGAACAGGGTCGGGCCGAAGCCGATGGTGAGGGTGAGCCGGGAGGCGGGCAGGCCCAGGGCCTCGCCGGTGTCGTCCGGCGGCGCCTCGGGCAGGCCGCTGGCGGCGCCGCTGCCGATCTCGCGGCCGCCGGTCATCGCGGCGGCGGCCTTGGTCCACTCCTTCAGCATCTTGACCAGCGACTCGCGGGTCGCCGTGGCCGAGACGTCGAAGGCCGCGAAGTGCAGGCGGTCCTGGACGGGGGTGGCGATGCCGGACTGGTGGTCGCCGTAGAAGGGGATGTCCCCGCCGACGGCGGCGGCGGGCGCCGGGGCCGGGTCGTCCTGCCGGGTGGCGGCGGCGACCGAGCCGACGCCGGCCGCACCGAGGGCGACGCCGGCGCCGGCCCAGCCGATCACGGCGCGGCGGCTGACCGGGCCGCGGGCGGCACCGTCCCGCTCGGCGGCGGTGGCGGTGGCAGTGGCGCCGGCGGAGGCAGCTGCGGTCTCGGAGGCAGCGGGGGTGGCGGTGGCGTCGGTACCGGCCGGAGTCCCGGCCTGCTGCTCGTTCTCGGCGTCCATCTGCGGGCGGGCCCTTCTCTGTACTGAACTCACGGATGCCGTGGCGGCCGCTCGGGCCGCCACGGCGGTGTGGTGGAGGTGGTGCTCTGCCTGGCCGCCCCGGGCGGGAACGGCCGGGCAGGTGCTACTTGACGACGACCGCGGCACCCAGCTTCGACAGCGGCTCGCCCAGCGAGTTCACCGCGTCGGAGAAGGTCTTGCGCTCGGCCTCGGTCACCTTGTCGTACGAGGTGTAGGTGCCGTCGGCCTGCTTGTACTTGGCGAGCAGCGCCTGGATCGCGGCGAACTCCGAGTCCAGGGTCTTGGCCAGCTCGGCGTCCTTCTGCGAGGCGACCGGCTTCAGCAGCTCGTAGGCCTTCTGCGCGCCCTCGACGTTGGCGGCGAAGTCGGCGAGGTCGGTGTGGCTGTAGCGGTCCTCCTCGCCGGTGATCTTGCCGGTGGCGACCTCGTCCAGCAGCTCCTTGGCGCCGTTGGCCATGCTGGTCGCGGTGATCTCCGCCTCGGGGATCTTCTTCTGCCAGTCCTTCAGGTCGGCCACCAGCTGGTCGGCGAGCTTCTTCTCGTCGTCGCCGATCTTGGCCTCGGCGAAGAGCGACTTCTCCAGCTTGTGCCAGCCGGTCCACTCCTGGCCGGCTTCGAGGCCGTCCTCGCGGGTGTCGGTCTTCGGGTCGACGTCACCGAAGCTCTCGGCGACCGGCTCGGTGCGCTCCCAGCCGGTGCGCGACGGCGCGTACAGCGACTTGGCCTTCTCGAGGTCGCCGGCCTTGATCGCGCCGGCAAAGGCCTCGACGGCCGGGATGGTGGCGTCGGCCTGCTCCTGCGCGTACGTGCGGTAGGCGTCGACGGCGGCGGTCAGGCGCGGGTCGGCCGGGGCGGCCGCGGCGGAGGCGTCACCGGTGACGGTGATCTTCTGGCGGATGCCGTCGCCGACCATGCCGGGCTTGCAGGCGATCTCGTACGAGCCGGCCTTGATCTCGGCGTTGATCGAGGCCTTGGTGCCGGGGCCGATGTTCTCGCGCTCGGTGATGATCTTGTCGCCGTCGCCGTAGACGTAGACCTCGGTGGTCTTCGAGCCCTTGTTGGTGATGTCGATCACGACGTGGCCGGCCGGGAAGCTGGTCTTGGAGACCTCGCAGGCGGTGTCGGTGGCGTTCACCTTCACCGCGCCGGCGGACGCCTTGTCGTCCTTCTTCTGCGAGCAGCCGGCCAGCGCGGCAGTCGCCACAGCGAGGGTGAGCAGCGTGGCTGCGGTGGAACGACGGGCGGACATGAAGGCTCCAGCGGGAAGGCAGGGCGAACCAGGGCAGGGCTGAGTGTGGGTACGGGAACCGGAGCCACCCGGTGCCCCCACCCACTTAGCTAAGGCATACCTTAGGGAAATCTGATTTCGCCGTCTACACCGCCCCCCGTTTGCGATCCGCGCAGGTGAGGACGGCCTTGGCGGCAGCGTTTCGTCAGCCCACCGACGAATTCCGGCCACAGCCCGCCGAACGGCGGGGTTGACCTCGGCAGCCTCCTGCGTCACCGCTCCCCACGGGTCACCCGTCCGGCCGCGCCCCGCCGCGCGCCGTCCCGATCCGTCCCCTCCCGCCGCGTCCGGCCACGGCCCGCCCCCTCCCGCCGCGTCAGCGCTCCGGCGTACGGCGGGCGGCCGCGCGGGCGGTCCAGCGGCCCTCGTGCCGGCTGATCCGGATCGGATGGCCGAAGCAGGCGCTGATCAGCTCGGTCGTCATCACCTCGGCCACCGGCCCGGCCGCGACGCACTCGCCCTCGCGCAGCAGCAGCGCATGGGTGGTGCTCTCCGGCAACTCCTCCAGGTGGTGCGTCACCAGCACGCTGGCCAGCTCCGGGTGCTGGTGGCGCAGCAGGTCCAGGCTGTCCAGCAGCAGCTCGCGGGCGGTGAGGTCGAGCCCGGTGGCGGGCTCGTCGAGCAGCAGCAGGCGGGGGCTGGGCATCAGCGCGCGGGCGATCAGGGCGCGGCCACGCTCGCCCTGGGAGAGCGTCGTCCAGGGGGCTTCGGCCATGGCGGCCATGCCGAGGGTCTCGATCAGCTGCTCGGCCCGCTCCAGCTCCTCGGGGGCGGGCTTGCGGTTGAGGTCCGGTTCGATGGTGTTGCGGGTGCCGGTGAGCACCACCTCGCGCACGGTCAGCGGCGAGCGCAGCGGGTGGCGCGGGTTGACGTGGCCGAGGTGGGCGCGCAGCTCGCGGATGTCGACCCGGCCGAGCCGGCGGCCGAGCACGTCCACCTCGCCGCGGGTGGGGTGGGAGACCGCCCCGAGCAGCCCGAGCAGGGTGGACTTGCCCGCGCCGTTGGCGCCGAGCAGCGCCCAGTGCTGGCCCGGGTCGATGGCCAGGGTGATCCCGCGCAGCAGGTAGCGGCCGTCGCGGACGACATCGACGTCGCGGGTGCGCAGCAGCGGCCCGGTGGGCAGCGGGTCGGCGGGCAGCGGGTCGGGCGTGCTCATGGCGGGCGGTCCTCCGGGGGTTGGCGCCGGACAGGGGTGCGGGGGCGGCGCCGCTCCGGGCGGGCAGGCGCCGACCGTACGCGTGCAGAGTACAACCGTCGGCGCGGCGGCGGCCGGGCCCGTCCGAGGGGTGGACGGACGAGGTGAGGGGGCGCACGCGACGCGGTCTGCCGCACGCCCCTGTCGCCGGGCGGCAGTTGGCGGGAGGATCGGTGGGAGGCACGGTGTGAAGGGGGCTGGACGGATGGGGTGGGACGCGGAGCCGGCGGGGCGGGACGCGAAGCCGGGAGCACGGGAAACGGGGCCGGGGACACGGGACACGGAGCCGGCGGGGCGGGCGGGGACGCTGCACGGGCGGTTCGAGGAGCAGGCGCGGCGGTCGCCGGACGCGGTCGCCGTCCGGTGCGGCGCCCGGGAGCTGACGTACGGTGAGCTGGACGCGCGGGCGGACCGGCTGGCCCGTCACCTGGCGGCGCAGGGCCTGGCGCCGGGCGGCCGGGCGGCGGTGGCACTGGGCCGGGGCACCGAGGTGTTCGTCGCGCTGCTCGCGGTGCTGAAGGCGGGCGGCGCGTACGTACCGCTGGAGCCGGGCGCGCCCGATCCGCTGCTGCGCCATGTGCTGGCGGACGCCGATCCGGCACTGGTGGTGACCGAGGAGGCCCACCGGGTGCGGCTGACGGACGCCAGCGGGCGGGCGGTGGTGTGCCTGGACTCGGCGGCGGAGGCGACAGCCGCCCTGCCCGTCGGCCCGCCGGAGGTGTCCACCGGACCGGAGGACCTCGCCTGTGTCTTCTTCACCTCCGGCTCGACCGGCCCGCCCCGGGGCGCGCTGATCGAGCACCGCAACCTGCTGGCCGCCTACCGGGGCTGGCGCGAGGTGTACGGGCTCTCCCCCGCCGACCGGATCCTGCAGACGGCGAGCCTGGAGTTCGACGTCTTCACCGCCGACTGGGTGCGCGCGCTGTGCACCGGCGCCACCCTGGTGGTCGCCCCGCGCAACCTCACCCTGGACCGCACCGCCGACATCGGCGACCTCCCGGCGCTGGTCGCCGCCGAGCGGATCACCGTACTGGAGCTGAACGTCCGCACGGCGCGCCGGCTGCGCGACCACCTGGCGGCGACCGGCGGGTCGCTACCGGGCGTGCGGCTGCTGACCGTGGGCGCCGAGAAGTGGTACCTGGACGAGCAGTTGGGCCTCCAACGGCTGCTCGGCCGCGGCGGGGGCACCGGTGGCGCCGGCGTGCGGGTGCTGAACGTGTACGGCCTCGCCGAGGCGTCCGTGGACAGCAGCTACTTCGACGCCGCCGGCTCGGCCGGCGGCGAGCTCAGCGAACGGGTCTCGCTGGTCGGCACCCCCTTCCCCGGCACCCGCGTCCACGTGGTCGGCCCGGACGGCGCCCCGCTGCCTCGCGGGGAGGTCGGCGAGATCGCGGTGGCCGGCCCGGGCCTGGGCCGGGGCTATCTGAACCGCCCGGAGGAGACGGCGCGGCGATTCGTCCGGGCGGTCTTCGACCCCGACGGGCGGGTGCTGCTGACCGGTGACCTCGGCCGGGTCCGCGAGGACGGCGTACTGGAGTTCACCGCCCGGGCCGAGGGCGTGGTCGGTCCCGCCGACTCCGCGCGGGCCGCCGACGTGGTCGAGCGGGTCACCCGCGCCGCCCGCGCCGAGGGCGTGCTGCGCGCGCACCCGGCGGTGCGGGAGGCCGCCGTCGCCGAGGTGGAGCCGGAGCCGGGGCGGCGCGTCCTGGTCGGGTACGCGGTGGCCGCGCCGGAGGCCGACGAGGTGGACGCCTGGTCGCTCTCCGCCTACCTGGCCGAGCAGTTGCCGGCCGGGGCGGCGCCCGCCGCCGTGGTGCCGCTGCCCGCGCTCCCCCGCACCCGGGCCGGCAAGCCGGACCGCTCCGCCCTGCCGCTGCCGGCCCCGCGCCACTACTTCTCGTTCAGCGCGTCACGGGGTTCCAAGGGCGGCAAGGGCGGCGGCAAGGCGGGCGCCGGCCGGGCGGGCGCGTCCGGTGAGGGGGGCGGAACGGGCTGCGCCTGGGTCTTCCTCTCGCTGTTCTTCGCGGGCCTGGCCTGGCTGGTGACCGACGGGTTCTGGCCGGGCTCCACCGATGTCTCCGCGGTCCCGGCCCCCTACGCCTTCTACTTCCGGATCCTCTACCTGTTCGAGCGGCTGTCGTTCGGCGTGGGCATGGCCTTCCTGTTCCTCGGGGCGTCGGTCATCGCCCGGTACGGACGGCCGACGATGCTCTCCATCGCCGCCCACCTGTCGCTGTTCTGGCTGCTGGCCTCCTGGTGGCCGCAGGACAACCTGTACCGGACCAGCTCGCCGACCGACTGGCCGCAGCAGTCGGTGCTGGTCTACGTGTTCAACATCGCGCTGATGGTCGCGGCCGCGATCGTGGTGCGCTTCCTCGCCTGGCGGCCGCGGTCCGAACGGGGCTGAGGCTCCCTCGGCGACGGGGGCCTCCCAGGCGTGGGCCCCACCGTGGTGACGCTCCGCCGGCGGTGCGGCTCCGCCACTGGTGGGGGCCCGCTCAGCGCAGCGCTTCGAACATCCGGCCCAGGGCCTGGTTGGCCGCCCCGACCAGCGCCTGGGCCGCGTCCAGGGCCTCGACCGCACCCGGTGCCCCGGTGGCGCGCGCGGCGAGCGCCACCCCGACGGCCGGCTCCGGCTCGTAGCCCGCCGTCACGACCAGCGGCAGCAGGGTGACGCCGAGCGCGGCACAGCGCGGGCGCAGCCGGTCCAGGTGGTCGTGGAGGGCCTCCTGGGAGAGCCGGGCACCGAGCGGCATCCCGTCCACGGTGCGGACCACGTGGCCGGGGCCGCGGACCTGGTCGAGCCGGGCCCGCAGCACGAAGGCGATCGCGGGCCCGGTGAGCCGCAGGTTGGTCTCGGTGGGGGCGAGCCGGCGCTCCCGGTCGGTGACGAAGTCGACGTCGTACCAGCCGCGGTGGCCCTCGGCGGCGAGGCGCTCGCCCACCGCGAGCCCGAACCGCCCGGCGATCGCCGCCGCACCGGGCGGCACCACGCCCGGGCCGACCGTCACGCCCTGGTACCGGGTGCCGTCCACCTCCATCGCGCCGACGCCGACCGGGTGGACCGTCCCGTCCTCGCCGATCACCGCGTCGAAGGTGAGGTCGCGCAGGTGATCCGCCCGGCCGCCGTCGATGTACTCCTCCAGCAGCAGCGCGCCGCCGGACGGCAGCACCTCCTCCCGGGCCAGCCGGCGCAGCAGGGCCCGCGAGCCGCCGGCCGCGAACAGCTGCTGCGGGGTCACCACGACGGTGCCGTAGCCGCCGACGCCGTGCGGGCTCTTGACCACCGTGGTCAGGCCGCGGCCGGCCCGGGCGGTGAGCCGGCGGGCGGTGCGGCGCGGCGAGTCCGGCTGTTCCTGGCGCGGCACGACGATCCCCGGGTGGTCCGGGGCCAGTTCGGCGAAGAGCCCGTGCGCGGCCGCCTTGGACTCGTAGCGCCGTACCGCGGCCAGCCCGGGCCCCTCCCCCTGTGCCGCCGTCCGCCCCCAGGGCACCACCGCTTCGGGGCCGTCCGCGATCCGCGCCGCCAGCGCCGGCCGGGCGGCCAGCGCCCGGGCGAGGGTCTCCCCGGGCGCGACCCCGCTGTACAGCTCGACCGGCCCCCACGCCAACTCCCGTGCCAGCCAGTCGATCCAGGACGCCTCGACCTCCGCCGGCAGGACGATCAGCGCCGGCTCCGGGGTGTAGCAGGTGGCCATGCCCGCGTAGTGGTGCGCCTGCCGAAGCCGCCGCGCCCGCTGCGCCTCGTCCATGCCCGGCGCGAAGAACTGCTCGTTGAAGTCGGCCACGTTGCCCAGGTGCACGGCCCGCCTGCCGCCCGTCCAGGCCCCCACCCATCCGTCCATCCGGCGAGCCTACGGTCTGCCGGGCGCGGGCGGGGTGGCAATGCGCAGGGCGTCGACCTCGTCGTCGGTGAGGGCGTCGCGCCAGGTGTAGCGGGTCGTCATGGGGTGCACCTCAAAAAGGTGTTCGCAGTCGATCAAATTCGATCAGGACAGGACACAACTTGGTCAAGATCTGACGTGATGTCTAGCCGGGGTTGGCTGCCCACCGTCAATCTCGGTCCCAGCTCTTTCCCTGCAGCTACCCCGACTGGAGTCAGAGTGAGCCCCACCTCCTCTCACCGCCGCCACCTCGCGGCCGGAGCCATAGCGGCCACCGCCGCTCTCGTCGCCGCCACCTTCCAGGCCGGCACGGCGTCCGCCGCCCCCACCGGCCGTGACGCGGCGATCGCCCAGGCCAGGGCCAACGTCGCCCACAACGCCGGAGTCTTCGGCTTCGGCGACGACCAGGACCTTCAGGTCAAGGACGTCATCATCGACGCCGACGGCACCCAGCACGTCCGCTTCGACCGCACCTACCGCGGACTGCCCGTCGTCGGCGGCGACCTGGTGGTCCACCAGGACGCGCGCGGCCGGCTCAAGGACTCCACCCGCGCGGCGGCCCACGACGCCTCGGTGAAGTCCACCGTCCCGAAGGTCCCGGCGCAGGCGAGCGCCGGCCAGGCACTCCAGGCCGCGCCGGCCATCGGCGCCGCCACCAGCTCGCCCGAGCTGGTCGTCTGGGCCGCCGACGGCACGCCCCGGCTCGCCTGGAAGACCACCGTCACCGGCGTCGGCGAGCACGGCCAGCCGGCCGGCAAGGTCGTCGTCACCGACGCCACCACCGGCGAGCAGATCGAGTCCTACGACTCCGAGCACCAGGCCGCCGGCACCGGCCACTCCGAGTACACCGGTGACGTCACCATCGACACCACGGCGCAGAACGGCGGTTACGCGCTCATCGACCCGGTGCGCGGGACGATCACCAAGGACGCCCACAACGCCTCGTCCGGCTCGCTCAACGCGAACTCCGGGACGCTGTTCACCGACCCGGACAACGTCTGGGGCGACGGCAAGAAGTTCTCCACCGACCGCGCCACCGCCGCCGTCGACGCCCACGCCAACACCGCCTGGACGTACGACTACTACAAGAACACCTTCGGCCGCAGCGGCATCAAGAACGACGGCAAGGGCGCCACCGTCTTCGTCCACGTCGGCACCAACTGGGACAACGCCCAGTGGTCCGACTCCTGCTTCTGCATGATGACCGGCGACGGCGACGGCACCACCGACCCCGAGCAGGTCGACCTCGACACCATGGGCCACGAGATGACCCACGGCGTCACCAGCGCCACCGCCAACCTCCGTTACAGCGGCGAGTCCGGCGGTCTCAACGAGTCCACCAGCGACATCTTCGGAACGATGGTCGAGTGGTACGCCAACAACCAGGTGGACACCCCCGACTACCTGTTCAGCGACCAGTCCACCCCGCCGTGGCTGCGCCGGATGGACAAGCCCTCGTTGGACGGCCGGTCGGCCGACTGCTGGAGCCGCAAGGTCGGCCAGCTCGACGTCCACAACTCCTCGGGCGTCGGCAACCACTGGTTCTACCTGGCCAGTGAGGGCAGCGGCACCAAGACCATCAACGGCTACACCTACAACAGCCCCACCTGCAACAACTCGACGGTGACCGGCATCGGCAACCAGAAGGTCGCCAAGATCTGGTACCGCGCGCTGACCGTCTACATGACGTCCACCACGGACTACAAGGGCGCGCGCACCGCGTCCCTGAACGCCGCGAAGGACCTCTACGGCCTCAACAGCACCGAGTACAAGGCGGTCGCGGCCGCCTGGAGCGCCGTCTCGGTCGGCTGACCTCCCTCCCGGCTGTGGGCCCGTCGCCTCTGCGGCGGGTCCACAGCCGTGTCCGCGCGACGCCGGCGGGCGGCAGTCCGCGTACGTGAGTTGGACCTCGCGCCGCCCTCGACGGTCGCGATCCGGCGGTCCAGGTCCAGGCCCAGGCCCAGCAGCAGCCGCCCCCTCCGGCCGTCTCCATGGCGCCGTCCACGACCCCCTCCCCGCTCCATCTCCCCGCTGGACAACGGCACTTGCCGCGCCACCGGCCGACTCACCCGCGCTCCGGCTCACCGGAGCCCGGCGACGGGCCCGTGCCGGCCGCCCGTGAGAGGATCGCTCGGCGGCGTGCGCCGCCCCGGATCCCGAAAGGTGACCATGTACGCGATGACGCTGGGCGAGGACGGCGCGGTGCTGGGCCCGCTGGAGCCGTGGCAGGCCGAGGAGTTCCTGGCCCACGTGGACCGCGGGCGGGAGTTCATCGGGCGGTTCAACGGCCTGCCGGACGCCGTCACGGACCTGGAGTCGAGCCGGGCGCTCCTCCAGGCGTACGCGGAGAAGACCGCAGCCGACACTGGACGGCTCTTCGGGATCCGGACGGCCGAGGGCCGCCTGGTCGGCGCGGTGCTGTTCCGGCGGTTCGAGGTCGGGCAGGGCATCGCCGAGGCGGGCTGCTGGCTGGAGCCGGCGGCCGTGGGCAAGGGCCTGGTGACCAGGGCCGTGCGCGCGATCATCGACTGGGCCGTCGAGGAGCGCGGCATCCACCGCGTGGAGTGGTGGGTCTCGGCGGGGAACGAGCCCAGCATCGCCGTCGCCCGCCGGCTCGGGATGACGAAGGAGGCCGTGCTCCGGGAGAGCTACCTGTACCGGGGCGAGCGGCACGACGAGGAGATCTGGTCCGTGCTGGCCCCGGAGTGGCGGGCGGCCAAGCAGACGGCCTGAGCCCTGCCCCCGGACGGACGGCGACGCCAGAAGACAGGGACGACGACGGCGGCGGACAACGGACGCCCGCACTCCCACACGGTCGACACGAATATGCAGACCGGTCTACTGTTTCCGCATGGGAGTCAAGGGTGAGGAGACCCGCGCCCGGCTGATCGCCGGGACGCGCAGTCTGATCGAGGCACAGGGCTACTTCGGCACCGGCCTGAACCAGATCGTGGCGGAGAGCGGCGCACCGCGCGGCTCGCTCTACTTCCACTTCCCCGAGGGCAAGGACCAGTTGGTCGCCGCCGCCCTGCGCCAGGCCGGCCAGGAGATCGAGGAGCTCCTCAGGGCCCTGGCCCGCAAGGGCACGGACGCCGCCGCGATCGTCGGACAGCTCACCGAGGTCTTCACCGCCCGCCTGGAGGAGTCCGGCTACACCAAGGGCTGCCCCATCGCCACCGTCGGCCTGGAGGTGGCCGGCAGCAACGAGGCACTGCGCACCGTCTGCGCCGAGGTCTACGCGAGCTGGCAGGCCGTCCTCACCGAACGTCTGACGGCCGAGGGCTTCGACCAGGCCGAGGCGGACACCGCATCCGGCCAGGCACTCGCCCTGCTGGAGGGCGCGGTCCTGCTCGCCCGCGTCCGCCGCTCCCGCCACCCCCTGGAGGACGCCCGCCACGCCGTCCGACACCTCCTCGTCGTACGGGCCGGCCGGGCGCAGCGCTGACTCCCGTTGCCGGAGTGACCGGGCACAGTGCCGCGCTCCGCCGGCAACCGGCGGTCGAAGGGCGCGGCGGCCGGGGCCGGGGCCGCCGTCGGCGGTCGTGCGCGACGTCGAGCGTGTGCCCGGCGGGCGGCGAGTCATAGGTGTGCTCTATGGGGCCATAGGCCCGCGGCGTCTACAGCGGCGGGTGGGGAGCGGGTTTGCTTCAGACACCCGACGTCCTGCTCCCTCTCCCCTCTCCCCCCGCCGCCTGCCGCCCGCTCGCCCGCCGCCCGTCTGCCCGTCTGCCCGTCTGCCCGGAGGAACGCCCCGACATGTCCCGTCCGATCCGTATCGCGATCGTCGGAGCCGGCCCCGCCGGCATCTACGCCGCAGACGCCCTGCTGAAGTCCGACGCCGCCCGGGAGCCCGGGGTCTCGATCGACCTGTTCGAGCGGATGCCCGCCCCGTTCGGGCTGATCCGCTACGGCGTGGCGCCCGACCACCCGCGCATCAAGGGCATCGTCACCGCGCTCCACCAGGTGCTGGACAAGCCCCAGATCCGCCTCTTCGGCAACATCGACTACCCCGGCGACCTCGGCCTCGACGACCTGCACCGCTTCTACGACGCCACCGTCTTCGCCACCGGCGCGACGGCCGACCGTGCGCTCGACATACCGGGTGTCGGCCTGGACGGCTCGTACGGCGCCGCCGACTTCGTCTCCTGGTACGACGGGCACCCCGACGCCCCCCGAACTTGGCCGCTGGAGGCCGAGAAGGTCGCCGTGCTCGGCGCGGGCAACGTCGCCCTGGACGTCGCCCGGATCCTCGCCAAGACCGCCGACGAGCTGCTGCCCACCGAGATCCCCCCGAACGTCCACGCCGGGCTCCGGCGGAACAAGGCGCTGGATGTGCACGTCTTCGGCCGCCGCGGGCCGGCCCAGGCCAAGTTCAGCCCGATGGAGCTGCGCGAACTCGACCACTCGCCGAACATCGAGGTGATCGTCGCCCCCGAGGACATCGAGTACGACGACGGGTCGATCGCCGAGCGCCGGGCCGCGAAGCACGTCGACATGGTCGCGTCGACGCTCGAGAACTGGGCGATCCGCGACGTCGGCGACCGGCCCCACCGGATCTACCTGCACTTCTTCGAGTCCCCGGTCGAGGTGACCGGCGCGGACGGCCGGGTGGGCGGCCTGCGCACGGAGCGCACCGAACTCGACGGCACCGGCAACGTGCGGGGCACCGGCCGCTTCACCGACTGGGACGTGCAGGCCGTGTACCGGGCGATCGGCTACTACTCCGACGAACTGCCCAAGCTGCCCTTCGACCCCGTCTCCGGCACCGTCCCCAACGAGGCCGGCCGCGTCCTGGCCGGCGACGGCTCGCACCAGGCCGCCACGTACGTCACGGGCTGGATCAAGCGCGGCCCGGTCGGCCTGATCGGCCACACCAAGGGCGACGCCAACGAGACCGTCGGCTGCCTGCTCGCCGACCACACCGCCGGCCGGCTGCCGGGCGCCGCCGAGCCCGACCCGCAGGCCGTCGTCACCCACCTGCGCGAGCGGGGCGTCCGCTACACGACGTGGGAGGGCTGGCACCGGCTCGACGCCCACGAGCGGGCACTCGGCGAGGCGGAGGGCCGGGAGCGGGTCAAGGTCGTGGAGCGCGAGGAGATGCTCCGCAACAGCGGCGCCTGAGGGCCGTCCGGCAGGGGAAGCCTCCCAGCTGCCCCTGCCGGACACGCCGGATCAGCCGTCGGCTTGGAGGGAGTACAGGTCGGGCCGGCTGTCCTGGACCTCTGGGAAACCCCGGGACACCGGACAGGTGCGTCGCGCCCGACCCGGCCCGGGGGTCGGACACGACACGCCTGTCGACCGGTCCCGACTCAGTGCCAGGAGGTCGTCCTGGAGTTGCTGAACGGGTCCCCGTGCTTCTTGAGCCCACGGGGTGACGGTCGCGCCGGTGTGACCCCACGCCGTATCGGTACACCTGCCGCTGTCGACGCCGGGGGAGGATCCTCCGGCCGCCGCCGGCGCGAACCGTTTGCGCATCTCGTTCCTCTTTTCTTGTCGGTGCTGCTGGCTTCCAGGCTCTCCGCCCGCAGCGCCTCGAACGATTGCGAGGCTCCGAACGATGGCGAGGAGGGGGCGACTCCCGCCGAACGCGCGCCACCGCGCCCGGCGAACTCGTGCCGCGACGAGACGACCAGGCCGACCGAGACCACCCCCAAACGACCTGGGAAGCCCGCAAGTTGTCCGAAGAACCGGTGGAGACTCCAGAGTGCGACCTGTTTTGATTGTCCATCTACAAGAATCCGCCGATGCTCAGGTGAGCGACGGACAACGCAGTTTGGCCGCGGACAAGGCAGGGGGCACGGGGTGGTTGGTGCTGGACGCCCGCAGGGGCGGCTCAAGGGAGAGACCGAGCAGGCGGACGCCCTGGCCCGGTTCGTGCGGGAGGTGACCGCGGGGATCACCGTCCGCAAGCTCGCCCAGCGCTACCCGGCCGGCAGGACCAGCTGGAGCGAGTACCGCTCCGCGGAGAAGGACATCCCGTGGCACCTGCTCCAGCGGCTGATCCACGACCAGGCGGTGGACCCGCGGACCCGGGCGGTGCTGCTGGCACGCGCCGGGCACCTGCACGAACAGGCCACCCGGGCGGCCGAGGGGCTCCGTCCGCCCGCGGCGGAACGCTCGGCCGCCGAGCAGGCACTGGACCGGGCCCGGCAGGCGCAACAGCAGGCCGAGGCGGGTGTCGCGGAGTCGGAGGAACTGATCCGGGTACTCGTGGCGATCGTGGCCGAGTTGCGGAGTGAACTGGGCACCGACGCCACGGACGAGGCGAGTCCCGCAGCCCGGGCCCTGAACGACGGAGAGGCGGCGGAGCTGCGGCGGGCCCGGCTGCGGGAGGCGACGCGTTGCCTGGCCGAGGTGCGGCGGATCAGGGAGAGCGCGCGCGAGGTGCGACGGACGGCCGAACGGGAACAGGACGCCGTCGGTCTCCTGGTCGGCCGGGCGCGGACGCATGCCCTGGCGAGCGGCGAGCGGCGGGCGCCGGGGGCCCGGGCGGCGGCCGAACCGACCGGGACCGAACCTACCGGGACCGAAAGGGCCGATACCGAGTCGGCCGGGAGCAGCGGGGTGGAGGCACACCTCCCGGTGCTGCGGCGCCTGGAGACCGACCTGGTACGGGTGCGGGAGGCCCTGGCCGACCGGTGCCGGGAAGTGATCCGGATGGCCCCCGCCTGTACCGGCCCGAGGATTGTCCGCGGTGAGCTGGTCCGGGCCCCGGACAATCGCCTGACCGGTCCGTTCGTGCTCGGCCGGACGCCCATCGGCCCGCCGCGCGGCGCGGGCGCCGGCCCGCGGCGCCCCCGTACGGCCCGCGGCGGCGCGGCGATGGGTGTGGCGGGGGCGGCACTGGCCGGCGTGCTGATACTGGTCGGGGTACTGGTGGGCATCCACCTGGGCGCAACGACGCCCGCCCGCTTCGACACGACCCCCCAGGCAGCCGACGCTCGCGTGGGGCCCGCAGCCGGCGCAACGGCCGCCGGCCCCTCCCCGGCGACGGCGGACGGCAGTTCGCCGCCGGCTCCGGGCGGGGCGCCGGTCACGTCACCGACCCCTCCCCCGCCGAGCGGTACACCCCCTCGGGCCGAAGCGACTGCGACCGCACCGGCGGTCGCCGCCCCCGTGCCGCCTGCCCCGGTGGCTCCCGTACCCGGGGTCCCGACGCCCGCCGCCCCGACACCGGCAGGTACGGCGGCTCCGACCGCGGGCCCCGGCGCCCCGTCGGTACCCGCTACCTCCACAACTCCAGGCGGGAGCGACAGGCCCGTGCCGCCGCCGGAGTCCACCACCTCCGTGCCGAAACCGGGTGCGGAACCCTCCCTGCCCGGACGACTCGGCGGGACCCCGGCCGTGCCGCCGCCGGTTCCGGTGGCGATCAAGAACGGCAACAGCCTGCAGTGCATGGCCACGGCCGGCGGCACCAGGGAGGAAGGCCGGGAGGTCCAGCAGTACCCCTGCGGGGACTACCCCGACCACTTCTGGGAGGCCCAGAAGACCTACACCGACGCCGAGGGCGAGACCTACTACCGGATCGTCAGCTACAACAGCGCCCTGTGCCTCTCCGTCCGGGACTCCAGCACCGAAGCCGCCGCCCCCGTCATCCAGTCCACGTGCAGGAACAGCCCCGGGCAGTCCTGGAAGATCGAGAAGTGGCCGAACGGCCTGCGCTTCGTCAACGACAACAGCCACCAGTGCCTCGCCGTCTCCTACCGCAGCAGCGCCCCGCAGGCCCCCCTGATGCAGTACCCGTGCGGGGACTACCCGGACCACTACTGGAGCTACGGCCCACGCCGGTGACAGGGCGGCCTCCACCGAAGGCCCCACGGCTCCTGCCCCTGCCCCTGCCGCTGCGGCTGCGGCTGCGGCCCACACATCGGACCCGTGGCCCGGCCCGTCGACCTGGTGCCGGGCGCCGCCCCCGTTCGCGCCCCCGTTCGCCCCTCGTTCGCCCCCGAGCCAGGTGCCGGGTCGGGAGCGCCGCCCCGCTGGGTAGGCTGGCGGGCCCCACCCCGAGGAGATGCGCCATGCCCGCCCGCCCGAGCGTCCTGTTCGTGACCGATCTCGCCTACCAGGCCCGCGGACGGCGCTACTGCGACGAGGACATCCTCCTGACCTCCCGGTTGCGCGACGACTTCGACCTCGCCCTGTGCCACCCCCTCGATGCCGCCGCCCTGATGGACGCCTTCGACGCGGTCGTGGTCCGCAACAGCGGTCCCGTGCTGCACTACCAGAAGGAGTACGACGCCTTCCGGGACCAGGCCAGGGCCCGCGGCAACCGGGTCTACAACCCGTTGACCGGCCGCGGCGACATGGCCGGCAAGCAGTACCTGCTGGACCTCACCACCACCGGACACCCCGTCATCCCCACCGTCGACCGGCCCCAGGACCTGCACCTGCTGCCCGAAGCCGCGCAGTACGCCGTCAAGCCGAAGGCCGGCGCCGACTCCATCGGCCTGTCCTTCATGCCCCGGGACCAGCTGAGCGGCCTCGCCTACGGCCACATCCTCGTCCAGCCGCGCATCGACTTCCGCTACGAGGTGTCCTTCTACTACGTCGACGACACCTTCCAGTACGCCCTCCACGCCCCCGACCCCGAGCGGCGCTGGGTCCTCGAACCCTACGAGGCCACCGACGCCGACCTGGCCTTCGCCCGCCGCTTCATCGAGTGGAACACCCTCGACCACGGCATCCAGCGCGTGGACGCCTGCCGTACGCAGGACGGCGAACTGCTCCTGGTCGAGCTGGAGGACCTCAACCCGTACCTCTCCCTGGACCTGGTCGCCGAGCAGACCCGCGACGCCTTCGTGGCCGGACTGACCGCCTCGCTCCACCGGTTCCTGGAGGCCCCGCGCCCCGCCTGATGCGGCACGCCGGCCCGGGGCACCGTCGGCACGGGCGGGCCGGACACCTCGGCCCGCCCCCAGGTACCCCGGCGCGGCGGCGCCCGGCAGTTCTCCGGACGACCTCGCCGCCCTGCAAGATCGCCGCCCCCTCTTCCCCCGGGTTCCCCGGCGACGGTATGTTCACCTGCGTACGCCACCGCTCCCGCTGACCCATCAGGACGGGGCTCGTCGTCGCGCAAAAAATATGCAGACCGGTCTACAGAAACTGGGGGCCGGCGCGCCACAGCACTCCAGACCGGCGGGCCGGCACCCTCTCGACGTCCAAAAAATATACAGACCGGTCTACATAAGTGGACCGGTCTACAGAAAAGGAGCCCTGCCCATGAACATCACAGGCACCGCCGCCACAACCACCACCACAGCCACCTCCACAGCCACGCCCGCCCCGGCCCCCCTCCCCCCGCGCACCCTCGTCCTCGGCGCCACCGGGTTCCTCGGCCGCTGGCTCGTCCTCGAACTCCTCGGACGGGGCGAGCCGGTGGCCGCCGCCGTCCGGGGCGGGCACGGAACCGCACGCGACCAGGAGCTGCGCGGCTGGCTTCGCGAGCACGGCGCCGACGACACCGCCCTCAGCACCGTCGCCGCCGACCTCACCCGGCCCGGCCTCGGCCTGTCACCCGAGGACGACGCCCGGCTCGCGCACGTCCGCGACGTGCACAACCTCGCCGCTCTCTACCGCTTCGGCCTCTCCCGCGCCGAGGCACACGCCGCCAACGTCGACGGCGCACTGCACGCCCTGCACTGGGCCGCCGGCCGCCCCGGCCTCCGGCGGCTGGTCCACCTCTCCGGCTACCGGGTCGGCCGGGACGCCGCACCGCGCCACCCGCTGCCCGCCGCCGAGGCCGACGCGCTCTACGCAGAGCTCGGCGCGTACGAGGCGTCCAAGCAGCTGGGCGACGCCGCCGTCCGCGTCACCGCCGCCCGGCTCGGCGTACCGCTCACCACGGTGAACCCGAGCAGCGTGATCGGCCACTCGGTCACCGGCGAGGCCGGGCAGTACATCGGCCCGGCCGAACTGGTGCGCCAACTCTGGCACGGGCGGCTGCCGTTGCTGCCAGGAACGCCGCGCACGTTCCTGCCGGTGGTCGCGGTCGACCACCTGGCCCGGTTCCTCGCGGCCGTCCCCGGACACGACACCGGCCCGGCCCATGCGCACGCCGTCCTCGACCCCGCGACGCCGCCCCTGCCGGAGCTGATCGCCCTGCTGGCCGAGCACCTCGGCGTGCCGGCGCCCCGGCGGCTCGTCCCGCTCGGCCTGGTCCGCCGGCTGCCCCGCGCGCTGACCGGCGCCGACCCCGAGACGCTCACCTTCCTCTCCGAGGACACCTACGACACCACCTCCGCCGACCGTCTCGCCCGCGCGGCCGGTCTCCAACACCCGCCGGTGGCAGAGCTGTTGCGCCGCTGGGCCACCCGGCTGGTCGCCGACGGGTTCGGCGCCTCGCCGCAGGGTGCGGCGTTCCGCGGTGGGTTCTCAGACGTCGCCGGTGCCCGCAGCTACGTCGCCGGGGACGGCGAGGCTCCGCGCTTCGTCCTGCTGCACGGGCCGGGCGAGGACGCCGACGCCTGGCGCGAGGTGGTCACCCGGCTGGGCGCGCCCGCACTGGCGGCCGACCTGCCCGGTCTCGGCCGCTCCTCCCCCGCGTCCGTCCCGGACGACCACTGGCTGGCCGAACTGCTGGCGCCCGTCCGCTCGCGCCCCGTCCTGGTCGCCCACGCGGCCTCCGCCACCACGGCGTTGCGCTACGCGGCCGCCCACCCGGACGCCGTGGCCGGGGTCGTCCTGGTCGACCCTCGCTTCCTCCGGCCGCGCACCGGCCGGCCGACCACCCCTTCGACGTCGCACCCGTCCCATCGCCCCGGCGCCGCCAAGCGCGCCGCCCGCAAGCTCCGCGAGGCCGAGCGCCCGGCCGGACGGGCCGAGGCGGCCGCCCTGATGCGGGCATGCCCGGTGCCGGTCCACGTGATCCCGGGTGTCCCGCACAGTGCCGCGTCACCCACCACAGCCTCGCCCGCCGGCTCCCTCCCCCTTCGCTACGACGCCGAGCTCGCGAACAGCATCGACACGTGCACTGCGAGCTGGTGAGGCTCGAAGGCCTTCCGGGGTGAATCCAGCCCAGATCTTGCGTGGGTATCCCCGGCTTCTGCCGGGGAGGGAAAAGCATCCGGGCCTCGCACGGTCAGAGGCTTGGCCGCTTGGCGGCTCGGAGACCGCCGGGGTCAGCGGACGGCGACCAGAATGCTGTCGTCGCCGCACTGCCAGACGGTGGTGGCACTGCTGAAACCGGCTTCGTGCAGGAGGCGGATCTGTTCGGCGGTCGTCAGATCGTGGGGCTCGGTGAAGGTGCGGTCCGCGATCGGGGAACGGGCGCGGGCCTGGGCGAGGGGGGCGAGTTCCGGGGCGGACAGCACGGTCTTCCACCAGCCCGCCCAGTCCTTGTCACCATGACGCCCGGTCCGGTGGGCACGCCGCGCACGAAGCTGGCGGGCGAGCCCCAGGAGGGCGGGGGCCGAGGTGGGAGCACGGTTGTCGGCGTCGACCAGGATTCCTCCGGGGCGCAGGCGGCCGGCCAGGGTGCGGTAGAGCGCGCCGAGTTCGTCGGGGGTCAGCCAGTGGAGGGCGGTGGAGGACACCGCCGCGTCCCAGGAGGCGGGTGGGCCGGCCTCGTCGGCCCACCCGGGCGTGGTGAGGTCACGGGCGAGGAGCCGGGCGGTCGTGCCGGTGACGGCCTCTTCGGCGAGGCCGAGGAGGAGGGGATCGGCGTCCACACCGACGACATCGGCGTGCGGGAAGGCGCGGGCGAGGCGGGCGGTGAGTGACCCCGTGCCACAGCCCAGGTCCACCAGGCGGGGCCGGGGCACCTCGGTGCGTTCGAGCAACCAGCCGACGGTGTCGACGACCACCTGGAAGCGTTCGTCGCGGTCGGGGCTGTAACGCTCCTGCTGCTGGTCCCATCGCTGCAGCCAGGTACGGGCTGTCTCACCGAGCACGGTCGCCTCTTCCGGTCGGGGGCGTCCGGTCCGGCGGCGAACTGCAGCCGGACACGGGTCTCACGGTCGCACCTTGCCTGCCGGACACCTGAATCGACCTGACTCGACCTGACTCGCCAGCGCCCGGCGAAAGACAGCGTGTCAGACCGGAGCGGTCTTGAGTAGAGCGGGTACGGCGCCCACGCCCCGGTGGACCCCACGCGAACGCGGGGGAACACCGGGGACCAGGAAGCACCCCTCGTGGCACCCGTCCGCCCGGACTACGAGGTCTGTCCGACCGCCGACTCGAAGGCGAGCACCGTCCAGTGCACGCCCGGGCGGTCGTGCAGATCGGGGCGTTCGGTGCGGAGCAGCAGGTCCAGCCCACGGGCCCGGGCGAGCGCGACCGTCTCGTCGGCCGGGACGTCGAACATCCGGCGGCCGGTCGGGACGGGGCCGTGGCGCTGCGAGAGGAGGACCCGGCCGCCGGGAGCGAGCAGCCGGGCGAGGGCGTCCATCGCCAACGGTCGTTCGTCCTCGGCCAGATGCATCCAGACGGCGCAGAGCAGGATCAGGTCGAAGCGCTCGCCCGCCGTGCCGAGCACGGCGGCGGCGGGCAGCGCGTCGTCCACCCAGCGGATGGCGCTGCCGGCATGGATGCGCTCGCCGGCCCGGCGCAGCTCCGCCGTCGGTTCGGCGGCGACGACGCGGTGGCCGCGCGCGGCCAGGGCGGCGGCGTCCCGGCCGGTGCCGGCGCCGATGTCGAGGATGTCGGACGGCCGCTCGGGGAACAGGTGCAGCACCTCGCGGTGGACCTCCTCGAACGTCACTTCCTCGTACTGCACGGCGAGTTGCTCCGCCGCCTCGCCGTAACCCGCGTTGCTCGCCAGCCGATCCACGAATCCCCCTCGCCTCTCGCGTGCGCCGCGGTCAGGCCGGATCGGCCGCCACGGTCAGGACGATCTTGCCTCGATTGCCGCGACTTTCCAACTGCCGGTGGGCGTCGGCTGCTTCCTCCAGCGGGAACACGGACTCCACCGGCACCCGGTAGGCCCCGGTGACGACGCGGGCGGCGATCTCCCGCAGGTCGGGGCGGGGGTCGTAGCCGTGGTCCAGCAGGTTGGTGATCTGGAAGCCGTGGATGGAGACGTTCTTCGGGTAGAAGTGCCGGGTGTCGATGGTGCTGGGCTCCAGCGCGACGTTGGCGAGCGCGACCACCCGTCCGGCCTGGCCGGCCTGGCGCAGGCTCTGGCCGAACACCCGCCCGCCGACGGTGTCCAGGACGACGTGGGCGCCGCGCCCGCCGGTCAGCCGGAGCACCTCGTCGACGGCGGCGTCCTCCGGGTGGGCGGAGGTGTCGACGGTCGCGTCGGCGCCGAAGCCGGCCGCCCACTCGGCCTTGGCCGCCGAACCGGCGACGGCGATGACGCGCGCGCCCGCCTCGGCGGCGATCTGCACCGCCGCGCTGCCGACCCCGCTGGCTGCCGCCTGCACGACCACCGTCTCCCCGGCGGCCACCCGGGCCAGCCGGCGCAGGCAGTACCAGGCGGTCAGCCAGGCGGAGGGCAGCGCGGCGGCTGCGAGCAGGCCGACGCCCTCGGGCAGGGGCGTGACCCGCAGGGCCGGGACGACCGCGAGCTCGGCGTAGAAGCCGGAGCCGGCGGCGGCGGCCATCGCCAGGACGGGCTGCCCGACCTCCAGGCCGCTCACGCCCTCCCCCAGGGCGGCGACGGTGCCGGCCGCCTCGGCACCGAGGATCAGCGGCGGCCTTCCGGCGCGGTGGTAGACGCCCGAACGGACCAGCGCGTCGGCCCGGTTGACGCCCGCCGCGGCGACCCGCACCAGCACCTCGCCGGGGCCGGGAACCGGGTCCGGGAGGTCCACCGGGAGCAGGACCTCGGGGCCGCCGAACTGGTCGATCCGTACTGCGCGCATGGTTGCGCACCCGCTCTCGTCGATGACACCAGATGAACAGGTGTCACCCTGCGACACCGGATGAAGTGGTGTCAAGAGGGGGCCCGGGCGTAGGCTCTCCCCCATGCCGCCCAGCACCCACGCCACCGACCCGCAGCTCGCCTTCCCGTTCCTCGGCGGACGCCCCTGCCTGAACTTCGTCGCCACCCTCGGCCGGCGCCACGCAACCCCCGTCGAGCGCCTGCCGGACCAGGACGCGCTGACCCGCTGGCTCACCGAGGCAGGACTGCGGCCCGACGGCGCGACCGCGGACGCCACGGAGGCAACGGAGGCCACGGAGCGCGATCTGGTGGACGCGCGCCGGCTGCGCGAGGCCGTGTACCGGCTGCTGCGCGCCGCGATGGCAGGCCTCCCCCCGGCTGTGGGCGACCTCGCCGAGGCCAACGCGGCCGCCGCCGCCCCCGACCTCGCCCCCCAACTCGCCTCCGCGGACGGCGGACTCCGGCTGCACTGGCACGCCGGGGCCCCGGCGGACGACGTCCGGGCCGCCCTCGCCGCGGTGGCGCGCGACGCCGTGCTGCTGGCGGGCGGCCCGCTGCTCGGCCGGGTCAAGGAGTGCGAGAGCCCGGACTGCTCACTGCTCTTCCTGGACGACTCCCAGGCCCGCCGGCGCCGCTGGTGTTCGATGGAGCGGTGCGGCAACCTCGCCAAGATCGCGGGCTACCGCGCCCGCACCCGGCCCTGAGGCTCGGCCTGCACGCTGAGCCCGCTCTGGGCCCTGAGGCTCGGCCTGCGCCCTGAGAGCGAGCCCGGACGGCGGGAAGGCCCCGACCGCCGGTCAGGCTTCGCCGGGGTGCCAGGCGGGCCACTCCCAGGGGCGGTCGGCCCAATGGACGCGGACGGGGTCGCGCGGGTCGAGATCGGGGAAGAGCTGGTGGACCCTCGGTTCGAACTCCTCCGGGGCCAGCGGCTCCCAGCCGTGGCCCTCGAAGTGGACCAGGCGGTAGCGGCTGTCGGTGCGGAACTCGGCGACCTCGACCAGGGGCTTCGACGTGTTGTTGGTTTCCATGCCCCCAGCATGTGGCGGACCCCGGACGTCCGCACCCGGGGTACGGCAGGCAGCGTACCGGCGGGGCGGACGGCCGGGAGGCGGGGCGGGAGAGAACCCTCTTCCGGGTCATGTCCCGGCGTCCGCGCGCTCGTTGAGCACGGCGAGCGGGTCGCCGGTGGTCGGCGACGGCCGTCAGGAGGACTCAGGGCATGGACGGGCAACCAGCAGGCGGGCAACGGGCAGGCGGGCAATGGCAGTGGCCGGCGCAGAGGTGGGAGCCGCCGCCGGTGCCGCCGCCACCAGCCGCTCCGGCCCCCGCTCCGAGCGCACCCACTCCGAGCACCCCCGCTCCGGCCGCTCCCGCTCCGGTGCGGAAGCCGCGCTGGGTGTGGGCGGCGACGGCGGCCGGGACCGTCGCCGCGATGGCCGCCGTCCTGGTGATGTGCGGGCCCGGGTCGGGCGACGAGACCACCGGGGTGGTGGCGTTCCCGTCGGCCGCACCCTCCCCGTCGACATCCCCGTCGACGTCCCCGTCGACATCCCCACTGACGTCCCCGCTCACGGAGGCGTCCGCCGCGCCGGCCCTGCCCCTGGAACCCTCGTTCCCCCTGTCACCCGACCTGCTGTCGGCCCCGGACGCACCGCCCAGCGGCACGCCCGCCTCCTCACCGGAGGCGGCCCCCACCCCCGCCCGGCAGACGGGCGGCGAGGACGAGCCCGCCGGGGCGGACCACACCGCCCCCGGCAGCGCCCGGCCCAGGCCGGGCCGCACACCACGCCCGGCACCATCCCGCCCGGCGGCCACCACGGCGGCGCCCGCCCCACCCGCGGCGGTACCGGCCCCCGCTCCGGGCAGGGCCCCGAGCGCGCCGGCGGCCGGCGCCCCCGGGTCCGGGTCCGGGTCCGTCTGCGACCAGGCCGAACGTTTCGGCCGCTGGCCGGCCGGCTCGGAACAGGCCAGGCTCTGCCACAGCGTCTACGGCTGAGGCCCCGGCGCCGGCCCCCGGCTCACCCCGCCCCCAGCAGCCCCCGGTCCAGCCGGGGCGCCAGCACCCGCGCCAGGGTGTCGGTGATGTGCCCGGTGTCCCGGTAGAGCACCACACCCTCCAGGACCGCCGGGCAGTCCGGGCCGGTGCCCGGGCAGAGCAGCGGGCCGAGGTCGAGGACCCGGACGCCGTAGCGGCCGGCGAGGCCGCCGTCGGTCAGCGGGTCGCGTTCGAAGGCCGACTCACGGGGGAAGAAGCAGGAGTCCGAGCGGCCGTCGGAGGCGGCCAGGCAGGTCGGTATGTCCTTGCCGGGCATCGGCGTGTCCGCGAGGTAGGCGAGCGGGGCGCCGACGGCGGAGAGCCGGTCGAGGGTGCGGGTCCAGCCCTCGGTGCGCTCCTCCTGGCCGCCGTAGCGGTTGAGGCCGGCCATCAGGATCAGGCGCGGCTTGGGGCCGGTGGCGAGGCGGGTGAGGGTGTTCTCGCGCCAGCGGTCGCACTCGTCGAAGGTGCGGCCGAGGACGTTGTTGCGCACGGTCAGGGTGGCCAGCGGGCAGCCCGGTTTGACCAGCACCTCCAGCGCCCAGTGCCGCTGCTCGGCCAGCGCCAGCGCCCCCGAGATCCACTGGCCCGCGTGGGAGTCGCCGACCAGCACGATCCGGTCGGGGCTGGATTCGGTGCCGAACAGGCAGCGCGGGCTGGCGTCGGCGCCGAGCGGGATCTCGCAGCCCCGACCGGGCGGGAAGTCCTCCCGGGCCCGGGCCAGCGAGGGCGTCAGGGTGAGAACCCGGGCGCTGGGGGCGAGCAGGGCGGGGCCGTCGACCGCGCCGGCCGGGACCACCGCGGGCAGGTCGGCGCCGCCGAGGGCCCGGACGGTGCCGCCGCCGAGGGCCAGCCCGGCGATCAGCGGGATGACGAGGGCGCTGGCGCCGACCGCGAGGCCGCGGCGGGGCGCCGGGCTGCTGCCGTACCGGAGCGGCCGCTCGACCAGCCGCAGGGTGAGCCAGGCCGGCAGGGCGGAGGCCGCGGTGAGCGCGGCCAGGGTGGTCCACGGCAGGGCGCCGTAGCGGGCCTGGGCGATGGTCAGCACCGGCCAGTGCCAGAGGTACCAGGCGTACGAGAGGCGGCCGGCGGCGCGCAGCGGGCGGGTGGCGAGCAGCCGGCCGACGTCGGCCGGGCCCAGGGCGCGGTGTGCCGGTCCGGCGAGCAGGACGGCCGCTGTGCCGAGGACGGGCAGCAGGGCGGCGCTGCCGGGGAAGGGCGTGTTGCGGTCGTAGGTGAGGACCGCGAGGGCGACGGCCGCCGCGCCGCCCCAGCCGAGCAGGCGCAGCGCCCAGCCGGCGGGCCGGGCCGCCCGGCCCGCGCGTGGCAGCCGTCCGGCCAGGGCCGTCCCGGCCAGGGCGGCGCAGGCGCCGGCGGCGAACTCCCAGAGCCGGCTCGCGGTGGAGAAGTAGCCGAGCGGTGCGGAGCCGGCCGTCCAGCGGAGGCAGAGCGCCAGCGAGACGCCGCCGATCGCGGTGGTGGCGAGTGCGATCGCGACGGTGCGGCGCCGGCCCGCGAGGTAGCGGGCGAGGCCGAGCAGCAGGATGCCCCAGAGCAGGTAGAACTGGTTCTCCACGCCCAGTGACCAGAAGTGCTGGAGCGGGCTCGGGTCGCGTTCGGCGGCGAGGTAGTCGGTCTGCCGGCCGACGAACCGCCAGTTGGCGAACTGGCCGGCGGCGGCGATCAGATCACGGGCGAGGTCGGTGCCGCGCAGCGGATCGAGCAGGGCGCCGCCGGCGAGCGCGGTGGCGACCAGGACGACGGCGGCGGCGGGCAGGATGCGGCGGGCCCGGCGGGCGGCGAAGTCCCGGAGGCCGATCGGGCGGCCCAGCAGCAGGCCGGTGATCAGGAACCCGGAGATGACGAAGAAGATGTCGACTCCGACGTAGCCGCCGGTGAAGGCGGGGACGGCGGCGTGGTAGCCGAGGACGGCGAGCACGGCGATGCCGCGCAGGCCCTCGATGTCGGGCCGGAAGGCGGCCCGCCGGCGGGGCTCCCCGGCGCTCGGCGAGTCCGGCTGCGACGCCGACTCGGCGGCCTCGGCGGGACGGTGGACGAGTCCGACCAGGGTGGCGGACGGCCCCGGTTCGGGTGCGGGATCGGTGCGGACGGCGCTCGGCGGTTCGACAGGCGGGCGTCCGGCGCTCGGTGGTACGGCCGTGGGCACGGCGGTGCTCCTTGCAGTGACTGGCAGCGGTGTTCGGGGCCGCCGGGCCGATGGGGCGGCCGGGCGGTGGGTCCGCGCCGGTGGGGCGACGCGCAAGGAATGCGGAAGAAAGCGAACTTGACGGATCGTCAGAAGACGAGCGGGTCGGCCCAGCCGGAGGCCAGCAGACCGCAGAGCAGCAGCACGGCGGTGAGGGCGACGGCCTCGGCCCGGCCGAAGCCCAGGTCGGAGGCGCTCCGGGCGGGCGGGGCGACTTCGGCGACGGCGGCACCGTTGCCGCCGCGCAGCAGGGGCCACAGGGCCCGGAGGAGCGGGATCGTGGTGTAGGCGGTGAGTCCGAGCAGCGCGGCGAGCGCCCAGTAGGGCTGCCAGCCGTGCAGGGCGACGGCTCGGGCGAGGCCGGCGACACCGGCGAGGACGACGAGGCCGAGCCAGCCGACGCCGATCCGGGCGACCGTGCGGGCCAGCGAACTTCCGCCGGAGACGGCGCCGGTGGGCACCCAGTCGGCGCTGCGGCGGCGCAGCGCGTGTGCGATGGCGACCACGTGGCAGAGCCCGCCCAGGAGTTGGACCCGGGTGACCTCGAAACGCCAGCGGGTGCGGGACATCGCGGGCAGCAGGACGAGCGCGACCCAGATCGGCGGCAGGAAGGGCAGGACCTGCCAGGGCTGGATCTCGTCGGGGCGGAAGAACAGCATGATCAGCGCGGGCAGCGGGACGGCGAAGACGTTGACCGCGCTGGTGAGGTAGCCGAGGATGCCGTTCCAGAAGCAGAGCCGGGCCGAGCGGGAGAGCGGGCCGCTGCGGAAGCCGGGGTCTCCGACCAGGGCGAGCGAGCCGAGGCACCAGCGGTACTGCTGGCTGATGAAGGCGGGCAGGCCGGTGGGCGACATGCCCTTGGCGACCAGCGCGGGCACGTACCGGGTGGTCCACCCGGCGCGGGCGAGCGAGAGGCCGGTGTAGAGGTCCTCGCTGTGGTCGATCTCGGCGAAGCCGCCGACCCGCTTCAGTGCGGCACGCCGGTAGAGCGCGTTGGTGCCGCAGCAGACGGTGCCGTCCTGGGCGTCCCGGGAGGGCTGGATCCACCGGTAGAAGATCTCCTGGGTGGCTCCGGCGGCCCGCTCCAGCCACGACATGCCGGGGTCGGTGTCGAAGCACTGCGGGCTCTGGACGATGCCGACCTCGGGGTTGTCGAGGTAGGGCACCAGGTGGTGCAGGAAGTCGGGGCGCGGGCAGAAGTCGGCGTCGAGGACGGCGACGATCTCGCCGGCGCTCTCGGCCAGGCCGTGGTTGAGGTTGCCGGCCTTCTTGAACCGGCCCCGGTCGGGCCGGGCCCGGTACTGGAAGCCGTGGGACTCGGCGAGTTCGCGCACCTCGGGGCGGGCGGCGTCGTCGAGGACGAGGACGGTCAGCTCGCCGGGCCAGCGGACGGCGGCGGTGTGCCGGTAGGCGTTGGCGAGGACGTCGAGCGGTTCGCCGGCGGTGGGCAGCAGCAGGTCGACGCCGGGGTACCAGGCCGGCCGCCAGGCCCGCAGCAGCAGGTCGTGCGAGTCGCGGGTGTAGCGGCGGGCGCGCTGGCCGTCGGCGAGGGAGAGCAGCCAGGTGGCGGCGTTGAGCAAGGTCAGGAGCAGGAACGGCCAGAGCAGTGGCCGGCTGAGCGCGAAGAGGCCGAGTGTGGCGGTGGCGCCGGCGTAGGAGAGGGTGGCGCAGAGCAGCACCCAGCGGCGCTGCGGGCCGAAGTACCAGTAGAGCTCCTCGTCGTCGGGCGGGCCGGGCAGGCGCTGCGCACCGTCGGCGGCCGGGCCGCCCGGAGTGGCGGGGCGGCGCGCAACGGCGCCGGTGGCGGGCAGAGTGACGCCGGTCGCCGGTCGGGCGGCGTCGATGGCCGCCAGAGCGGCGTCGGTCGCCGGACGGACGGCGTCGGTCGCGGGCAGAGCGGTGTCGGTTGCGGGCAGAGCGGTGTCGGTTGCGGGCATGGCGGTGCCATGGAGTGCGGGCATGCGGAAATGGCCCCCCTGGGCAGGACGGAACGTGGCCGTTCGTCCGCCAGCCTCTCACATTGGCCTAGACCAATCATGAACGAGGTGTGACATCTCCGCATTGCCGCAGGTCAGTATTGACGAATCCTCAAACCTACTGCTGGGTAGGCTTCTTCGTCAGATTCTTCACCAGTTTCTCGAACCGCAGATCGGGCCGGAGCGGGATGCCGAAACGCTCGTCGCCGTACGGGAACGGGGAGTGGATCCCGGTGCGGGAGAAGCCCCGGCGCTCGTACCAGGCGATCAGGTCGGCGCGCTGCTCGATCACCGTCATCTCCAGCTCGGCGGCGCCCCACTCCTCCCCCGCGAACCGCTCGGCCTCCGCCAGCACCGCCCGGCCGACGCCGCCACCCTGGCGGCCCGGGCGGACCGAGAACATCCCGAAGTAGGCATGCTCGCCCCGACGCTCCAGCTGGCAGCAGGCGAGCAGCTCACCGGCGTGCTCGGCGAGCAGGACCACGCCGTCGGCATGGGTGACGGCGGCGGTGACGTCCTCGACGTCGGTGCGCTGCCCGTCCAGCAGGTCCGCCTCGGTGGTCCAGCCGGCCCGGCTGGCCTCGCCGCGGTAGGCGGACTCGATCAGCTCGACCAGGGCGGGCACGTCGGCGACGGTGGCGGCACGGAAGGCGAGGCCGCCCACCTCGGCCTGGGCAGCGTCTCGGGTGGTCTCGGGCACGGGGATCCTCTTCTCTCCGGTGGGCCGGCGGGCGCCTCGGCGGCCGGTCCCTGGCATCGTGCCACAGCCGCCCACGGGCCCGGCCCGGCCGCTACGGCCCGTGACCAGCAGGCCGCGGCGACCACCCGCCGTCCGCGGACGCTCCGCGCCGGCGAACGGCTCGGCGCCGGCAGCCGAACCACGCACCCGAGCTCCCCGCCTGCCGCCCGGCGCGTCTACCGGACGGGACCAGCCGGGGCAAACCGGCCTGTGGACCGGACAGATGTGACGGTGGTTCAGGAAGTGACCCCGGATACCTGGTCATGCTGGCGAGTACATGGCTAGTCTGCTCCCGGCCGGGCCCACACCGGCCGTACCACCATCCACGGGTCACCAGCACCGGACCAGAGGAGTGTTCATGTTCAGCACTTCCCGCTCCGCCAGCCCCACCGGTACCACCGGGACGACGAAGTCCCGCAGGCTCCCCGCCCTCGCCGCGCTCGCCGCCGCGGTCGCACTCGTCACCGGCGCCGCCGCACCCGCGTACGCGGCCGAGCCCGCTCCCTCCGAGAGCGCCGAGCAGGCCGGACAGCACCTCCCGCCCATCCACCCCGACCGCGACTTCGCCGGCTCCACCGTCGCGGCCCACGAGGGCAGAGCAAGCACCGCGGGCATCTCCGCCCTCGCCGTCACCCAGACCCCCGGGCTGGACGTCGCCAGCTACCAGGGCAACGTCAACTGGTCCTCGGTGAAGGCCAACGGCGCCCGCTTCGCCTACGTCAAGGCCACCGAGGGCACCACCTACACCAACCCGTACTTCGCCCAGCAGTACAACGGCTCCTACAACGCCGGCCTGATCCGCGGGGCCTACCACTTCGCCCTCCCGGACCGCTCCTCCGGCACCGCCCAGGCCAACTGGTTCGTCGACCACGGCGGCGGCTGGTCCCGCGACGGCAAGACCCTCCCGCCCGCCCTCGACATCGAGTACAACCCCTACGGCGCCACCTGCTTCGGCCTCAGCCAGAGCGCGATGGTCAGCTGGATCCGCTCCTTCAGCAACACCGTCCACACCCGCACCGGCCGCTACCCCACCATCTACACCACCACCAACTGGTGGAGCCAGTGCACCGGCAACAACGGCGGCTTCGGCACCACCAACCCGCTCTGGATAGCCCGCTACGCCTCCACCGTCGGCACCCTCCCCAACGGCTGGGGCTACCAGACCTTCTGGCAGTACGCCGACTCCGGCACCTTCCCCGGCGACCAGAACCTCTTCAACGGCGCCTACGACCGCCTCCAGGCCCTCGCCAACGGCTGACCCGCAACCCCGAGTGGGGCCCCGCACGCGTGCGGGGGGGCACCCCCCCCCCCCCCCCCCCCCCCCCCCCCCCCCCCCCCCCCCCCCCCCCCCACTCCCCGCGGCACCCCGCCCAGCCCCCTCAGGAGGTTGTCCGCGGCGGACGACAAAAGACAAAGGCAAGGAGGTTACCCGCTCCTTGCCACTCTCAACTTATAGCGCACCGGGGGGCTTGCGGCAAGGCCCTGGTCGTCCAGCAGAATGACCGGCCTGAGCCGGATTCTGTGGAAGTTGACGGGGGTTTGTGATGATCGACGTGATCGTGGCCGGCGGTGGACCGACCGGGTTGATGCTGGCCGCCGAACTGCGGCTGGCCGGGGTGCGCACAGTCGTGCTGGAGAAGCTCGCCGAGCCGACCGGGCAGTCCCGCGCGCGCGGCCTGCACGTGCGCAGCATCGAGGTGCTGGACCAGCGCGGCATGCTCGACGGCTTCCTCGCGGCCGGCGAGCAGTTCCAGGCCGGCGGGCTCTTCGCCGCCATCGTCAAGCCCTGGCCAGACCAGGTGGACACCGCGCACCCGTACGGTCTCGCCATCCCGCAGACGGTCACCGAGCAGCTGCTCACCGAGCGTGCCGTCGAGCTCGGTGCCGAGATCCGGCGCGGCTGCGAACTGGTCGGGCTGAGCCAGGACGAGGACGGCGTGACCGTCGAACTGGTCAGTGGGGTCACCCCCGCCCTTGAGGGCGTTGCCGGCGGGGGAGGCGCCCGGCTGCGGGCCCGCTACCTGGTCGGCTGCGACGGCGGCCGCAGTGTGGTGCGCAAGCTGCTCGGCGTCGGCTTCCCCGGTGAGCCCGCCAAGGTCGAGACGCTGTTGGGTGATGTGGAGGTGACCGCGGAACCGGCGGCGATGGCCGCCGTCATGGCCGAAATCCGCAAGAACCACGTCCGGTTCGGCGCCGTTCCCATGGGGGACGGGGTGTTCCGCGTCATCGTTCCCGCCGAAGGGCCGGCCGGGGACCGGACGACCGCGCCGACCCTCGACGAGTTCAAGGAGCGGCTGCGGGCGTTCGCCGGCACCGACTTCGGCGCGCACTCGCCGCGTTGGCTGTCCCGGGTCGGCGATGCCACCCGGCAGGCCGAGCGCTACCGGGTCGGCCGGGTGCTGCTGGCCGGCGACGCGGCGCACATCCACCCGCCGACCGCCGGGCAGGGGCTCAACCTCGGCGTGCAGGACGCGTTCAACCTGGGCTGGAAGCTGGCCGCCGAGGTCAACGGCTGGGCCCCGGAGGGGTTGCTGGACAGCTACCACGCCGAGCGGCACGCGGAGGGCGCCCGCGTGTTGACCAGCACCCTCGCGCAGGGCGTGCTACTGGAGGACACCGCGGGTGCCAAGGCGTTGCGTGCGCTGTTCTCGGAGCTGCTGGACATCGAGGAGGTGAACCGGTCCGTGACCGAGATGATCACCGCGATCGGGGTCCGCTACGACTTCGGCGAGGGTCACGACCTCCTCGGCCGGCGGCTGCGGGACGTGAAGCTGAAGCAGGGTCGCCTCTACGAGCTGATGCACGGCGGCCGCGGGCTGCTGCTGGACCAGACCGGCCGGCTCTCGGTGGAGGGCTGGGCGGACCGGGTCGACCATGTCGTCGACGTCAGCGAGGAGCTGGACGTTCCCGCGGTGCTGCTGCGGCCGGACGGCCATGTGGCGTGGGTCGGTGACGATCAGCAGGATCTGCTCGGCCGGCTGCCCCAGTGGTTCGGCGCCGCCGCCGGCTGAGCGCGGTCGCGGCCCGAACGCCGTGGGAACGGTCCGGGAGGGCGCGGTGCCGGCCCGGAAGGCCGGCCCCTGCCCCAGACGACGCCGGGCCGGCTGGTGGGGGTCCGGTGAGGGAGCCTCAGCCTTCCTCCAGCACGGCCCGGATCACGTGCCGGGCGTTCCGTGCCATCGCCGGGTTGCTCCTGCGGTAGTAGGGCAGGGCGATGAGTGCCTGGGAGAGGGTCCGCCCCCGGCCGCGGGTCCAGGTGGCGTCGTCCGCGCCGAGGGCCTCGCGGAAGGTCTTCCGGGCATCGGCCGGCAGCAGGTTCCACGCCGGGAAGAGGTCGCAGGCCGGGTCGCCCACGCCGGTGCACCCGAAGTCGATCACCGCGGTCAGCCTGCCGCCGGCCACCAGCAGGTTGCCGGGCATGAGGTCGGCGTGCAGCCACACCGGCGGCCCGTCCCAGCCCGGGGCCCGCAGCGCCTCCTCCCAGGCGGCGGTCACGGCACCGCAGTCGACGCCCTCCTCCGGGATGCCGCGCAGTGCCTCGATCGCCTGCCGGGTCGCCGCGTCGAGCGAGGCGAGCGGCCCGCCGCGGTAGGCGGCCGGGGCGCCCGGCAGGGTGACGGTCCGCATCACGGCCACGAACCCGGCCAGGTCCTCGGCCAGCGGCACGGGCTCGCTCAGGGCACCTGCCTCGGGGTGCTCCCCGGCCAGCCAGCGGTACACCGACCATGGCCAGGGGTAGCCCTCGGCGGGCTCCCCGGCCCCGAGGACCTCGGGCACGGACGTGGGCAGCAGGGGTGCGAGGCGCGGGAGCCACCTCTGTTCCATCGACACGTCCTCGGCTCCGCCGCTCACCATCGGCAGCCGTACGACCATGGCGTCGCCCAGCCGGTACATGGCGTTGACCGTGCCACCGGACGGCAGCCGCTCCACCGCGAGCCCGGCCCATTGCGGGAACTGCCCGGCGACCAGCCGCCGGACGAGGCCGGCGTCGACGGGGTGCTGACCGGGGTGCATCTGCCCTGTGCTCATGGGGCGCCATCCGATCGCGAACAGCGGGAGGGGTCAACCGCTTTTCGGGCCTGTGACGCAGCCGGTCATGGCCGGCCGGCGCCCCCGGGAGGACAGGACCGCAACACCGGGACGCTCATGATGGCGGTACGCCACAAGTCCTCCCGGTACTGGGACAGTTACGCCGGAATGAAGTGTTTCCACACCGCCCCGGCAAGCCTTCCACCTGCACCTGACAACGATTCACACTGCTGTCATGCGAATTGCTCTACGCGCGTTGAAGACCCGCGCCGCCTCCGTTGTCGCCGTCGGCCTGCTCACCCTGGCCCCCACCGCGGTGTCCGCCACCGAGGCCCACGCAGCCGTCAGCGGCAGCGTCTGCCTCTCCGACCTGCCGAGCCAGGCCTGGGACACCCTGGACCTGATCGACGCCGGCGGCCCGTTCCCCTACTCGCAGGACGGTGTCGTCTTCCAGAACCGGGAGCGCGTGCTGCCCTCCAAGACCTCCGGCTACTACCACGAGTACACCGTCATCACCCCGGGCAGCCCGACCCGTGGCGCGCGACGGGTCGTCACCGGCCGCGTCTACCACGAGGACTACTACACCTCGGACCACTACGCGAGCTTCTACAAGGTCAACTGGGACTGCTGACCGCTCCCCCGCCCGCCCCTCCGACCCCGGGCGGCCGGTTGGCGGGTACGGCTGCTGCCGTCCCCGCCGACCGCCGTCCCGCGCAGGCCGAAGGCGCTCCGTCCTTCCCGGGCCTGCGTACCGCCGAAGCCCTACGCGCTGCCGAAGGCCACCAGGTGCCCGTCCCGGGTCGCCACGTAGACCCGGCCGCCGTCGGTGGCGGGGACGACGAACTTGGAGGCCGTGCCGATCGGGAACGAGCGGCGCAGGTGCATGGTGCCGTTGACGGGAACCGCGTCGTAGACGCGCAGTTCGCCGCCGACACCGCCGGCGCCGGAGCCCGACCAGACGACCCAGACCAGCGCGGACCCGTGGGCCGTCCCGTTGGAGGTGACGGCGGGCGAGCCGGAGCCGTAGCCGAAGCCCTCGTTGCTGGTGCCGACGCTGGTCAGCACCGGGGTGCCGGCCCCGTTCACCGAGAACTTGAACGCGCGCAGCGGAGACCGCCCGTTGCCGGTGTCGGTGGCCACGGTGTACACGTAGCCGCCGTCGCCGCCCCAGACGGCGGGGTGGCCCCAGACGCCCTCGAACGGTCCGGCCATGCTCACCGGGTTGTCCGTGCCGTTCGGCCCCTGGCCCATGCCGCCCAGGTTGTCCCGGTCCAGCATGAAGACCCGGCCGTCCTTGCCGACCTCGACCAGCAGGTGCGGGTGGGTGGTGGAGCCGAAGCCGTCCGGCAGGGCGACCGGGCCGCCGGAGCCGAGGTCGGTGTCGTTGGTGTCCATGGTGCGGTTGTTGGTGGGGCTGAAGAAGTCCCGGGCCGAGAGACTGCCGTCGCTGTTCACGCCGAGCCGGACCACCGACTCGCCGAGGTGGCCGGGGGGCCTGTTGCCAGGGCCCGGGCCGGGCGACGCGCCCGTTCCGGCACCGTTGCCGGTGCTGACGAAGATCCGTCCGGACCCGTCCGAGACCAGCCCGCCGCCGCTCTGCCAGATCCCGGCCTCCTGGGTACTCGACCCCGCCTCGGTGGACCACATGGTGAGCTTGCGGGTGGCGGTGTTCACGCCGACCACCTGGCCGACGTACGGGCCGGAGTCGCAGTACGACGCGAAGCCGGCGTACACCGAGCCGTTGAGCAGCAGCAGCCCGGGGCGCTGCGCGGCGGTGACCGGGTTGAAGGGCTGGCCGGGGCTGTTGGTCGGCGATCCCTGGATGGTCACCGGCCAGCCGGAGCGTTCGGCGCCCGTGGAGGCGCTCATCGCGTGGATGTACCAGTGCGGGTGCTGGACGTCCGGACCGTCGTTGGCCTTGCTGGTGAGGTACACGGTGTTGGACGACGGGTCGTACACCGGGGTGGCGGTGATCCCGGTGTACGCGGCGGGGTCGTTGCAGTGGACGGTCGAGGTGGGCCAGGCCGGGCCGAGCTGCCGGCTCCAGTTCGTCTTCCCCGTGACGGCGTCGATGCCGTAGACGTAGTTGTTCTCGGTGGCGACGACCACGTTCGCGCCGGTGACCAGGGGCTGGGCCAGCACCGAGCCGTTCACCGGGGTGGACCAGCGCCGCCCGAAGCCGGCCGCGGACACCTGGGACGGCGACAGGTTCGGCTCGTGCGAATCCCATCCGGTGCGCTTGTTGTTCACCGAGACGGTGGACTCCACGGCCTGCGCCGGCGAGGCGATCCCGAGCAGCAGAAGGCCCGCCGCCGCCACTGCGCCGGCCCTCAACCGCAGCAGCCCCGGCCCCCGTCCGCCTCCTCGCCGGTGCTTCTGCGCGGGGAAGGAAGAACGCGGTGAAGTCGGTGTGCTCGGTGAGGTCGGTGATGTCGACGTACTCGGTGAAGTCGGTCGCGCCATGGTGATCCGCCCTGGTTTCCGGTTGCGAGGACGCTGAGGTCCGGCCGAGGGCCATTGTCATGACCGGCTGTCAGGATCACGTCGCATCCGGTGGCGGCACGGCGGGGGATTCAGCCCCGGGGAGCAACCCCGTACACCGAACCGCCCCGCCGTCGTCCCACCTCAGCCCCGGGCGTCGGAGCGGCTGCGTTCCAGGGTGAAGGTGTCCACCGGAGTGAGGTCGCCGTGCGGTCCGTCGAAGGTGTAGTACGTCACCCGCATGCGGGTGCGGCCGCTGCGGCGGTCGCCGGGGTCCACGTCGAAGGCGGCGAAGCCGTGGGTGTGCTTGCGGTCCTGGACGGCGGCCCAGGGGGCGTCCTCGGTGAGCCAGATCGACTCGCGGTACGGGGCGGGCGGGCGCGGCTTGTCTTCCAGGGCGACGACGACACGGCCCTTGGGCTGCTCGAACAGGTCGTCCTGGGTGGTGGCGGCGTTGCCGCCGGCGCCGATGATCATGTGGACGGTGCCGCGGTCGGTGTCGATCAGGTCGAGACCGGTGTCGGACGGCACCGGGGTGCGGGTGTCGTTGGGGAGGGTCCCGCGGACGGGGTGGGAACGTTCGTAGTAGTGCTCGTGGCCGCTGACGACGAGGTCCACACCGTAGGCGTCGAACAGCGGGCCCCACGCCTCGCGGATGCCGAGGTCGCTGCCGCTGCCGTGCAGGGAGCTGGAGATCATCGGGTGGTGCATGCAGACGACGATCCAGTCGATCGCCCGGCTGTCCCGGGCGGCCCGCAACTCGCGCTCCAGCCAGCGTTGTTGGGCGCCACCCGAGTAGCCTCGCAGGTAGGTGTCGCCGCTGTTCTGGATCGCCACGTCGTCGTTGGCGAGGCTGATGAAGCGGACCGCGCCGACGGTGAAGGCGTACCACATCCCGCGGGTCTCCTCCTCGAGGGAGGCCGAGGAGTCGGGCAGCGTGAAGTACGTCTGGTAGCCCTCGGCGCCGATCGGGCCGTTGCCGCCCTCGTTCTCGTGGTTGCCGGCGCAGGGCATCCACGGCCGCAGCCTGGTCGAGCGGCTGTTGTTGATGAACCAGTCCGCCCAGGTCGCGACCCGGCTCTGCCCGTGGCGGCCGCTGTACGAGGCATAGCAGAGGTCCCCGTTGACGAGATTGAACAGCGGGCCGACCCGTTCGACGGCCGCCACGATGTCGGCGGACGCGGCGGTCCCGACCTGGCTGCTGGTGAACACGGGGTACCGGCCGAGCGGCGAGGGGACGCCGTCCGGGAACACGACCTGCCGTCGGAGGTTGGGGGTGGCCTGGTCGCCGAAGCTGGTGAAGGTGAAGGCGGCCCGGCCGCGCGGCGCGGTGGTGAAGGAGCCCGTCTCGGGGCTCGCCCCGTCGTGGCCTGCGGCGTACAGGTAGGTGGTCGCCGGGCGGAGTCCGGACAGCCGGGCGTGGTGGACGTACACCTCCTCCTTGGAGAGCGCGTCCCGGTAGGTCCGAGTCTCGGCGTCGGCCACCCGGCCGAGGCCGCCGTCCGGCGACCCGAGCCGGACGTGCGGGCGCCGCACCGACTGCGGGGTGATCCAGGAGACGATCATCTCGGACGAGGCGTCCGTTCCGAACTGCAGGTGCAGCCCGCTCACGCTCGGCGCCCCGAGCCGGTGCGGGGTGGACTGGAGCAGCGGGGTGGCGCCCGGCGCCGCATCCGGTGCGGGCTCCGCGGCTGCGGCGGGCGCTCCGGCCACCACCAGCGCGGCACCGGCCGCCGAGGAGCCCTTGAGGATCGACCTGCGCGCGATGTCCATGGAACTCCACTCCCCCGGTGGGCTGTTGACGTCACAGCACCCTAGCGTCATGGACATGCGGAGCTGAAGCTCTTCGACGGCCGCCGCGGCCGGGGCCCACTGGACCGGGCCCGCTATCATGCGTGGACGTTCGACCGACCGCACCCCCGGGCGCGGCGGCGAATGACAGCCGTTCAGTTCACCGGAGGGGACCGGATGTTCGACGAGAGAGCAAGCACCGAGGTCACGGATCTTCAGACCGACCGTCCGCATCCGGCCCGCATCTACGACTACTGGCTCGGCGGGAAGGACAACTTCCCGCCCGATCGGGCCGCGGCCCAGCACGCCATCGCCGCCGCCCCCGACATCCCGCAGGCGGCCCGCGAGAACCGCGCCTTCCTGCGCCGCGCCGTCCGGCTCTGCGTCGAGGCGGGCATCCGCCAGTTCATCGACATCGGCTCCGGCCTGCCCGCCCAGGGCAATGTGCACGAGGTCGCGCACGAGATCGCCCCCGACGCGCGGGTGGTCTACATCGACAACGACCCGATCGTGCTCGCCCACGGCCGGGCCCTCCTCTCGGACAACCGCTCCACCACCGTCCTGACCGGCGACCTCCGCGACCTGGACGAACTGCTGGACCGCCCCGAGCTGCGCGGGCTGATCGACCTCTCGCAGCCGGTGGCCGTCCTGCTCCTCGCCGTCCTGCACTTCGTCGACGACGACCACGCCCGCGCCGCGGTGCGGGCGATCCACAGCCGGCTCGCCCCGGGAAGCCACCTGCTCGTCTCCCACAGCACCTCCGAGGGCAACCCCCAGCGGGCCGCCGAGGTGGCGAAGACCTGGGACAACACCGCGTCGGGGATCACGGACCGGGGCCGCGCCGCGGTCGAGGGACTCTTCGAGGACTGGGAGCTGCTGGAGCCCGGCGTCGACTTCGTCCCGCTCTGGCGACCGGACGGCCCGACCACCGGCACCACCCGCTGGATGTACGCCGGCGTCGGCCGCAAGCGCTGACGCCCGGCCACGGCAAGCACGGACGCCCGGCCACCACGCGGGGCATATGCCCGATATTTACCTTGTATCCTTGGTCCTATCTCGTCCCATCCGCCTGACCGGCGTGCGAGGAGTACGGACATGGTTGAGCCGGACGGCCCCGAGAAGCGGCGGCGCCTGAGCCGCCCGCTGGTGCTCGCGGCCGCCATCGCGCTGGTGGACCAGGAGGGGCTGGCGGCACTGACCATGCGCCGCCTGGCCGCCGGCCTCGGCGTCGAGTCGATGGCGATCTACCGCTACACCCCGGGCAAGGAGGCGCTGCTCGACGGGCTGGTCGAGGCTTTCTTCGCCGAGATCAACGACCGGCTGCGCAGCTCGGCCGAGGCGGTCCCGGGCGGCAGCGCCGCCGAGCCCGCGCTCCCCGCCTGGCGCGCGGAGCTGCGGCGGATCGCCCGCGCATTCGCCTCGGTGGCCCACGCCCACCCCGCGATCCTGCCGCTGGTGGCCACCCGGCCACTCACCGTCCCGGTGGCGCGCCGCCCCGCGCCGGCGCTCCAACTCACCGAGCACATCCTCGCCGTCCTGGGCCGGGCCGGGTTCGACGACGCCACCGCGCTCACCGTCTACCGCGCCTACGTCGCCTGGAACGTCGGCTTCCTCCTGGTCGACAAGCGCCAGGTGGTCGACAACCCCGACGAGCCGGACCCGATGCTGCGCCTGGGCCTGCACCGGCTGCCCGCCACCGACTACCCCCGGCTGCGCGCGCTCGTCCCGCGGCTCGCCGACTACGACGACGAACGGGAGCTGCTGGCCGGCCTGGACTGCCTGCTGAACGGGATGCCGCAGGCTCCCCTTGACTCCTTCTACGGCGGAAGCGCACGCTGAGGATACGAGGTACGCATCGGACATACACGTACATCAGCGCCCGCGCCGTCGGAATCGCTGGTGTGAGACCCGACGGCGCCTGAAAGAGGTCGCCATGTCCACTGCCCGTTATGACATTCTCCGCGTCCGCGTCACTGCCAAGGACGCGGACACCCTGCGCGCGCTGCTCCGCGAGGTCCGCCCCGACGTCGGCGGCAGCCCCACCCGGGAGCCGGACGGCCGCTGCAGCATCGATGCCTACGTCCCCTCCGACCAGGTCGCGGCCCTCAAGCGCGAGGGCGTGAAGGTCGAGGAGGTCGAGAACGCGTCCGAAGCCGGCCGCCTCGCCCAGGCACAGGTCGGCGAGGGCGACCGGTTCGCCCCGGCCGACGCCTATCCGCACGGCCTGGCCGTCAAGGTGAGGGACTGACCCGCCATGTCGTATCTCAACATCACCGAGGTCGAGTCCGCCGTGGTCAGCCTCTCCACCACGTTCCCCTCCCTCACCGGCCTGATCGACCTGCCCGAACGCTCCGTCGAGGGCCGGACGAGCCACGCCCTGCGGATCGGCGCGGAGTCCTTGGCCCCCAAGGACTGCGTCGTCCTGACCGGAGGTCTGCACGCCCGTGAGTGGGGCAGCTGCGAGGTGCTGGTCCACCTCGCGGCGGACCTGCTGGAGGCCTACGACTCCCACACCGGTCTCGCCTACGGCGGTACCACCTTCACCGCCGACCAGGTCCAGCGCGTGCTGAACGAGCTGGACCTCGTCGTCTTCCCGCTCGTCAACCCGGACGGCCGGCGCTACAGCCAGACCGTCGAGCCGATGTGGCGAAAGAACCGCAACCCGGCCAACTCCGGGGGCCACCCGAGATGCATCGGTGTCGACATCAACCGCAACTTCGACTTCCTCTTCGACTTCGCCACCGCCTTCGCGCCGACCGCCGGCCCCCGCGTCTCGGCCGATCCGTGCGACCTCCAGGTGTACGAGGGCCCGCACGCCTTCTCCGAGCCCGAGACCCGCAACGTCCGCTGGCTCCTCGACGAGTTCCCGCGGACGCGGTGGTTCGTCGACGTGCACAGTCACGCCGAGGACATGCTCTTCGTCTGGGGCGACGACGAGAACCAGTCCATCGAACCCGACATGAACTTCCGCAACCCCTTCTTCGACGGCAAGCGCGGCGTGGCCGGCGACCTCGCCTACGCGGAGTTCATCGAGAAGAGCGACGCCGACAACGCCGCCCTGCTCGCCGAACAGTTCTGCCAGGGACTGCACGGTGTGCGCGGCCGTACCTACAAGCCGATGTCCGGGTTCCACCTGTACCCGACCAGTGGAACCAGTGACGACTACGCGTTCTCGCGCCACTTCGTCGACCCGGAGAAGGGCAAGATCCTCGCCTTCACCATCGAGTGGGGCGAGCGCTTCCAGCCGCTCTGGCCCGAGATGGAGAAGATCGTCCTCGACGTCGACGCCGGGCTCGTCCAGTTCTGCCTGGCGACGCTCTGAGCGCAATCGAACACCGCGCAACTGAACACCTATCGACCACAGTGGTCTGAACTGCGATTGAGGCGCCCGCCGATCGGCGGGCGCCTCAACAGTGCCGTGGACCAGTGCCGCGGCACACTGCCGTGGACTACGCGGCCCGGTGGAAGAAGAACGGGTCGAGCGAGGTCGGCACCCGGTGGACGCCGTCGACGTCGAACAGCTGACGGGTCACGAAGTTGGCCCTGCGCTGGTACATCACGCCGGCCGGGAAGTTGGCGTTGTCCGGCAGGTTGTCGCCCGCGAACACGCCGTAGAAGTCCCGGCCGACCGTGATCATCCGGATGTAGTCACCGAGGAACGGCTTCCCGTTCAGGCCCACCGACGGGCTCAGCGCCGCCTGGTGCAGCACCTGCCGTGCCGGCGCCGTCTGCCAGCCGTCGGCCGTCAGTTCCAGCACCGTCCGCCACTGGTCCTCGACGAACTCCTGGTAGAGCAGCCCCACCAGGCCGTCGGAGTTCACCGCCAGCGCGGGGTTGATGGCCGTGGAGAGCGTGGGGTTGACGGGCGGCGTGCGGGCGGCGGACCACGTCCGGCCCCGGTCGGCGGAGTGCTGCAGATGCAGGGTGTTGTCCACCCCCGCAGGCCCGCCGACGCGGTCACACCAGGCGATCCAGACGCTTGCCGAGTCGCGGGGGTCGACCGCGATCGTCAGGTCACCGCCGAGGCGCTGTCCGTCGATCTCGTCGTCGAACACCACGAACCGCTGGGCCGCGGCCTTCTGGCCGGCGATCCCGTTCGCGTCGGTGAGGGACCGGAACGGGTTGGGGCCGACGCCCCCGCTGTCGTCCCTGGTCACCACGACGTCGAAGGTGATGTTGAGGAAGCCGGGTCCGGTCCGGTTCTGCCAGCTCGTGAACGCCGCGTACACGGTGCCGTCGGGATGCACGGCGATCCGCACGGGCGGCCCGTCCTGGCCGGTGGTCGAGCGCCGCTCGATCGGCGTGGCCACGAAACCGGACGGCGCCGGCGCGGTCGGGGAGGCGTCCGAGGCATCCACGGAGGCCGTGCGTCCGCCGCTCAGACCGAAGTCGTTGCTGCCGACGTAGACCCGGCCACGGCCGTTGCCGTTCGCGACGGCCTCGGTGACGACCCAGGGCTGGTCCGGCCCGCCGCGGTCGACGAGGATCTGCATCGGCGTCGCCGAGAGCGCGTCCGGCGTCCGCAGGATCTGCATCCGGAGGCGGGTCGCAGTGCTCAACCGGGCATTGAGGATCCCCGCGTAGAGGGTGCCGCCCGTGGGCGTGAAGCCGACGGTGATGTCGCCCGTACCGGTGCCGGGGACACCGCCGGGGACGACGCTCCTCAGCACCCAGGTGTCGCCGCCGTCCGTCGAGACGTAGATCGGCGCGAGCGGGCCGCCCATGGGGTCGGGGGTGAAGGCGGTCGCGACGATCTCGTCGGGATTCTCGGGGTTGACCGCGAGGTTGGGCTCGCCCTTCTGGCTGATGTCACCGCTCAGCGACCTCGGCGTGATGTTGACGATCTTCAGCGTGGGCACGACGGCTCACCTCCGCTCCTGAAGCACCGCGAGCATCCGCGTCGGCTGGCAGTCGTCGGGATCGAGCAGCTGGAATCGCGCCGCGTCGCGCAGGGCGTGCCCGGTGGACTCGTCCTCGGCGACCTCCGTGGCGTGCAGGATCCACAGGCCCTGCTGTCCCGGACTCGGCTTCGGGACCCGGTACCAGTGGATGTCCCGGCTGTTGGGGTAGAGGACGGCGAGCCGTCCCGGGGAGACGTCCCCCGACTCCACGTGACTCACGTCCAGCTGGGCCCGCCACCAGTCGGGGTCGTGCTCGGAGACCGGGCGGTCCTCGTTGCCCGGCAGCTTCTCCAGGCCCACGACGGTGCCGACGACCACCGCGTCCGCCTCACCGGCGTGGGTGGTCATGTCCTCGTCCCTGATGCCGCGCAGCACGGCGGAGAAGGGCATCGCGTCGGCCGTGGTGGCCACGAGGGTCAGGTGCGGCTGGACGTCGCCGGCGGGCAGCCGCCCGACCTCGTCCACGGCGAGCCCTTCGCCGTAGACCGCGCCCTTGGTGAAGAACGCGGCCGTGTCGCCGACCGCCGGCGGGTCGAGGTCGGCGGACAGCTGGACGGTGACCTCGCTGCCGGCGAGTCTGCGGAACGCGTCGGGTGCGTGCAGTACTTCGTCGACCTGGACGACCGCGGTCCGTTCGTCGGCGGTGACGGCCGCCAGGGTCGTGCCGCCCAGCCGGGTGACCCTGCCGACGAAGCTCAGTGGGGCCTGCCGGACCAGGTCGGGGATGGACTCCGGCGTCGCGGCGGGCGTGCCATCAGGCATGGTGGTCTTCCTTCCCTGCGTCGGCCGTCACCGCGCTGCCCGGGCGGCGGCCGGATGAGTCCTGCGCCACTCGGTCCGTGCGCCGACGGCGCAGGCGACGGTGGCCGTGGCCGTGATGGCGACGATCAGCCACTCGGCCGCGCCGCTGCCGGCATCGGGGTCGAGACCGAGCAGCAGCTCGATCCAGTCCGGCCAGACCAGGGTGACCAGGAAGAGCAGCCCGGAGAGGCTCCCCAGGGCGATCTCCAGCCAGAAGCGCGGGCGGACCGGACTTTCGGGGTGGAAGGGCATCTCGGCGCCTCCCTCTCTGCCGCCCGGGCCCCGCGTGGCGCCCACGCCCGGCGTGATCGCTCACGGGCGCGACCGGCCGCACCGGCCCGGGTCGGGTGTCGGCCCCGTCGGGGCCGCCGGTCGGGGGGCAGGCCGCCCACGGGGAGGGGTTCGCTTCGGGTACGTGGTCGGGTCCCGGATCCGCGGTGCGGACGGGGGCAACGTACACCTACGGGGCACGCATACTTTGTAGACAAGTCTCCGCGCACCTCCGAGCCCGGTCAAGGGCGGACCGCCCCCTCCCGTCCGCGACACCCGACCGGCCGCCGAATCCCGTCCGCGACACCCGGGCGGGCGCATCGGGCCAGCGCGGGCGGTGGCGCGTCGGTAGCTTGGGCGGAACGGCGGCGCGGCGCAGACGGCGGCGCGCGGCAGCGGAACACCGGGCGGGTGCAGATGGCCAGCGGCGAACTCGATCTCACCGGACTGCGGCGCGTCTACGGGCGGCCGGGCAGCCGGCTCTTCTACACGGCGGTCTGCCGCAACGCCCGGCACTGGGGGTGGACCGAACCCGGCCAGTCCAAGTGGCGCTGCTGGCGGGCGCAGCGGCAGCTGGAGGGTGTCCTCGGCCGGAAGCTGGCCCTGCCCGCCGGCTCACGGGTGCTGGACGCCGGCTGCGGCGCGGGCGTGGTGGCGCGGGAGCTGGCGAAGCGGTTCGGCCTGCGAGTCACCGGCGTGGACGTGCTGGACTTCCACGTCCGGGAGGCCCGCCGGCTGAGCGTGCGGGCCGCGCTGGAGGACCGGACCACCTTCTCCTGGGGCGACTACCACGACCTGGAGTTCGCCGACGGGTCCTTCGACGGCGCGTACTCGATGGAGACCCTGGTGCACGCCTACGACCCGGCACGCGCCCTGGCCGAGTTCCACCGCGTGCTGCGGCCGGGCGGCCGGCTGGTGATCCTCGGGCCGGTCGGGGCGCCGACGGAGGAGATGAGCCCCGAGGGCCGCGCGGTGCTGGAGCCGTACCTGGACGCCATGTCCTTCCCGGGGGCGAGGCGCTACGACACCCGGAGCCTGAACGACCTGCTGACCGGGGCGGGCTTCCGGATCGAGGAGGCGCTCGACGCCACCGCCCGCTACCGCCCGACCTCGGACGCGCTCTACGCGTACTTCCGGGCGCCGTACGCGATGCTGCGGCTGTTCGGCCCGGCGGAGCGGTGGCTCGGCCTGCGGTCGATGGTGGAGATGTACCAGGTCCGGGACTACGTCTCCTGGTACGTGCACACCGCGGTCAAGCCCTGAACCGTCAGACCCTGAGCCGTCAAGCCCTGAAGCGTCAGACCCTGAGCCATCAGACCCCGGCTGTCAGACCCGCGCGCCGAGCATCCGCAGCACCAGGTCGCCGTAGCGGCGGCCGAGCTCCTCCGGTGTCTCGCTGCTGCGCCCGGTGTACCAGCGGGAGACGTCGATGCCCAGCGAGGTGACGGCGCGGGCGGCCGTCCGCACCTCGGCGACCTCGAAGGCGCCGGCCGCGGCGCCCTCCTCGATGAGGTCGCTGACCTCGCGTTCGATGTCCAGCCGCAGGGCGGCGACCACCGCGTACGCGTCCTCGGGGAGCGCGTGCAGCTCGTAGTTGACCACCCGGCCGACCGTCCGGGCCCGGGCGTGCCAGGCGGTGAACTGCTCGACCAGCCGCCGCATCCGGGCCACCGGGTCTCCCCTGCCGGCCACCGCGGCCCGGACCAGCTCCAGCGTGGCGGCGTGGCCGGCCCGGCTGATCTCGGCCAGCAGGGCGGCCTTGGAGGGGTAGTGGATGTACAGCGCGGCCGGGCTCATGCCGGCGCCGGTGGCGATGTCGCGGGTGGTGGTGGCGTGGAAGCCGCGCTCGGCGAAGGACTCGACGGCGGCCTGGAGCAGCCGGTACGCCGCCTCCGGGCGGGCGTCGGCGCCGCCGGGCAGGGTGGGCCAGAGGTCGGCGATGGGCGTGCTGGTCATGGCGCCATCCTCCCAGATCGGTCGTACGGGCATTCCGGTCGCACGGCCCGTCGTCGGTGACGGGCGGGCGCTGCGGACTGTTGACAGGGTCCCGCACCGACAGCATGCTAAGCAAGCGCTTAGTCAGAGGCGGCCCGGCCCGGACACCCGGCCGGGCGCCACCGACCGAGCAGGACCCCCCGGGCAACACCGCCCCGGCGACACCGACCGGCCGCTCCCCGGCCGGACCACGCGAAAGGACCCTCCGTGGTGCACTCCTTCAAGGGCCAGGTGGCCGTCGTCACCGGATCCAGCCGGGGCATCGGCCTCGGGATCGCGCGCGAGCTGGTCGCGCGCGGCGCCCGGGTCTGCCTGACCGCCCGCAACGCCGAGCCGCTCGCCGAGGCCGTCCGCGACCTGGGCGGCCCCGAGGTCGCCATCGGCATCGCGGGCAAGGCCGACGACCCGGTCCACCAGGACGAGGCGGTCGCCCGCACCCTGGAGGCCTTCGGACGACTGGACCACCTGGTCAACAACACCGGCATCAACCCGGTCTACGGCCCGGTACTGGACACCGACGAGGCGGCCGCCGCCAAGATCCTCGCCGTCAACGTGCTGGCCCCGCTGGCCTGGACGCGCCGTGCGCACGCCGCCTGGATGGGCGAGCACGGCGGCTCCGTGGTCAACGTGGCCTCGGTCGCGGGCATCCGCTCCTCCCTCGGGATCGGCATGTACGGCGTGTCCAAGGCCGCGCTGATCCGGCTCACCACCGAGCTGGCCGCCGAACTCGGCGGCCAGGGCATCCGGGTCAACGCCGTCGCGCCCGCCGTGGTGAAGACCAAGTTCGCCGAGGCGCTCTTCGAGGGCCGCGAGGAGCAGGTCGCCGCCGCCTACCCGCTGGGCCGGCTCGGCATGCCGGAGGACATCGCGGGCGCGGTGGCCTTCCTGCTCTCCTCCGACGCCGGCTGGATCACCGGCCAGACCCTGGTGGTCGACGGCGGCGTGACCCTGGGCGGTGGGCTGTGAGCGGAACCGGGGAGACCACGGACTTCACCGGCCAGGGCGTGGTGGTCACCGGTGCCGGCCGGGGCATCGGCGCCGCGCTGGCCCGCGCCTTCGCGGCGGCCGGCGCCCGGGTGGTGGTCAACGACCTGGACGCCGAGGCCGCCCGCGCGGTGGCCGCCGAGACCGGCGGCACCGCCGCCCCCGGGGACGCCGCCTCGGCCGAGGGCGTCGCCGCCCTGGTCGACCGGGCCCGCGACGCACTCGGCGAGATCGACATCTGGTGCGCCAACGCCGGCGTCGCCCCCGTCGGCGGGGCCGGCGCCCCGGCCGCCGCCTGGTCGAGCGCCTGGGAGGTGAACGTGCTCGCCCACGTCCGGGCGGCCGACCTGCTGCTCCCCCGGTGGCTGGAGCGCGGCACCGGCCGGTTCGTGGCCACCGTCTCGGCCGCCGGGCTGCTCACCATGCTCGGCTCGGCCCCGTACGCCGTCTCCAAGCACGGCGCGCTGGCCTTCGCCGAATGGCTCTCCGCCACCTACCGCCACCGCGGCCTGCGCGTCCACGCGCTCTGCCCGCAGGGTGTGCGCACCGACATGCTCACCTCGACCGGCGCGGTCGGCGAGGCCCTGCTGGCGCCGACCGCGCTGGACGCCGAGGACGTCGCCGAGGCGACCCTGGACGCGCTGCGCCAGGAGCGCTTCCTCGTCCTGCCGCACGCCGAGGTCGCCGAGTACTACGCCGTCCGCGCCACCGAGCCGGACCGCTGGCTGGCCGGCGTCAACCGGCTCCAGCAGGGGCTGGAGAGGAGCAAGGCGCTTTGAGGGCCTGGCAGGTCACCGAGCTGGGCGAGCCGCAGGCGGCCATGCGGCTCGTCGAGGACGTCCCCCGGCCGGCCCCCGGGCCTGGGCAGTTGCTCGTCCGGGTGCGGGCCGCGGCCGTCAACTTCCCGGACGCGCTGATGGTGCGCGGCCGGTATCAGGTGCGCCCGCCGCTGCCGTTCACCCCCGGGGTGGAGCTGTGCGGCGAGGTGGTGGCCGGGGAGCGCGCGGGCGAGCGGGTGATCGGCAACCCGGTGCTGCCCGGCGGCGCCTTCGCCGAGTACGCGCTGCTGGAGGCGGCGGCCGCGTTCCCGGCGCCCGCGGCGCTGGACGACGCCGAGGCGGCCGCGCTGCACATCGGCTACCAGACGGCGTGGTTCGCGCTGCACCGGCGGGCCGGGCTGAGGCCGGGCGAGACACTGCTGGTGCACGCGGCGGCGGGCGGGGTCGGCAGTGCGGCGGTCCAACTCGGCCGGGCGGCCGGGGCGCGGGTGATCGCCGTGGTCGGCGGGCCCGAGAAGGCCGCCGTCGCCCGGGAGTTGGGCGCCGACCTGGTCGTGGACCGGACGGCCGGGGACTTCGTCGCCGCGGTCAAGGAGGCCACCGGCGGACGCGGTGCGGACGTGGTCTTCGACCCGGTCGGCGGTGCCGCGTTCACCGGCTCCACCAAGTGCATCGCCTTCGAGGGCCGGATCGTGGTCGTCGGCTTCGCCAGCGGCGAGATCCCGGCGGCTGCGCTGGGCCACGCGCTGGTGAAGAACTACAGCCTCCTCGGCCTGCACTGGGGGCTCTACAACACCCGTGACCCGCGGGCCGTCCGGGCCGCACACGAGGAACTGACCAAGCTGGCCGAGGCCGGAGTGGTCCGCCCGCTGGTGAGCGCCCGGCTGCCGCTGACCGGGGCAGCCGAGGCCGTCCAACGGGTCGCGGACGGGCGCAGCACCGGGCGGGTGGTCGTCCTCGGCGGGTGAGACCGGCTCACGGGCGGCTCACCACGCCGCGTCCGTGCCCTCGGCGATGACGTCCAGGGCCGGGCGCGGCGTACGGCCGAGCAGGGCGGCGAGGTCGCCCGGCTTGCCCGGGCCGGCCAGGAAGCCGTGCGCGATCACCGAGTAGGTGCCGGCCACCATCGGGACCTGGAACGCTTCGGCGCCCGAGGCGGCGACCGCCGCCCGCGCCTGGGCCAGCGTGCCGGGCCGGTACTCGACGGGCTTCCCGCTCGCCCGGGTGAGGGCCGCCGCGACGTCGGCGCCGCCGACCGCCTCCTCGCCGACCAGCTCGTAGACCCGCCCGGCGTGCCCCTCCGGGGCCAGCGCCACCGTGGCCGCTACCTCGGCGAGGTCGGCGCGGGCCACCGCCGCGAGCCGGCCATCGCCGAGCGGCGCGGTGATCACACCGTCCCGGTCCGGTGTGGCGAGGAAGCCCAGCAGTTCGGCGTAGAGACCGTTGCGCAGGATCGTCCAGCGCAGCGTGGCGGACTCGCGCAGCCGGCGCTCGGTCCAGCGGTGCGCGAGCGCGTAGGCGAGGTGGTCGCCGTCGCCGGAGAGGCTGGTGTAGACGACGTGCTGGACGCCGGCCCGCTCGGCGGCCTCGATCGCGGCCCGGTGCCGGGCGGTCACCACGTCGTCCTCGCCGTAGCCGGCGGAGATCAGCAGCAGCGTCCGCACCCCGGCGAAGGCCTCGGCCAGGGTCTGCGGCCGGTCGAAGTCCACCGTCCGGACCGGGACGCCGAGCGCCGGGGCACGCTCGGGGGTGCGGGTGCCGGCCACCACGCCGTCGAGGCCGCCGGGCAGCTTCGCCAGCCGCTCCAGCACCAGCGTGCCGAGTCCGCCGTTGACGCCGGTGACGAGAAGCATGATTCCTCCAGAATCGGTCCTGGGCCTGCGGCTGAGCACCGCGCCCTGCTCTGCACTGCACTGCGCTGCCGTGCACTGCTCTGCTCTGCTCTGCTCTGCTCTGCTCTGCGACCATCCTCGGTAGCCTGGGCGTTCGACGTAAGGAGGCACTTCCGTGTCAGTAGGGCACACCGCGGTAACCACCACCCGGCCGGTGGTCTGGTGCGAGGACGGCGTGGACTGCGGGATCCGCGACCTGCTCGACCGGCTCGGCGACAAGTGGTCGGTCCTGGTCATGGTCGAACTCGCCCAGGGAATACGGCGGTTCCGCGAACTGCAGCGCGCCGTGCCGGGGATCTCGCAGCGGATGCTGACCCTCACGGTGCGCCGGCTGGAGCGGGACGGCCTGGTGTCGCGGACCGTCCACCCGACCGTCCCGCCGCAGGTGGAGTACGAGTTGACGCCGCTCGGCCACAGCCTGACCCACCTGATCCGGGCGATGGTGGACTGGTCCTACGACCACCACGACACGATCGTCGACTCCCGGCAGGCCTGGGACGCCGCCAACCCGGGCTCGGAGATCCGCTAGCGCGGCGGGGGCGTCAGCGGGGGTCAGCGGCGGGCGTCAGCGGGCGGGCGTCAGCCGGCGAACTCCATCTCGGGGAAGCGCGGCGAGGGCCCGTCCAGCAGGTGGTCGTCGTGCCCGCGCAGCCACCGGTCGAAGAACGACGCGACGTACGCCCGGGTGGCGAGCACCGCCCGGTCCGGGCGGATGTCGCCGACGTCGGCCCGCACAGCCTCCCCCGACACCGCGCCCTGGCGGGCGAGTTGGGGCAACAGCGACTGCGCGTCGGTGTACGAGCCGTGCCGGGATCCGGTCAGGGTGACGTCGGCCTTCCAGCCCCGGGTGTGCTGCCAGAAGGCGTCCCAGCCGGGCTGGTGGTGGTAGTCGCCGGAGTCCTCGCTCCCGGTCCCCATCAGCAGGAACGGGCGGTCCAGGCCGTCCTCGGCGACACTGCCCAGGTGCACGCCCGTGCCGTCCGGGCCCGGGAAGTGCAGCTGGCCGTCCATGTTGATGCCGGCCGCGATCCGGGGGTCGTCGTGCATGGTCTGGGCGGCGGTGAAGCCGCCCGCCGAGTGGCCGACCATGCCGATCCGGGTGAGGTCCAGCGAGGCGCCCAGCCGGGCGGGCAGCCGGCCGTCGGTGCGCAGCGCGGCGAGCTCGTCCAGTACGAAGCGGGTGTCGTCGACCCGGGTCTGCATCACCTTGCGCAGCAGGGCGCCGATGTCCAGGTCGGGGCCCATCAGGCCGGGGAGGACGGACTCGGCGAGGCGGCCGTCCGGGAACGCCACCTCGGAGGCGTCGTAGGGGTGGTCGACGGTGACGACGACGTAGCCGCGCGAGGCGAGGTCCTCGGCCAGGCCGGTGCCCCAGGTCCGCGGGTCGCCGAGCCCGGCCGAGTAGAGCACCACCGGGCGCGGCCCGCCGCCGGGCAGGACGGGCGCGTCCTGCCGGGCGTGGGTGCGGACACCGGACCAGTCCGTCCGGCCGGGCTCCGCCCGGTAGTTGAAGACGGAGGCGCCGTCCTTGCTCCCGAAGTGCCCGGCGGCGCGGGGCTCCATGTAGCGGGCCCGCTCGTCGCCGTACGCGGGTCGGGTGGTCGGATACCAGAAGCTGACCATCAGCTCGCGGAGCTGCCCCGGCTTCCACGGGTCCTGCCGTCCGAGGTCGGTGAGGTGCACGGCGGTGGTGCCGACGGCGTACGGCCCGGTGGGCTGCGGCAGCCCGGCCTGCGCCTGGCGTTCCGTCACGGCCGGTGCCGTCACCGCCGCTGCCGGTGCGGCCGCCACGCCCAGCAGCGCCGTCGCCGCCAGCACCGCGGCGATCCCCGTCCGCGCCGTCCGCCCCTGTCCCCGCTTCTGCATCGTCCCCCAGCTCCCCGTCATGCCCCGGCTCCCCGTCGTGATGGCCCGCCGCCCACCGGCCGGCCCGTACGCCGACAGTACGGGCCGGGGTGGTGCACGAACGTCATACTGCGGTGCCAACCCGCCGGGTGCTACCCGGGTATGACGCCGGTCAGCGGTACCGCTTGAGCTCGCGGCGGGCGAGCGAGCGCTTGTGCACCTCGTCCGGTCCGTCGGCGAGGCGCAGCGTCCGGTTGCCGGCCCAGAGCTGGGCGAGCGGGGTGTCCTGGCTGACGCCGGCCGCGCCGTGGGCCTGGACGGCCTTGTCGAGGATCCACTCGACGGTGCGCGGGGTGGCGATCTTGATGGCCTGGATCTCGGTGTGGGCACCGCGGTTGCCGACGGTGTCCATCAGCCAGGCGGTCTTGAGCACCAGCAGCCTCAACTGCTCGATCCGGACGCGGGATTCGGCGATCCAGTCCTGCACCACGCCCTGTTCGGCGAGCGGCCGGCCGAAGGCGACCCGGTCCAGCGTCCGCCGGCACATCAGCTCGACGGCGCGCTCGGCGATGCCGATGGCCCGCATGCAGTGGTGGATCCGGCCGGGCCCCAGCCGGGCCTGGGCGATGGCGAAGCCCGAACCCTCCTCGCCGATCAGATTGGCGGCGGGTACGCGGACGCCGTCGAAGTGCACCTCGGCGTGCCCTCCGTGGTCGCCGTCGTCGTAGCCGAACACCTTCATGCCGCGCCGGACGGTGACGCCGGGGGTGTCGCGCGGCACGAGGATCATGCTCTGCTGGCGGTGCGGTTCGGCGCCGGGGTCGGTCTTGCCCATCACGATGAAGATCCGGCACTGCGGGTTCATCGCCCCGGTGATGTACCACTTGCGGCCGGTGACGACGTACTCGTCGCCGTCGCGCTCGATCCGGGTGGCGATGTTGGCGGCGTCGGAGGAGGCGACGTCGGGCTCGGTCATCGCGAAGGCCGACCGGATCTCGGCGCCGAGGAGGGGCCCCAGCCACTGCTCCCGCTGCGCGGCGGAGCCGAACTGGGCGAGCAGCTCCATGTTGCCGGTGTCGGGGGCGGCGCAGTTGAGTGCGGGCGGCGCGAGCTGCGGGCTGCGGCCGGTGATCTCGGCGAGCGGCGCGTACTGGAGGTTGGTGAGGCCGGCGCCGCCCTCCCCCGGGAGGCTGTGCCGGTCCGTCAGGAAGAGGTTCCAGAGCCCCTGCTTTCGCGCCTCGGCCTGGAGCTCGGCGACGATCGGCGGGACGGCCCAGGCCTCCCGGGCCGGGTCGGCGAGCTGGGCCTCCAGCACGGGTTCGGCGGGGTACACGTGCTGGTCCATGAAGGCCAGCAGGCGCTCGCGCAGTTCGAGGGTTCGGGTGTCGTAGGCGAAGTCCATCAGCGGTCCTTGAGGGTGGTGAGGCCGTGGTCGGCGAGGACGGGCGCCATCTCGCCGGCCCGCTCGAAGCCGGCGCCGAGGGTGCGGCCCTGCTGGAAGCGGAAGTGGATGCCCTCGGCGACGACGGCGAGCTTGAAGGAGGCGAAGGCGACGTACCAGTCGAGGTCGGCGGCGTCACGGCCGGTGAGCTCGGCGTAGCGGGCGACGAGTTCGCCCGCCGGGGGGAAGCCCGGGGCGGTCGCGGCGGAGGGGATGATGCCGCCGCCGACGCCGGCCAGCTCGGTGTACATCACCAGCAGGCCGACGTCGGTGAGCGGGTCGCCGAGGGTGGACATCTCCCAGTCCAGGACGGCGGTGATGGTGTCGCGTTCGTCGATCAGGACGTTGTCCAACCGGTAGTCGCCGTGGACCAGCGCAGGCGCCGGGGAGACGGGCAGCCGGGCGGCGAGCAGGTCGTGCAGCCGGTCGACGCCGGGCAGCTCGCGGCTGCGGGAGGCGGCCAGCTGGGTGGACCAGCGGCGCAGCTGCCGCTCCAGGTACCCCTGCGGGCGGCCGAAGTCGGCGAGCCCGACGGCGGCCGGGTCGAGCCGGTGCAGGGTGGCGAGGGTGTCGACCAGCTGCTCGCCGAGCGCGTGCACACGCTCCGCGCCGAGGGCGGCCAGCGGCGCCACGTCCCGGTGGGCGGTGCCGGGCACGTACTCCATCAGGTACCAGGGCGCACCGAGCACCTCCGTGCCGGTGTCCAGCAGCAGCGTGCCGGGGACGGGCACGCCGGTGCCGCGCAGGGCGGTCATCACGCGGTGCTCGCGGCCCATGTCGTGGGCGGTGGCGAGCACGTGGCCGAGCGGCGGCCGGCGAAGCACCCAGCGGGCGGCGCCGTCGGTGAGCACGTAGGTGAGGTTGGAGCGGCCGCCCTCGATCAGCTCCGCCCGCAAGGGGCCGTTCACCGTGCCGGGCAGCTCCCGCTCCAGGTGGGCGCGGAGCCGGGCGAGGTCCAGCCCGGGCGGGTCGGCGGGGGTGTCGGGCATGGGCTCACTCTCCTGGTCGGAAGCCTGGCCTGAAGCCTGGTCGGAGGCCTGGTCGAGAAGTGCTGACTAAGCGCTTGCTTAGCATTCAGCCGAGGGGTGCGCCCTGTCAATGCCGCCGCACCGGCGTCCCCGCCACCATCCCGGCCGGTGGCCCGGGCGGCCGCCCGACTCTCCCGACCGCCACAATGACGCCATGAGGTTGATCCACACCCTGGCCGGCGTGCTGCTCCTGCTGCTCACCATCGGCAGCATCCTGCGTACGCTCGTCGTCCCGCGCGGCCTGTACTCCGCCCTGGTGCACCGGCTCTGGCGGATGCTGCGAACAGTGCTACGGCTCTCCGCCACACCGTTCGGCACCTACCGCGCACAGGACAGGGCGCAGACCTGGCTGGCCCCGCTGATCCTGGTCGGCATGCTCGGGGTGTGGCTGGGCAGCATGCTGGTCGCCTACACGCTGCTGCTGCACGGCACCTCGGAGCTGAACTGGGCGGTCTCCTTCCGCGAGGCCGGCTCCAGCCTCTTCACCCTCGGCTTCGCCAGCGGGGACCGGCTCCACCTCTCGGTCATCGACTTCCTCGCCGCCGCCAGCGGCCCGCTGGTGATCGCCCTGCAGATCGCCTACCTGCCCACCCTGTACAGCGCCTACAACCGCCGCGAGGTGGAGGTGACCCTCCTGCAGTCCCGGGCCGGCGAACCCGCCTGGGGGCCGGAGCTGCTCGCCCGCCAGTCCCTGGTCGACACCGAGACCGCGCTCCCCCAGCTCTACCAGGACTGGGAGCGGCTCGCCGCCGACATCGGCGAGAGCCACTCCAACTACCCCGTGCTGCTCTCCTTCCGCTCCCCGCAGCCGAACCGGAGCTGGGTCGTCGGCCTGGTCGCCGTCATGGACGCCGCCGCCATCCACCTCGCCATCAACCCGCGCACGGCCCCGCCCGAGGCCCGCCTCGTCCTGCGCGCCGGCTTCACCGCGCTGCGCGACATCGGCCGCTCCCTGCGCGTCGACTTCGACCCGGATCCGGACCCGGAGACGCCGATCCGCCTCACCTACACCGAGTTCGACGCCGCCGTCGCCATGATCACCGCGGCCGGCTTCCCCCGCGAGCGCGCCACCCGCGACGCCTGGCCGCACTTCCACGGCTGGCGCGTCAACTACGAGGCCCTGGCCTACGAACTGGCGCGCCGCAGCGACGCCGTCCCCGCCCTCTGGACCGGCCCCCGCGACTTCCACGCCCCCTCCATCCCCCCGGCCCGCCCGGCCGACCGCCGCCCGGGGACGGCGGGTCGGGCGTGACGGCGCGACCCGCCGCCGGAGCGTGGCGGGAGCGCAGCCGGGGGCCTGGGGGCCGGAGGCCCGCCGGCCCGACGGATCAGACCTCGACCGGGCCGCCCGAGGCGAGCGAGCGCTCCGCCGCGGCGAGGATCTCCACCGTGCGCAGGCCGAAGGCGGCGCCGCACGGGTGGGGCTCACCGGTGCGGGCGGCCTCCGCCAGGGCGTCCAGGGCGCGGTGGAGGGCGGCGACCGGGCCCTCGCCGCGCTCGGGCAGGTGGACGACACCCGACTCGCCCCGCAGCTCCATGCCCGTACCGCCGGCCGCGAACGGCGCGGTCAGGCTGAGCGCGAGCGTGCTGGACGCGCCGCCGGCGTGCCGCAGGACGAGGTGGACGGTGTCCAGCGGACCGGCCGCAGCCGTGACCTGCGTGGCATCGCCGAGCACCGGCAGCAGCACCGAGAGCGCGTGCGGGCCGACGTCCCAGAGCGCGCCCTTCTCCTGCCGCCAGGGCGAGGCCGCGTACGGGCTGGTGCTGTCGGGGGCGAACACCGAGCCGAGCCAGTCGGAGCGGCCGGTGAACCAGCCGCCGGCGGCGGCCTGCTTCTCGATCCACGGGATCTGTTCGCCGCCGAAGCGGACGGTGAAGAAGACCACGGAGGCGACGCCGTGCGCCTCGGTGGCCCGGACCACGCGCCGGGCGTCCGGGACGGTCAGCGCGACCGGCTTGTCCAGCAGCAGGTGACAGCCCGCCTCGGCGGCGCGCACCGCGAGGTCGGCCTGGACGGTCGGCGGCAGGGCGATGGAGACGGCGTCCACCTCGGCGAGCAGCCGGTCGAGGTCCGCGTACCCGGGGACGCCGTGGGCCGCGCCGAGCGCGGCAGCCGCCTCGGGGCGGCGGGCCCAGACGCCCGCGAACTCGTAGGAGGGGTGCTCCGCCAGGACGGGCGCGTGCACCCGCTCCGCCCAGGGGCCGGTGCCCAGCAGTCCGATCCGCATGCCGTTCGTGCTCCTTGCTCTCTTGCCTGCCGGTCCACCCGCCGGTCTGCCGGTGGACCGCGTGTGCCTGTCCCGGGCCCCGGCCTCAGCTCTGCACGCGGGCCAGCGTGAAGCCGTCATAGCCCTTGCTGCCGACGGTCTGCACGGACGTCGCGGTGACGCGCGGCTCGGCGGCGATCAGGTCGTGCAGCCGCCGGGTGGCGGTGATCGCCGGGTCGGTGCTGCCGGCGTCGGCCACGGCCCCGCCGCGCACCACGTTGTCGACGACGATCAGCGAGCCGGGCCGGGTCAGCTGGAGCGCCCGGGCGAAGTACTCGGGGTTGCTCGGCTTGTCCGCGTCGATGAAGACCAGGTCGAACGGCTCGACGCCGTCCGCCACCAGGGCGGCCAGCGCGTCGGCGGCGCGGCCGACCCGCACCTCGGCGACCTGCTGCAGCCCCGCCCGGGCGAGGTTGGCCCGGGCGACCTCGGCGTGGGCCGGGCTGATCTCCAGAGTGACCAGCGTGCCGTCCGCGGGCAGCGCCCGGGCCAGCCAGATCGCGCTGTAGCCGCCGAGCGTGCCGACCTCCAGGATCCGCCGGGCCCCCTGGGTCAGGGCCAGCAGGTGGAGCAGCTTGCCCTGGTTGGGCGCGACCGCGATCCGCGGCAGCCCGGCCGCGTCGGCGGCGGCCACCGCGGCCTCCAGCACCGGATCACGGCCGACGAGCTTCTCGGCGAAGTACGCGTCCACCGCGTCCCACGTCTGCTGCGCCTGCTCCGCCATTGCGCCCTCCACCTGCCGCTTTACATGCCACCGCCGGGGTAGCTCGATGCTACCCCGGCGGTGCGCCGGCTCCGGCGGTCCGTCAGTCGACGGCGGGCGCGGGCTCCGCGGTGGTGGACGCGGCCGCCGCCTCCTCGGCCTCGCGGGCCTTCGCTGCCTTGGCGGCCCGGCGCTTCATCAGCCACGCCGAGAAGGCGCCGCCGAGCACGGCGAGGATCAGGCCGATCCAGGAGAACTTCGCCAGCCACTGCTCGGCGACCTTGCCCACCTGGTACACCAGCAACGTGGTACCGCCGGCCCAGACCACCCCGCCGAGCACGTTCGCGGTCAGGAACTTCCAGTACGGCATCTTCAGCGCGCCCGCCAGCGGCCCGGCGAAGATGCGCAGGAGTGCGATGAAGCGGCCGAAGAAGACCGCCCACATGCCCCACTTCTGGAACGAGCGCTCGGCGGTGGCCAGGTGATCCGGCCCGAAGTGCTTGGGGAACTTCCGTCCGAGCTTCTCGAACAGCGGCTTTCCGCCCTTGCGCCCGATCGAGTAGCCGATCGAGTCGCCGATGATCGCCCCCAGGATCGCGCACACCGCCACCCAGACCGGGCTGACCACACCGCGCGCGGACAGCAGCGCCGCGGACACCAGCGCGATCTCGCCCGGCAGCGGGATGCCCAGGGACTCCAGCCCGATGATCAGGGCGACCAGGGCGTACACCGCACCCGGTGGGACGCTCTCGATCCAGGCGTCGATGTGCAAGGCCAGTACCTCCGTGGCAGGACGAGCCGCGGTGGCAGCACGCGGCGGTGCCTGGCCGGCGGTCTCGGCGTCGATCCGATGGCGGCACCCAGGCCGCACCCCGAAGGTTCAGCCTAACGTGCCGAGGCGGCCTGTCCCCCGGCCGATCACCCCCGATGAGGACGTCCGACGTGCCGCCGTGGTTCCAGCTCAGGCGTCGGCCGGCGTGTTTTCCACGGGTTCGGCGCCTTCCGTGCGCTCGGCGCGGTCCGCGAATCGCAGGGCGACGACCGAGGGGCGGCCCTTGAGGGGGGCCGCCAGCGGCAGCAGCGCGCGGACGAGGCCGCGGCCGCCCTCCGGGTAGACCTCGCGGATGTCGGTGACCGCCGGGTGCGCGGTGGCCAGCTTGGCCCGCTCGTCGGCATCCATGCCGAACGGCATGGGCGGTGCCTGGTAGTGGCGGTCGCGGAGCTTGCCCCGCACGGCGCGGGCACTGGACCAGCGCGGTACCGCGTCCAGCACGAAGGTCGCGCCGGGGAACCGCTCGGCGCAGGCCGCGATCAGGGCCCGCACCTGCATCGGTGGAAGGTACATGAGCAGGCCTTGTGCGGTGATCAGTACGCCATGGTTGCGGTCCACCTCGTCGGCCCAGCCGAGTGTGGTGGCGTCAGCGGCGAGATAGCGTTGGCGCGGGCCGGGTGGCAGCAGCCGTTCGCGCAGCGCCACCAGCTCGGGCAGGTCCACGGTGAGCCAGCGGGCACGGCCGTTGTCGACGCGCCAGTACTGGGTCTCCAGGCCCTCGCCGAGGCAGACCACCGTGCCGCGCGGCTCCCGCACCAGGAAGTCGGCCACCTCGCGGTCGAAGCAGGCCGCGCGCAGGCACTGGAGCTGGGCGGCGAGCGCACCGTGCCCGAACCGCTCCTCGAAGGGGTAGTCGATCCGCTCGACCAGCTCCACGGCCTTCGGGTCCTGGAGCACGGTGTCCGGCCGGCGCGCCTCCACCGCCCGGTGCCAGAGCGTCCACAGCGCCGTCTCCGGCACCTCTCCCAGCTCGGGCCGCTCGCCGCTGCTCATCACGCGCTCCCTCGGACCTGCTCTCCCGGCATGGACCCGCCGATTCTGACACCCAAAAGCGCCCGAACCGGGCGCGCGGCGTACCGGCGCGCCGGTACGCCGTGGGCGGCTGCGTCGCGGACTGGTACGCCGCGGACTGGTGCGCCGCGGGCCGGTGCGCCCTCAGCCGACGCTGAACGCGCCGTCCGGGGGCGGCGGGCTGTCCGTCGCCTCGGCGTCCGTCACCGCCGGCGTGCGCCCGCAGAACGCCGCCAGGTCGGCGCCGTCCGTCAGCCGCGCGGGGAAGATGTCGGCGGCCAGGCGGCGCGCCAGGTCCGCGGCCGGCAGCGGGCCCGCCGAGCCGGCCAGCAGGATGTTGCCGTACCGGCGCCCTCGCAGCACCGGGGCCTCGGCGATCAGGCAGACCTCCGGGAAGACGGCGCGCAGGGTCGCCGCCTGGGCGCGGGCGAAGGCGAGCGGCGGTCCGTCGGCGAGGTTGGCGGCGTAGCAGCCGCCGGGGCGCAGCGCGGTGGCGGCCAGCCGTAGGAACTCCACCGAGGTGAGGTGTGCGGGGGTGCGCGAGCCGTGGAAGACGTCGGCGACGACGAGGTCCAGCGAGCCGGCCGGGACGGCCGCCAGCGCGGCCCGCGCGTCGCCGACCACCGCGGTGATGTCGGCGCCGGGCCCCTGCCAGGGCAGGTGCTCGGCCACCAGGTCGAGCAGCGGCCCGTCGACCTCGACCACGTGCTGCCGCGAGCCGGGGCGGGTGGCGGCCAGGTAGCGGGGCATGGTGAGCGCGCCGCCGCCGAGGTGGAGCGCGTCGAGCGGTTGCCCGGCGGGGGCGACGGCGTCCACGAGGTGGCCGATCCGCCGGGTGTACTCGAACTCCAGGTGGGTGGGGTCGCCCAGGTCGACGTACGACTGCGGGGTGTCGTCCAGGGTGAGCAGCCAGCCGCCGTCGCGGTCGAGGTCGGGCATCAGCCGGGCCAGCCCGAGGTCGGTCTTCCGCGCGACCGGGACGGGCTCCTCGGCGTTCACTCCGCCACCGGCGCCGGCAGGTAGGCGGTGAGCCAGCGGTCGAGCTCGGTGAAGAACTGGGCGCGCGCCTCCGGCCGGGAGAGGACGAGGTCGTGCACGCCGTCCTTGATCCGGACGATGGTGACGTGCCGGCCCAGGCGCGGGCCGACGGCGGCGATGTCGTCGGCGCGCAGCACGGCGTCGGCGTGGTGCAGGGCGGCCTGCCACTTGGTGGTGGAGATCGAGGCGGTGGAGGCCATCAGCAGGACGGGGACGTCGATGCCCAGGCCCCGCCGGGCCTGGCGCTGGCCGCGCTGGATGGCGGCGAGCCAGCCGGCGTAGAGCGGGAAGCCGTCGGCGGGCTTGAGGGTGAGGTCGAAGTCCCACTCGCCGCGGTGGTCCCGGTGCAGGCTGTGCACGTAGTGCGGGTTGAGGGTGGAGGGGAGCTTGCGGGTGCCGGCGAAGCGGCCGAGGGCGTCCAGTGCGGGGGCGCCGAGGGCGCGGACGGCCGGGGCGGCGGGCATGGAGAGGAACGGGCTGTTGAGGAAGAGCCCGTCGACGACGCCTTGCCCGGCGCGCCGGCCGGCCCAGAGCGCGGTGACCAGGCCGCCGGTGGAGTGGCCGTTGACCAGCAGCTGCCGGTGGCCGTCCTGCTCGCGGATGATCCGGACGGCCGCGTCCAGCTCCTCGTCGTAGGCGGCGAGGTCGCGGATGAAGTTCGGGGAGTGGTGCGGGCGCAGCGAGCGGCCGTACTTGCGCAGGTCGAGCGCGTAGAAGGAGTAGCCGCGCTCGACGTAGTGGTCGGCGAGGTGGGTCTGGAAGAAGTAGTCGACGTAGCCGTGGACGTACAGCACGGCGCGGTCGCTGCCCGGGACCAGCCGCCGGACGAGGGTGGCGCTGACGGCGCCCTCCTCGTCGGGGGCGAGCGGAAGCTCGACCGCCTCGTAGGGGGCTCCCAGGATGTCTTCTCGGAATTCCATGCCCGATTCCATGCCCGCCCGCACCCGTCCCTCTGCTCTGACCTGCCTGCCCGGCAGGAACCACCGATCCGGACGACCGACGATACCGGCCGGTAGCCGGGATCGCGGCAGCACGGTCGGGGCGGTTCCGCCGTCGTGCCGCGGGCCTCCCCCGCTCCCTGTGCGCCTGCTGTGCGCCGGTGGTTCTGTGGAACGCTACCCGGGCCACAGTCACTCCCCTTGTCAATGAAGCGAGTTGAGGAGTCAGCATGCCGCACGGGCACGATCCGCAGGCCGGCCACAGCGACCCGTCCCTCTACCGCACGCCCGCCGAGGCGATCGCCGCGCCGCCGGAGAGGCTGGCGTACGTGGCCGGGTTCGACCGGGCGGCGCAGCGGCCGGACGCGCTGCTCACCGTCGACACCGATCCGGCGTCGCCGACCTACGGGCGGGTGCTCAACTTCGCCGAGCTGCCGGGCCTGGGCGACGAGCTGCACCACTTCGGCTGGAACGCCTGCTCCAGCGCGCTGGCGCACGCCTGCCACGAGAACCCGGAGCGGCGGTTCCTGCTGCTGCCGGGGCTGCGGTCCTCGCGGCTGCACGTGATGGACACCCGGCCGGACCCGGTGCGGCCGAAGCTGGTGAAGACGGTGTCGGCCGAGGAGCTGGCGACCAAGGCCGGGTACTCGCGGCCGCACACCCTGCACTGCGGGCCGGACGGCGTCTTCCTGTCCTGCCTCGGCAGCGGCGACGGCACCGACGGGCCGGGCGGGGTGGCGCTGCTCGACCACACCACCTTCGACGTGCTGCGCGCGTGGGAGACCGAGCGAGGGCCGCAGCACTTCGCCTACGACGTCTGGTGGCACCTGGGTACCAACGTGGGTGTGACCAGCGAGTGGGGCACGCCCTGGATGGTCGAGGACGGGGTGGTGCCGGAGCTGCTGCTGGGCCGCAAGTACGGGCACGCGCTGCACTTCTGGGAGCTGGACTCGGGGCGGCATCTCCAGCGGATCGACCTCGGCGACCAGTACCAGATGGTGCTGGAGCTGCGGCCGGCGCACGACCCGCAGGCCGAGTGGGGGTTCGTCGGCGTGGTCACCAACGTCGAGGACCTCTCCGCCTCGGTCTGGCTCTGGCACCGGGACGGCGCGGCGTTCACCGCGCGCAAGGTCATCGAGATACCGGCCGAGCCGGCGAAGACGGAGGACCTGCCGCCGGCCCTGCAACCGTTCGGGGCGGTGCCGCCGCTGGTGACGGACATCAACCTGTCGGTGGACGACCGCTGGCTGTACGTGTCGGCCTGGGGCACCGGGGAGCTGTTCCAGTACGACGTGTCCGACCCGTTCCACCCGCGCCTGGCCGGCTCGGTGCGGCTCGGCGGGGTGGTCGCGAAGACTCCGCACCCGGCCGAGCCGGGGCGTCCGCTGAGCGGGGCGCCGCAGATGGTCGAGATCAGCCGGGACGGGCGGCGGCTCTACCTCACCAACTCGCTGTACGGCGCCTGGGACGACCAGTTCTACCCGGACGGCATCGAGCCGTGGATCATCAAGCTGGACGCCGACACGGAGTCCGGCGGGCTCACCGTCGACGAGCGGTTCTACCCGCACGGGGACGAGTTCCGGGGCCTGCGGGTGCACCAGACCCACCTGGCGGGCGGGGACGCCTCCTCGGACTCGTACTGCTACCGCTGACCCGTCAGCCCCGCCCGCGGGGGGGGGGGGGGGGGAGGGGGGGGGGGGGGGGAGGGCAAGGGAGGGGGGGCCGCGCT
>NZ_JBVJCO010000016.1:68735-89765 GCF_055588525.1 Kitasatospora sp. NPDC041988
ACGTAGAGACCCCACCCTAGGCACAAAAACAGCCAATAATCAACCCACCTCGCGTGTGGCCTCCCCCCCCCCCCCCCCCCCCCCCCCCCCCCCCCCCCCCCCCCCCCCCCCCCCCTGGCCCCCCCCCCCCCCCCCCCCCCCCCCCCCCCCCCCGCCGCAGGCATGCCCGGGTGGCTTTCCGGTCATGTTGGCCGGCCTTTCGGCCGTCGCCCGTCCTCCGCCGTCCGGGCCCACTAGGGTGCGACCAGTCCCCCGCTGACCCGCCTCCCCCGCCGCCGGAACGCGCCGGGGGAGGACTACCGATTGGACTGGTGTGCCATGACCTTGACCCTCCGTCAGACGAGCGACCGCTCACGGACGGGCACCGCCCTCGGGTGGATCGCCCGTACGGCCGCCGTGGTCGCGCTGCTCGCGGCCGCGATCACGGGCACCTCGGCCGGAGCGGCCGTCGCCGCCGCTCCCGCCGCCGTCCCCACGGCTGCCGTACCCGCCACGGCTGCCATACCCGCCGCGGCCTCCTCGCCGGTGGCGGCCGGCGCTCCGGCGGCGGCAGCCGCGCCCGCCGCCGCGGCCTCGGTGGGCGGGTGGACCTGCCCCGGCGTGGCCGTCCCCCCGGGCTACGTCATCACGATGTTCGACATCCGAGGCTGCAACGGCTACGGCGCCTGGTTCCAGCAGCCGGTGCGGGACGGGATCTGGACCTGCGGGGGCTCGCCGATCGTCCCCGGGTACGTCCTGACGAACTTCGACACCAAGGGGTGCAGCGGCGTCGGCGCCTGGTACCACCAGCTGGTCCGGAACGGGATCTGGACCTGCCCGTACTCGCCGATCCCGGCCGGCTACCGCAGCACCACGTACGACGCACGCGGGTGCAGCGGCCTCGGCGCCTGGCTCACCGTGCGAGTCTGACCGGCTCGCCCGGCCGGGGCGTGTCCGACGGTTCCCGGCGCATGCGCGCGGCGACTGCCGGACACGCCCTGGGCAGGCCCCGCCCGCACCGGCCCCGGCGCGCCCGGTCACCGGCAGGCGGCGGTCACCACGGCCTGCGGTCACCACGGCCTGCCGGTCAGCGCGGCCTGCGGGTGGTCGCCGCCGTCGTCCTCGGGCAGGAGCGTGCCGCGCGGCGGGCCGAGCCGCAGCCAGTCGCCGACGGCGGTGCGGTCGACCAGCGCCGCACTGACGCCGCCGGGGCCGGTGCGGCGCACATGAAGCTCCAACTCGTTGTCCGGGCGCGGTTCGCGGCCCATCGGGTACCGGCGCCAGGAGTGCGGCAGCAGCCGGTGCTCGACGGCGCCGTACTCGCCGGCCCGGTAGAGCCGTCGTTGCGCGGGCTGTCGCAGGGCACGCCGTCGTGGTGCGGACCGGAGTGCCACGCGCCGAGCCGGGACGCGCCGAGGCGGGACGTACCGGCCGACGATGGTGCCGGCGCGAGGATCTGGCGGCGCAGGCGCATCGCGTGGTGGCGCGCGATCAGCCGGTCGTACTCGGTGCCGGTGCTGGCGATCTCCATGGAACGGAAGCCTAACCATCCGTCAGATACCGACTGTTCAACGTACGTTCACCTGATCGGCGGGGCTGCGACCGCGTCCGGGCAGGGGCGGGCCGGACGGCGACAGGCCCAGTAAACGGCCGGGCGGGAGCGCCGGGACAGGGCCGGTGGGCCCGGCCGGACCGGGACCACCGGACTAACGGGACGTCTCCGGAGAGGACTTCCGGCCCGCCGCCCCCGCAGCCGAGGCCGACGGGCCGGTCGGCGCATCGGTCGACGTCGAGGTCTCCGCATCGGTCGACGCGTCGATCGCCGTATCGGTCGCCGCCCAACTGGCCAGCAGCCGGAGCGATTCGGCCGAGGTGGTGCCGGGCTCGGCGTGGTAGGTGACCAGCACCTGGTCGGGATCGCCGGCCGGGCGAAGCGTCTCGTACCGCAGGGTGAGCCGGCCGACCACCGGGTGGTGCAGTTCCTTGGTGCCGTGTCCCTTGTCGCGGATGTCGTGCGCGGCCCAGAGCCGGCGGAAGTCGGCGCTCTTGAGGGAGAGTTCACCGATCAGCGAGGTAAGCCGGGGGTCGTCGGGGTCACGCCCGGCGTCCAGCCGCAGGATGCCGACCACGTCGGTGGCCTTGCCCTCCCAGTCGTCGTACAGCTCGCGCGCGGCCGGGTCGAGGAAGACGTGCCAGGCCATGTTGCGCTGCTCGGGCGCCATCGCGGAGAAGTCGCCGAGCAGGGCGTTGCCGAGCCGGTTCCAGCCGATGATGTCCAGTCGCCGTCCGAGCACGTAGGCGGGGACGCCCTCCATCGCGTCGAGCAGCTGCTGCAAGGCCGGCCGGACCTGCTGCGGGCGGGCGGCCCCGGCGCGCCCGGTCCGGCGGCGGGCGGGCTTGGTGATCCGCTGGAGGTGCTCGCGTTCGGCCGGGGTGAGCCGCAGGGCGCGGGCGATCGAGTCCAGCACTGCGGCGGAGACGGACTCGCCGTGGCCCTGCTCGAGCCGGATGTAGTAGGCCGTGCTCACACCCGCCAGCTGCGCCAGCTCCTCCCGGCGCAGCCCGGGGACGCGGCGGCGGGTGCCGTGGTCGGGCAGGCCGACATCCTCGGGGCGCAGCCGGGCCCGCCGCGACCGGAGGAATTCGCTGAGTTCGGTGCGCTGGTCCATGCGGCCCAGTATGAGGGTGAGCCTGCCAGTCGTACGTTGGGCGTGCGTACGACAAGCTCTGATCTGGTTACCCCGATCGGCCCGGCGCAGGCTGATGCACATGACGAACACGACGACGACGGACACCACGAACACGACGGGCACCAGCCGGCCGCGGAGCGTCTCCGCGTACGCCGCCCCCGCCCCGAAGGCGCCGCTGGAGAAGACCACCATCCCGCGCCGGGCGCTGGGCGAGCACGACATCCTGATCGACGTCCGCTTCGCGGGCATCTGCCACTCCGACATCCACCAGGTCGGCGAGGACTGGGGCGACGGCATCTTCCCGATGGTGCCGGGCCACGAGATCGCCGGTGTAGTCGCCGAGGTCGGCCCGGGCGTGACCCGCTGGACGGTCGGCGACCGGGTCGGGGTCGGCTGCTTCGTCGACTCCTGCCGGGAGTGCGACAACTGCCTGGCCGGGCTCCAGCAGTACTGCACCGGCACCACGGGCACGGTCTTCACCTACAACGGCCTGGGCCGCGACGGCGAGCCGACGTACGGCGGCTACTCGACGCAGCTGGTGGTGGACGAGGGGTACGCGCTGCGCATCCCGGACGCGCTGTCGCTGGACGTGGCCGCGCCGCTGCTCTGCGCCGGCATCACGCTCTACTCGCCGCTCACCCACTGGGGCGCCGGACCGGGCAAGAAGGTCGCGATCGTCGGCCTCGGCGGCCTCGGGCACATGGGCGTGAAGATCGCGCACGCCAAGGGCGCCGAGGTCACCGTGCTCAGCCAGTCGCTGCGCAAGCGGGAGGACGGCCTGCGGCTCGGCGCGGACGACTACCGTGCCACCTCCGACCCGGCCACCTTCACCGAGCTGGCCGGCACCTTCGACCTGATCGTCAACACCGTCTCGGCCGACCTGGACCTGAGCGCCTACCTCGGCCTGCTGAGGACCGGCGGCACGATGGTCCAGGTCGGGGCCCCCGAGAAGCCGGTCACGGTGAACGCGCACGCGCTGCTGGTCGGGCGGAAGTCCCTGTCCGGCTCCATGATCGGCGGGCTGCCGGAGACCCAGGAGATGCTGGACTTCTGCGCCGAACACGGAATCGGCGCCGAGATCGAGCTGATCAGCGCCGACCGGATCAACGAGGCCTACGCCCGGGTCCTGGCGAGCGACGTGCGCTACCGCTTCGTGATCGACGCCTCGACGATCTGAGCCCCCTCCGGTCGGAACGGCGCCCCGCCCCGGGTGGGGCGTTCTCCGATCCCTCGCCGCAGGCCGTCAGGAGGCCAGGGAGACACTCCCTGGCCTCCTGGCCGGTTCGTGACTCCGCGCCCCGAGGGCTCTGGCCCAGCGGCCCTGGGCGTCGAGATCCCGCCCCGGGATGCAATCGGCGCACGAACGGTGCAGGGTCGAGTGGGGGACGCCTTGGGCGGGAGGTCAGGAGATGACTGCAGCACGTGAAGTCCTCGGCGCCGGCGCGCGCGGTGCAGTGCTTGTCGCCGGCCGGCGGCGGCAAGCACCGGGGACGACATGACCGATCCGCGAACGATCCTCGCTCAGGCGCGCCAAGGTCCGGTACCGGTGAACTGGCAGGTCTTCACCAGGACACGAGGGAAGTTCTCCGGCTTCCTGCACGGGACATCGCATGATCCGGCCCCGCTGCTGGTCATCACTCCTGCCGGCGCCATCGAGTACATCGACGAAGGCAAGCCGCTGACGATCGTCGATTTCTACGATCTGACCGGGATAACGCTACAGGTGAACGGCCGTAGCTTCTCCGACAGTTCTCTCGTGACTCTCTCCGCGTGGATCGATCTCGACCACCGTGACGGCAGCAAGTCGAAATGGCGATCCACCTCCTTCGCCGACAACCTGCAGGCGATTCAGGGCTTCATCGAAGCTTACGGCGCCCACAAGGCACTTCGAGGGCCCTGAGGCCGTATTCTCCGTGCCCGAGGAGCAGAGCAGTCATGACAAACCGTGGTCGGCTTCGGCACCATCCCGTGCGAGAAATTCACCGTCAACGGGGGCGGCACGCAGATCACCTGCTACGCGCCCGAAGGGACCGGTGTCGTCGACGTCCGGGTGACCACCATTCTGGGCACCTCGTCGGCCTCGCTGTTCAACCGGTTCGCCTAGGACGGGCACCAGCACGATCGGGCCGCCCGGCCGGATCCGGGCGCGGACGATCAGATCGCGGACGCCCCGCCCCCGGGTGCTCTCCCGTCGCCGGGGGCGGGGCGCCGCGTCAGGCCCGGAGCCGGCTCACGCTCCGGCCGGTCCGGCGGCCTTGCCGCGGGGTGGGCGGCGCAGCCTGCGGCGGCGTGGAGGCTGGTCGGGCAGCCACCCGAAGGCGAGGCAGGCGCCCAGCACTCCGAGGATCATGCCGATCAGGAAGCCGCCCAGGTTGGAGGTGATCCAGCTGGCAAGCGAGGTGAGTACGGCGAGGATCGAGTAGAACAGCCGCTGGGCGGGGTTGAGCAGGATCAGCACGCCGCAGATCACCATCACCGCCGGTACCAGGTAGCCGGCCAGCCCCTGCATCCCGATGTGCAGGACGACGGGCAGCGGGGCCCGCAGGGTGAAGAGGATCTCGGCGCCGCCCAGCAGTACCAGCAGACCGCCCCAGAAGGGCCGCCGGCCCCGCCAGCCGTGCCAACCCCGGGCGTCGCGCGCCGCCACGGGAGCCCGCTCCGCGGGCGCCCCGGATGCTTCGGGCACCCCAGACGCTTCGGACTGCCCGGGCCCGGCGGTACCGGCTTCGGACTGCCCGGGCCCGGCGGTACCGGCTTCGGCGTCGGGTACGGGATCGGCCACCGTCAGCAGCCCTCCGAGCTGAAGCTCAGCCGCAGGTTGGGCAGCTTGAACGCCCCCGCGGTGGTGGCGTAGTTGTGCTGCCGCAGGTTCTTGATGGTGACGGTGTCGGCCTGCTGCCCGAAGACGCCCGGCAGGCCCTTCACACCGGCCTTGGTATACGTGCTGGCGTCGCCGCCGATCTCGATGTTCTTGAACGAGGCGTCGCCGGAGAGCAGGTCGGAGTCGGTGGTGAGGTCGGTGGCGGTGACGGGGGTGCCTCCGTCGCCGGCCTTGATCAGCAGGTTGATGCCGCCGAGGTCGACGCTCTGGCAGAGTTTGGTCAGCTCGGCCTGCTTGATCGCCGAGACGGCGACCAGCACCTGGCCGCCGGTGTCGCCGGCGTTCGGGCTGCCGTCGATCATGTGGTCCAGGCTGCCGAACTGCTCGAAGCCGACGCCGTCCAGGCTGTCGGCGGTGACGGTGAACGGCATTCCCGATATGGCGAACTGGGCGGCGAGCACGCCCTGTGCCGTGAGGGTCATCAGGACGGCGCCGGCGGCGACGGCGGGGACGGCCATCAGCGCGGTGCGCCGCAGCCGGACCCTCCCTTTCGTCCCGGTGGGTGCCCCGGTGGCGTCGGGCGTGGGGGCGGCGTCCTCGGACGTGGCCATGTGTGCTCCCTCGGGTGGTGGGGGATGTGCAGGCACTGGCACGTTGCCCTGGCGCGGACAGCGTTCTGCGGCCCGGCCGGTGGCCCGCCCCTCGGCAGCGGGGCGGGCCGGTCGGACCGCAGTCGGTAACTGGGAAGCTACTGCCCGGTATCCGGCGGGTCAATACGGGTGCACGAAGGATCACCGTTCACTTGTCTGACGGTACGTCAACCCTGGTGCGGCACCGTCGAAAGCCGCCGCTCCGCCTCCGCTGGGCCGAGGAATGGCGCCAGGCAGAAGAGGCTCAACGCCGGGAGCAACTCTGGTAGTTGATCGGTGCGACCGGCATCGACCGCCCGGTGGAGGGTGCGGTAGACGCCGCCGACCACCGCATCCACCAGCGCGTCCGCCGTGACAGTGCCCGGCGGCTCGGGCACCTCGGCAAAGAACGCCCGGAAACGGGTGAGGAGTTGGGTGATCTCACGGCGCCCCGCCGGGCCGACGGCCTCGATCTCGATCACCGCCATGGTGGCGAACGCCGGGACGCCCGCCAGCAGCCCGAGCAGCGCGCGCAGGGCCTCTCGGATGCCGGTGCACCAGTCCGGTGCCGCCGCGAACGCGGCCGCCATCCGGCGCATCACCACCCCGGTACCGTGCCGGTGGGCGGCCAGGAAGGCATCCTCCTTGCCGCTGAACAGCTCGTAGAAGACCGGCCTGGTCACACCCGCCGCGCGACAGATGTCGCTCACCGTGGCGTGCTGGTACCCGTGTTGGGCCACGGTGTGGACCAGGCCGTCGAGCAGCCGCTCGCGCTGGGTGGCCGCGACCGCCTCGGGCGGCAGCCGGCTCGGGCCGCGCTTGATCGAGCGGGCCGGGTCGCGGCCGGTGCGCGCGCCCGGCAGCAGCAGCGCCTCGGCGCCTTGGAGGGCATCCGGATTCATCGCCAACTCCTGTGCTCTGTCTTGACATTGACGCAAGGGCTGGTTTACAACACTCGCAGGTTTCCCATTGACGGCGAGCAGCCGCCGGAGGCCTTCACGCGTTCCGACTGTTCAGTATGGCGAAACGCATGCGGCGGTGGCAGCCGCCGACATGCACCCCACGCACTCCCTGCACCTTCCCGCCGTACGGGCGGGCCCGTGGCGCCGGGCCCGCCGCACCACCGGACGCACCTTCCCCCACATGCACCGCCGACGTGCCGGCACGCGCCATCACGCGCCCACCGGCACCCGCCCCGCCGCGTCCACCGCGACAACCCTGCGCCATCCCGCCGTGTCCACCGCGGTACCCCGGCGCCATCGCGCCGCACGTACCTCCGCGCGACCTCCGCGGGCTCCCCCACCCAACTCCGTACGGAGAGAGGCACTCCCATGCGCATCCGCCGCACCCTCGGCGCCGCGGCCCTCGCCGCCATCGCCCTGGCCACCGCCGCCGTCACCCCCGCCCAGGCCGCCGGCCCCGCCGTGCTGACCTACGGCAGCGCCGGCGGCACCGCCGTCGCCGTCGGCGACGTCCTCACCGCCAACCTGGCCCCCGGCGGCAACGCCACCTTCTACTCCAGCGCGACCGGGACGAGCGGCATCAAGTGTGCCGCCTCCTCGTTCTCCGCGACCGTGACCGGCAACCCCGCTGCGCCGGGCGTGGCCGTCGAGCAGCTCAACAGCCACACCTTCGGCTCCTGCACCGCCAACGTCATCGGCGTCATCTCCGTGCAGAGCATCACCGTCAACAACCTGCCCTACACCAACTCGGTGAGCGACGCCGCCGGCAACCCCGTCACCCTCGGCCCGGGCGCCGCCGGTCCGCTGCAGACCACGGTGGTGCTGAACACCATCCTCGGCACCACAACCTGCATCTACCGCGCCCCCGGTAGCATCTCCGGCACCACCAACAACACCGGACAGACCATCGGCTTCGCCGCCCAGCCGTTCGCCAAGGTCTCCGGCCCCAGCACCTGCTTCGCCACCGGCTACTTCTCCGCCACCTACGGACCGGTCATCGACAGCTCGGTCGCCGGCAGCCCGCACATCTACGTCAACTGACGCCCCGCGGGCGGCAGTAGACAGGTGGAGTGGCGGGCGTCGAGCGGCACCCTTCGGGACCGCTCGCCGCTCGCCACTCGTCGCCCGCCACGTCGGAACGCCTCGCCACGCGTCGAGCCCCCGGCCACCCGGGACAGCGAAGTGACCGGCCGGTAAGGTGCGGACCACAGGCGCACCGGCAGGGCGATCGACGGGGAGTGGAGCACATGGGCGGCGACGGCACCGGGTTCTTCGAGTCGGCGGCGGATGCCGCCGCCAAGCTGGCCGAGGTCGGCTACCTGGCCTCCACCGCGGTGGCCACCACCGTCTTCCTCGCCGACCGACTGGGCAAGCCGCTGCTCGTCGAGGGCCCGGCCGGGGTCGGCAAGACCGAGCTGGCCAAGGCGGTCGCCGAGATCGGCCGGGCGCGACTGGTCCGGCTGCAGTGCTACGAGGGCATCGACGAGGCCCGGGCCCTCTACGAGTGGAACCACGCCAAGCAGCTGCTGCGGATCACCGCCGGCCGGGACGAGGGCTGGGACCAGGCCCGCACCGACATCTTCGGCGAGGAGTTCCTGCTCACCCGCCCGCTGCTCACCGCCATCCGCGGCGATGAGCCGACCGTGCTGCTGATCGACGAGATGGACAAGGCCGACGTCGAGGTGGAGGCGCTGCTGCTGGAGGTGCTCAGCGACTTCCAGGTCACCGTCCCGGAGCTGGGCACCATCGCGGCGACCCGGCGCCCCTTCGTGCTGCTCACCTCCAACGCCACCCGCGAGCTGTCCGAGGCGCTGCGTCGCCGCTGCCTCTTCCTCCATCTCGACTACCCGGACGCCGAGTTGGAGCGCCGGATCGTCCGCCTGAAGGTTCCCGGCCTGGACGCCACACTGGCCGGGTCGCTGGTGCGCGTGGTCGGCGCGCTGCGGGCGATGGAGCTGCGCAAGGCGCCGTCGGTGGCCGAGACCATCGACTGGGCCCGCACGCTGCTCGCGCTCGGCTCGGACACCCTGGACGAGGCGGTCGTCCGCGACACCCTCGGAGTGATCCTTAAGCACCAGGACGACGTGCTGAAGGCCACGCAGAAGCTCACCCTGGCATGAGCGTCCCGACCGGAGCAGGTGCGGCGGCCACCGGCACAGCGGCCACCGGCACAGCGGGCACCGGCACAGCGGGCGCCGGTACGTCCCACACCGGTACCACGGAGGCCGGTACCACCCAGGCCGGTGCCACCGACCTCGCCGCCCGGCTGACCGGCCTGGTCCGGGCCCTGCGCGGCCACGGACTGCGGATCGGCCCGGCCGAGACAGTGGACGCGGCCGCCGTGGCCGACGTCCTCGGCCTCGCCGACCGGGAGCAGCTACGGGCCGGGCTGGCCGCCGCGCTGCTCCGCTCCGAGGGGCAGCGCGGCGTCTACGACGCCACGTTCGACCTGTACTTCCCGCTCGGCGTCGGCGCCCCCGAGGCCGCCCGGGACGGCTCGGCGGAGGACGACGCGGCCACCCCGGAGGCCGTCCGCGAGCAGCTGCGCGAGCGTTTGGCCGCCGCGCTGGCCGCCGACGACCGGGCGGCGCAGGCCCGCCTGGCCGGCGAGGCGGTGGCCGCCTTCGGCCGGTTCGGCGTCGGCTCGGTCCCCGGCTCGGACGGTTGGTCCGCCCACCAGACCCTCGGCCGGCTCGCGCCCGAGACCCTGCTGGCCCGCGTCCTGGCGGCGCTGCGCGACGGCTCGACCGCGAACGCCGCCCCCGGCACCCCCGGCACCCCGGCCGACGTCTCCGACCGCCTCCTCGCCGACGAGATCCGCCGCCGCATCCAGGGCTTCCGCGCCATGGTCGGCACCGAGGCCCGCCGCCGGGTCGCCGAGCTGCGCGGCACCGAGCGGATCGCCGAACGCGCCGTCGCACCCAGCGCCGACCGGATCGACTTCCTCGCGGCCGGCCGTGACCAGCTCGCCGAACTGCGCCGCACCGTGCATCCCTTGGCCCGCAAGCTGGCCACCCGGCTGGCAGCGCGGCGGCGCCGGGCCGCCCGCGGGCAGATCGACCTGCGCCGCACCCTGCGCCGCTCGCTCTCCACCGGCGGCGTACCGCTGCGCCCGGCGTACCGCCTGCGCCGGCCGGCCCGGCCCGAGATCGTGCTGCTCTGCGACATCTCCGGTTCGGTGGCAGGCTTCGCCGACTTCACCATGCTGCTGGTGCGGGCGATGAGCGACCAGTTCAGCAAGGTCCGGGTGTTCGCCTTCGTCAACCGCACCGCCGAGGTGACCGGGCTGCTGGCCGGGAGCGGCGACGGCGCCGACCCCGCCGTCCTCGCCCGGCGCATCCTCACCGAGGCCAAGGTGATGGGCCACCACGGCAACAGCGACTACGGCTCGGCCCTGGGTGGGTTCGCCGAGCACCACCTGGACGCGGTCGGCCCGCGCACCAGCGTGCTGATCCTCGGCGATGCCCGCAACAACCACCGCGACCCGAACGTGCCCGCGCTGCGCCTGATCGCCGCGCGGGCCCGCCGGGTGTACTGGCTCAACCCGGAGCAGCCCGCGCTGTGGGGCTCCGGCGACTCGGCGGCGCTCGCCTACGCGGAGGCGGTGGAGATGCACTCCTGCCGCAACGCCCGTCGGCTCGGTGAGCTGATCGCCCGGCTACTGCCGGTCTGATGGATCATCAGACCGGCAATCGGGCGCGGAGGTTCAGCCGTCCAGGTGCCGGAGGAAGTCCAGCAGGGCGGCGGTGACCTCGGCCGGGCGCTCCTGCTGCGTCCAGTGGCCGGCGCCGGGAAGGGTGACGTGCCGGTGCAGCTTGGGCGTGTTCCGCTCCAGCAGGTGCCGGAGCGCGTCCGGACCGACCAGCGCCGTCACCATGTCCCGGTCCCCGGCCACGTAGAGCGCGGGTACCTCGATGCGGAGCCCCGCGAAGGCGGCGAGCAGCTCGTTGTTGCGGTCGATGTTCCGGTACCAGTTGAGCGGGCCGGTGAAAGCGCGCTCGCCGTGGCCGGCGTAGTCGGCGGCGAAGGCCTCGATGTCGTCCTCGGTGAGCCAGTCGGGCAGCTTCTCCGGGTCGGGGACGGTGTCCAGCAGGGTGCGCCCCTCGGGAACGACCCAGGCGCGCGGGCGGTCGGCGCCCGGGCGGTCGCCGGAGCCGCTGAACAGGACGCGACGGAAGGAGGAGTGCAGGTCGTGGGCGAGTTCGGCGTCGGCGACGCCGGGCTGCTGGAAGTAGTTCTGGTAGAAGCCTTCGCCGAACCGCTCCCGGGACTGCGCCAGCGGCGTCAGCCCGGAGACCGGCAACGGCGGGACGCTCAGCCCGGCCACGCCGCGCACCAGGTCGGGGCGGAGCGCGGCGGTGGACCAGGCGACCGGCGCACCCCAGTCGTGGCCGACCACCACGGCCGGCCCACCGCCGAGCGCGCCGATCAGCGCGGTGACGTCGCCGACCAGGTGGAGCAGGGTGTAGGCGTCGACGGCCGTCGGCTGCTCGCTGCGGGCGTAGCCGCGCTGGTCGGGGGCGACCACCCGGTAGCCGGCCGCGACGAGCGGGGCGAACTGGTGGCGCCAGGAGTACCAGCTCTCCGGGAAACCGTGCAGCAGCAGGACGAGCGGACCCTCGCCCTGCTCGGCGAGGTGCAGCCGGACTCCGTTCACTTCGATGTCGCGGTGCCTGATCTCGCCGTACCTGCGGTCCGTCTGTGTGGTCACGTCGCCCACCCCTGCTCCTCGGTTCGTCATCGTCACTGCCCTGATGGCCCGTCGCGGCCGTCACGGCCCGCAGTGGTCCCCCACGGCCCGTCGTGGTCCGTCATGGTTCATCACCGGCCGGATGGCGTCCGACCGTTCGCTATCCACCCTGCCCAGGCGGACGGCCTCGAAATCCACCGATCGCCACCGATCGCCACCAGCCACCCCTCCGGCCCAGGCGCTCGCTGGGCCGGCGCCGCCGTGCAGCACGAAGTCGATCTCGACCACCCGGGTGCCGGGCCGGCGGCAGAGGGTGAGGCTGCGCATCCACAGCCATTCGCGGGGTGATCCGCTCGACCTCGATGACCTGGACGAATGTGGACGGGAAGCTGCACGGTCGGCGCCTCCGGTTTCGGCTCCGCTGGTAGCCTTACGACATAAAGAATTATCCCGGGCAGGATATTTTACGCCATAAGGAGTTGTCTCCGTGACCGTCTTCGCCGGACAGGGCGATGCCCACCGCTCGATGGCCCTGCTCTGGGGCGCGCCGGACCGCCCCCGCCCCGCGCGCAGCGGCCCCAAGCCCGGGCTGAGCGTGGACGCGATCGTGACCGCCGGCATCGCGGTGGCGGACGCCGAGGGCATGGCCGCGCTCTCCATGCGCGCGGTCGGCGAGCGGCTCGGCCGCACGGCCATGGCGCTCTACACCTACGTCCCGGGCAAGGGCGAGCTGCTCGACCTGATGCACGACCGGGTGCTCGCCGAGCTGCCCACCGCCTACGACCTCACCGCCGGCTGGCGGCCCGCCGCCACCGCCTGGGCCGAGGACGCGTTCACCTGCTACCTGCGCCACCCGTGGGTGCTCCAGATCTCCCAGGCCCGGCCGGTACTCGGACCGGCCGAGCTGGGCGCGATGGAGACGGTGCTGCGGATCCTCGCCGGGGCCCGGCTGACGCCCCGGCAGCTGCGGGGCGTGGTCGCCGCGCTATGGCAGCTCGTCCGCGGCATGGCCCGGACGGCCGCCGAGGCCCGCACCGCGGCGGCCGCCACCGGTATCCCCGACGACGAGTGGTGGCACGCCAGATCCGCGCAACTCGCCGATCTGGCACCGGACTTCGCGGAGCGCTTCCCGCTGCTGACGGCCCTGGAGAGCGGTGACAGCGCCACCCCCGAATCCGGGGACGGCAGCGGCAACTACCTGGAGGCGCAGACCCGGGAGGCGTTCCGCACCGGTCTCGCCGTCCTGCTGGACGGGGTGGAGGCGGCCGTCGCCCGCTAGCCCTCCGCCCGCGAACGCCCTATTCGGCTCGTGCCGGCGGCCAGCGCGGCGCCGAGCAAAATCAGGACGACGTACCCGGCCGTCCGGTGGCCGTCCGGCACCAGGTAGCGGACGAAGCCGAAGACGTGCAGGCCCCACAGGTGGTCCGAGAGCAGGCCGCTGATCCCTCCGACGACGAGGACGAAGCTGACGAAGCCGAGCAGGTTCTTCATGCCGTCGAGACTAAAGAGGCAGCCCGGCGTTGGGATCCGACTTTCGGCGCGACCGCACCCCACCAACGTCGTGGTTTCGCCCGGCGCCACCGGCCCGGACGACCCCGGCGAGCGCCGAGAGCAGCGCGGGTGCCGCCGCCAGCGCGAAGCAGAGTGCCGGCGGCACCCGGCCGACCAGCAGGCCGACGGCGGCGGTGCCGCCCGCCGATCCGGCGTTGAAGGCGGTGTTCACCCAGGCCCCCGCCCGGGTGCGGGCCTGCGGCGCGGCGGCCTCGTCAGCGAGCAGGTAGGCGGTGGTGACGGCGGGTGAGACGAAGAGCCCGGCGCAGGCGACGGCCAAGGCCAGCACCGGAAGGTTGGGCGCGAGCCCGGCAGCGGCCAGCGCGCCGCCCAGCCCGGCGGCCAGCACCGGCAGCCTGACCGCGTGCGGGGCCGACCAGCGGAGTGCGCCGTAGGCGAGGCCGCCGACCGCGCTGCCCACCGAGAGCGCCGCCAGCACCCAGGCCACCGCGCCCGCCTGCCCGCGCTGTTCGGCGTAGGCGGCCACCGTCAGGTCCAGCGCGCCGAGCGCCAGCCCGGTGGCCGCCGAGGCGAGCACCGCCCGGCGCAGCGCTCCCCCGCCGTCCGGCCGCCCGGCGTCCTGCCGTTCTCCCCGCACCGCCCCGGCCCCGGCGAGCGCCCGGGCGGGCGGCGCGGACACCAGCGCGAGCGTGCCCGCCAGCACCAGCGCGGCGCCCACCGCGACCCCGGCGGCCGGCCCCACCGGCCCGGCCACCGCGAGCAGCAGACCGACCAGGAGCGGGCCGGAGACGAAGAGCACCTCCTCGGCGACGGTGTCCAGGCTGTAGGCACGCTGGAGCAGCGCCCGGTCGGGCAGCAGCCGGCGCCAGAGGGTGCGCATCACCGGCCCGAGCGGCGGGGTGCAGGCGCCGGCGGCCACCACCAGGGCGCCGATCAGCAGCGGCGGCGCGCCCGGCCGCCAGGTGACGCCGGCGGTCAGGGCGAGCAGCCCGGTGTACGCCGTGGCCAGCGGCGGCAGCGCGCGCCGGGGCCCGTACCGGTCGACCAAGGCGGCGCGGACGGGCGAGAGCAGGACGCTGGTCAGCCCGAACAGGGCCATCGCCGTGCCGGCCGCCGGGTAGGAGCCGGTGGCGTCCCGGACGGACAGCAGCAGGGCGAGCGGGGCCATGCCGTACGAGAGCCGGCCGAGCAGCGCGGCGGCGAAGGTGCGTCGGGCGTGCGGGGTGCGCAGGACAGCGCGATAGGACGGGGTCAACGGGCTCAAGGGATCGTTCCTCGGTGGAGGCGGGCCCGGCGCGCAGCCGTACCCGCGGGTGTGCGGGGACACCGGGGCGCCGCGCCCGGCGGTGGGGCGCGGTCGCGGCGGGTCGCCTAGACACGGAGGAGGAACATGCCCGGCACCGTACCAGCTCCCCCGCGCGGGGGAGCACCCCGGCGAGAGGCCCGGACGGAGCAGCGGGCGCGGCGGCCCGACGGCGGCGCGGGTACGTTCGCCGTGTGCAGCCAAGGTCAGTGCGGCAGAGCTCCGTACCGCAGACGAACGCGCGGAAGAGCTCCGTACCGCAGACGAACACGCGGCAAGGCTCCGCGCGGCGGATCTCAGCGCGGCGGACGTCAGCGTGGCAGGGCTCGGTGCAACGGGTCTCGGCGCAGCAGGGCTCGGCGCAGCAGAGGTCACGCCACGTCAGAAGGCCGGCGGCGGCCTGTGCCGTCGCCGTGCTGGTCCTCGCGGCTACGGCGCCGGCCGCCGCCGCGCAGGACGCGGCCGCCGTGGTCGGCGGCGAGCGGCTGGGCCGGCCGGCCGTCCAGGTGGCGCCGCTGGCCGGGGCGCCCGCGCTGCCGGCGGAGCTGACGGGGCGTTCCTGGCTGGTGGCGGACGCGGCCACCGGGGAGATCCTGGCGGCCCGCGACGCGCACCTGCCGCTGCCGCCGGCCAGCACGCTGAAGATGCTGTTCGCGGACACCGTGCTGCCCAGGTTCGACCGTTCGCTGGAGCACAAGGTGGCGCCGGCCGAGCTGGCCGGCCTGGGGGCGGGCAGCAGCCTGGTCGGTATCAAGGAGAACCTGCCGTACCGGGTGGAGGACCTCTGGCGGGGCGTCTTCCTCGCTTCCGGCAACGACGCGGTGCACGTCCTCGCCCACATGAACGGCGGGCTGGCGCAGACCGTGGCCCAGATGCAGGCCCGCGCGCAGGCCCTGCAGGCCCTGGACACCCACGTGGTCTCCCCCGACGGTTACGACCAGGACGGGCAGGTCTCCTCGGCCTACGACCTGACGCTGTTCGCCCGGGCCGGGCTGCGCAACAAGGACTTCCGCAGCTACTGCTCCACCCGCACCGCCCGCTTCCCGGGTGCCGTCGACAAGACGACGGGGCAGCGCACGGCCTTCGACATCGCCAACACCGACCGGCTGCTCGGCAAGTACCCCGGGCTGATCGGGGTGAAGAACGGTTACACCACGGGCGCCGGGGCCACCTTCACCGGGGCCGCCGAACGCGGCGGCCGCACGCTGCTGGTGACGGTGATGCACCCGGAGTCGCAGACCAAGGTGTACGACGAGGCGGCGAGCCTGCTGGACTGGGGCTTCGCGGCGGCAGGCAAGGTCGAGCCGGTCGGTCACCTGGTGGAGGAGGAGGCGGGTGCCTCCGCCCCCGCCACCGGGGCCCCGGCCTCGGGCGGGCTGCCGCAGGCGATCCGGCAGGCCCACCACGCGCTGGGCCCGGCCGGCTGGACGGCCGTCGCCCTGTGCGGGGCGCTGGCGCTCTGGGCGGCTGGCCGGGTGCGCGGCCGGCGCCGCCTCCACCCGGTGGCCGCCGAGGCCGTGCCGGTGCCGGTCGCGTTCCCCCGTGCCGGGGCCACCGCACTGGGCGGCGCGACGGCGGTGGGCGGGCGCGGCCGGCGGCGGTTCGTCCGATCCGTCCGGGCCCTGGTGGTGGCGGCCCGGCGGCGGGGCACGCGCACGCGCTGACCGGACGGGGAGGGAGCGGTGACCGGACGGGCCGCGCCGACCGGACGTCGGCCCCGCCGACCTGTCCTCGGCCCGGACGCCGTCGCGCGCGCCGAGCGACCGCGGCCCGCGCCCCCGCCGAGGCCCGGGAGGCGGGCTGCGCCGGATCGCCGCCCGCCGGGGGCCGCCGGCGCCGACAGACCCTAGACTTCCCGTCATGAACGCCGCGCCGCCCGACCCCGCGACTCCCGACCCCGCCTCGCAGGAGCGGCTGGAACGCCTCGTCCGCCTCTCCTCCGGCAGCTACCTGCTGGTGACCACGTACAAGAAGGACGGCACCGGCGTGCCCACCCCGGTCTGGGTGGTCCGCGACGGCGACGCGCTGGGCATCTGGACCGTCACGGACTCCTGGAAGGTCAAGCGGATCCGCAACCGCGCCGACGTCCTGGTGGGCCCCTGCGACGTCAAGGGCCGGCCGACCGGCGAGCCGTACCCGGCCACCGCCGAGATCCTCGGGCCGGAGCGGACCGCCGCCTACCGGACGCTGCTGCGCCAGAAGTACGGCCTGCTCGGCGTCGTCACCCTGCTCGGCAGCCGGCTGCGGCGTGGTGAGCGCGGCACGGTCGCCATCCGGATCACGCTGACGGACTGACCCGCCCGGCTTCCTTCTCCACCCGCGCGCAGGTGTCCGCGATCACCCGGGCGACCAGCTCCGGGTCGTCGCTCATCGGCACGTGCCCGCAGCCCGGCAGCCGGACCAGCCGGGCGTCCGCGAGCTCGTGCAGCGCGCGGACGCCCTGACGGCGCAGCAGGATGCGGTCCCGGGTGCCCCAGGCGACGGTGACCGGGAGGTCGGAGAGGTCCCCGGTGAAGCGCAGCCCGCGGCCGGCCGCCAGGGTGGGTTCGAAGCCGGTCGCCCCGCGCAGCGCCCCGGTCTCGGCGGCCGCGGCGGCAGCGTCCCGGCGGCCCGGGCGGGCGTAGATGGTGGAGACGAGCAGTGCCCGGCCGGCCTTGGAGCGGGCGAGCCGTTCGACCACGGGCTGCGGCAGCACGCGCGCGCCGACCCGCATCCCGCCCAGCACGGTGTAGGCGTAGCGGCGCTCGGCCTCCGTCCAGAAGCCGGCCGGCGCCAGCGCCGTCACCGAGCGGGCCAGCCCGGCCCGGCCGAGCCCGAGCGCGAGCAGCCCGCCGAGCGAGTTCCCGGCGACGTGCGGCCGCTCGATCCCGAGCGCCGTGCAGAGGCCGCCGAGCACGGGGACCACCGCCTCCACCCCGTACGGCACGCCGGGCGGCAGGGCGGGCGAGGCGCCGAACCCCGGCAGGTCGACGGCGATCACCTCGTGCCGCTCGGCGAGCGCGGGCAGCACCGGCTCCCAGGCCTGCCAGTGGTGGCCGATGCCGTGCAGCAGCAGGAGGGGGCTCCCAGCGCCGAGCCGCCGGTAGCGGACGGTCACCGCGCCGGGTCCGTGCGGGGTGGGCAGCGGGAAGGTGATGTCGGCGGGCATGGGGCTCCTCTGTTGGACGGCGTGTCAGCAAGGATTACCGACCGGTAGCCCGCCCGACAAGAGTCCCGCGGGAGCGCGTTCCGTCCATCGGCGGACGCGACACCGGGCAGGCCCGGCGGTGCACGAAACGTCCGGGTGCGTACATGCCAGGAAAACTGTTCTCCCGCTGTACGTCTGGCCGTCGGACGCAGCGCGCGGTATGGCACCGGTGACGCTGTTAGACACGCAGCGCCCGAGGATCCACTGCCCGTCAGATCGCCCGCCCGTCAGGACCATCAGGAGGAAAGCCCATGCGGCGAACCGACCGAGCCCGGCCCCGCACCCTGGCGGTGGCCTCCGCCGCCGTGGTGGTGGGAGCGCTGCTCGCCCTCCCGCCCGCCACCGCCCAGGCGGTGTCGCCGGACATCGTGATCAGCCAGGTGTACGGCGGCGGCGGCAACTCCGGCGCCCCGTACGCCAACGACTTCGTCGAGCTGTACAACCGCGGCACCGCCCCGGTCACCGTCACCGGCTGGACCGTGCAGTACGCCTCAGCCGGCGGCTCGTCCTGGTCCCGGACCACGCTCTCCGGCACCATCGCCCCCGGGAGGTACTACCTCGTCCAGGAGGCGGCCGGCGCCGGCACGGGCGCGGCCCTGCCGGCCCCCGACGCCACCGGGACGCTCGCCCTGAGCGCGACCGCCGGCAAGGTCGCCCTGGTCACCAACGGCACCGCACTGACGTGCAGTTCGGGCTGCGCCACGCAACCCGGCGTCCGGGACTTCGTCGGCTACGGCAGCAGCGCCGGCTCGGCCGAGGGCTCGCCCACCGGCAGCCTCTCCAACACCGCCGCCGCACTGCGGGCCGGCGACGGCGCCACCGACACCGACAACAACGCGACCGACTTCACCGTGACCGCGCCCGCCCCGCGCAACTCCTCCTCCACCGGAGGCGGCACCGGGGGCGGCACCCGAATACACGACATCCAGGGCGCCGCCCGCACCTCGCCGCTGGCCGGCCACGCGGTCTCCGCGGTGCCCGGCGTGGTGACGGCCGTCGGCCCGGCCGGCTTCTGGTACCAGGACCCGGTGGCCGACGCCGACCCCGCCACCAGCGAGGCCGTCTACGTCTACACCGCGTCCGCCCCCACCGTCGCGGCCGGCGACTCCGTGACGGTCGGCGGCACGGTGAGCGAGTACCGCCCGGGCGGCACCGGCGGCACCACCAACCTCACCATCACCGAACTGACCGGCCCCAGCGTCACCGTCCTCGCCCACAACGCGCCGCTGCCCGCGCCGGCCCTGATCGGCGCCGGCGGCCGGGTGCCACCCGCCGCCGTGATCTCCGGCGTCACCAGCGGCGACGTCGAGACCGCCGGCGCCTTCCAGCCCGCCACCGACGGCCTCGACTTCTGGGAGTCGCTGGAAGGCATGCGCGTCGAGCTCGACAACGCGGCCGTGACCGGCCCGACCACCAAGTTCGGCGAGCTCCCGGTCGTCCCGCAGGGCAGCACCACCCGCACCGCCCGGGGCGGCATCCTGCTCCAGGCCAACGACGCCAACCCCGAGCGCGTGATCCTCGACGACGTCCTCGCCCCCGTCCCGACCGCCACCGTCGGCGACACCCTGAGCGGCGCCACCACCGGCGTGCTCGACTACTCCTTCGGCAACTTCAAACTGCTGGTCACCGCCACCCCGGTGGTCTCCCCCGGCGGCCTCGCGCCCGAGACCACCACCGCACCGGCCGCGGGCGAACTGGCCGCCGCGACCTTCAACGTCGAGAACCTCGCCCCCGGCGACCCGCAGAGCAAGTACGACGGCCTCGCCGCCGGCATCGTCACCAACCTCCGCTCGCCCGACCTGGTCGCGCTGGAGGAGATCCAGGACAACAGCGGCGCCACCGACAACGGCGTCGTCGCCGCCGACCAGACCCTCGCCAAGCTCGCCACCGCCATCACCGCCGCCGGCGGCCCCGCCTACTCCTACCGCCAGATCAACCCGCAGAACGACCAGGACGGCGGGCAGCCCGGCGGCAACATCCGCCAGGTCTTCCTCTACCGCACCGACCGCGGACTGACCTTCACCGACCGCCCCGGCGCCGGCCCCACCACCGCCAACTCCGTGGTCAACAGCGGCGGCACGCCCGCCCTCGCCTACTCCCCCGGTCGGATCGACCCCGGCAACTCCGCCTTCACCGCCAGCCGCAAGCCGCTGGCCGGCGAGTTCCGCTGGAACGGCCGGCCGGTCTTCGTGATCGCCAACCACTTCAACTCCAAGGGCGGCGACCAGCCCCTCTTCGGCCGCTACCAGCAGCCCGCCCGCCCCTCCGAGACCCAGCGGCACGCCCAGGCCGGCGTGGTGAAGACCTTCACCGACCAGATCCTCGCCGTCGACCCGAACGCCTCGGTCATCGTGCTCGGCGACCTCAACGACTTCGAGTTCTCCCACACCACCGACCTGCTCACGGCCGGCGGCTCCCTCGTCGACCTCCCCCGCACCCTGCCCCCCACCGAGCGCTACACCTACGTCTACGAGGGCAACTCCCAGGTCCTGGACCACATCCTGATCTCCGGCGCGCTGGCGGCCAGGCCGTACGGCTACGACATCGTCCACCTCAACAGCGAATTCCCCGCCCAGCTCAGCGACCACGACCCGCAGGTCGTCCGCATCCCGCTGCCGTAGCAGTCCTCCCTGCGCCGTGCCGGCCCCTCCCACGAGGGGCCGGCACCTTCTGGCACGGACTCGGGGAGCCACTGCTCGGACCCGGAGGGCGCCTGCTCTGTCCGGCCAGCGCGGCTCGCGGCCATCGACCGAGCCAGAATGCGGCAGTGGACTCCTGGTGGCCTTCGGTGGATCCGTCGTGCGGAAGGTACTCGGTCGGGGCCACATAGCCGTCTCCGGGATCCAGGCGAAGGCGGTAGCAGCGCAGCGGGTGGCCAGCGGCGACGTAGGCACGCAGGTCATCCGTGTGCGGGTAGCACGTGGCGAAGTCCGCGTGGACGGTCCGGCAGATCGCCTGCGCGTCCTGGTCGCACACAAGCAGGTAACGAGTGCCCGGCCCGAGGTTGATACACAGGCGGCGCCGGCCGGTGTGCTTGGCCGAGTACGACAGCTTGTCCCAGTTGTCGAGGTGGAGCCCGATCAGGCGCCCGTCGCGGTAGTTCGGGGTGGTGGTGAGCGCGCCGGCTGGACAGAGGGCCCGGCCGAGCTGGGAGACGTCCTGCCGGGGGGGGGGGGGGGGGGGGGGGGGGGGGGGGGGAGGGGGGGGGGGGGGGAGGGGGGGGGGGGGGGGGGGGGGGGGGGGGGGGGGGGGGGGTA
>NZ_JBVJCO010000016.1:89772-103626 GCF_055588525.1 Kitasatospora sp. NPDC041988
GGGACCCCTCTTTCGGGCGGCGCTGTCCCCGCCCCCCCCCCCCCCCCCCCCCCCCCCCCCCCAGGACGTCATCCGGGGTGGCCTCGGTGGGGACCAAGGCATCTGCCTGGTCGCGGCTGATGGGGCGCCACGGCCCTACAGGCACGACAGCGCCGTCTTCGTACGAAGAGTGGCTGTGGACGGCGCGTACGCCGGCGATCTCGCACCGGCCGCCGAGGAGCCGATATCCGCCTACGATGGCGAGGCTCACCGGCGCCCCCTCGCATCCGGGTCCGGGAGGTCTTCGCCCCAGATGACCGCCAGCTCGGCAGTGAGGGCCTCGGCGAGATCGGCCTGCTGCAGACGGTCGATAACGACCTTCGCAAGGTTGGCGACGCCGCGCACGCCGTTCAGCTCGTTGCCGCGCAGGTCCATCTCCCTGTAGGTGCCGCGACCGAACTCGGTGGCGCGCAGCGTGCAGTCATCCACGGCGACGCGGGTGAGGTCGCAGGCCGTGAACGTCGCTTCGGACAGGGCACAGCGGATGAAGGCGACGGGGCCGGCAGCGCGGAGCTGCTCGAAGGTGGAGTAGTCGAGTTTGCAGTTCTCGAAGAGGACGTTGTCGAGGCTGAGGGCGGTCAGGTTGGCGCCCATGATCTTGCAGTTGCGGAAGATAACGCGCGACAGCTTGCTGTCGATCCACTGCAGGGTGCCGAGGTCGCAGCCGTCGAACTCGATGGAGTCTGCGCAGACGTCGTCCAGGCGGACGCGGGCTGCACGCAGGTTGGTGATGCGGCCAGTAACAAAGCGGGTGTGGGCAAGGCCGAGTTCGCGCAAGTCGGCGTCGGCGTAACGGAAGTCCTGGACGATGCTGCGGCTGCTCTCCAGCGAGGTGACGTTGGAAAGGTAGGCATCGGCGAAGTCGGGCAGGGTGACGCGCAAGCGACCGATGGTGCGGGTATCCATACTGGGGTCTCTCCTACCTGCGGGCCGGGCCCGCGAGATGTTCGCGGGCCCGGCGTCGTGTGCGGGTCTACTTCTTGTTCCAGTTGTCCCAGGTCGGCCGGTTGTCGAACTTGGGGGTGTTGTTGGCCCAGGTGGGTCGGTTGTCGAACTTCGCGACGGCCGGACCGGTGGTACTCGCGCCCATCAGATCGGTGATCACGTCGGCGTCGGTGGTCTCCAGCAGTTCGAGCAGGGTCATGCTTCCGTTTCCTCCCGGACGGTATCGGACAAAGCGACGAGAAGGGCTTGCCGCGACACTCGGCAGTAGCTCGTTTCCGTGGTGTCGAAGCTGCCGTTCTCGAAGTACCGGTTGCCGGCCTGCGCGCCGCGGCAGAAGCCGAAGAACTCACAGGTGGCTTCGCAGCCATCCAGGCCGGTCAAGAACTCGTCCACGTAGCGCAGGTGGTGGGCGTGGGCGAGCATGTCAGGGATGGAGCGTTCCAGGACGTTCCCGGCCTGGAAGTTCTCGTAGGAGGGAGCGGTGATGCCCGCCAGCTCGGGCGACAGCAGCACGACGTCGCCCGCGGCGGAGACGGTGGGGATCGGGTCGATCAGCGTGTCCTGCCACCCGTTGCCGGCTCGCAGGGCACGCAGGTAGCCGCCCAGCCGGTCAACCTCCCGCACCGTCAGGCCTGAATGGGAAAGCCGACACCGCTTCCGCCCAGCCGGTGTACCTGGGACCGTTGCGGGCGGAGTCCAGCGGGTTTGTGCTACTCGCTGGTGGCACGGAGGTCGGCGTGGATGGTCTTGCCGTATTGGTCTGGGGTGACGCCCCAGTGCCCTCGGGTGAGGTGGTGGACCATGGCGAGACCGCGGTGGCATTCCTCTTCGTCTCCTGCATCGAGAAGCACCGGGAGGGTACGAGAGCCGTCGCGGACGAAGATCCGCACAGTGGTGAGGGTGATGCGTCGGATCACGACCGTCATGCGGGTCAGACAGCCGGTCCGCGCCGCGTTCGTCACCAACTCGGACACGATCACCTCGGCATCGTCCGCCAGGCCGTTCAGCTCCCAGTCCGCGAGCTTGCGTCGAACGAGTTCGCGGGCCGCACGAGCCGAATCCGGCCGGTACCGCAGCAGAGCGGTGGCCGGGGCCGGCACGCGGGCAGCCGCCGAAGTCGGGGATTCAACGGCGACGGTCACGGTGGCCTCCATGGGTCCTTGGCTGGTGCGCCGCGTCGTGGGGCCAGGGCCCGGTGTCGGGCTCATTCCCCACAGCTCGACGTGACGGACAGTCAACCGGTGGTCACAGCTGTGGGACCATCGCGTAAGCGGCATGCGCATGCGGGTATGCGGCAGGTGCATACGGGCGCGGAATGGCGGGGGTGGCGCTGGTGGACTGGCAGCGTGAGATTCAGGTGGCGTCGCGGGCTGGAGACTGATGGCAAGGTGATTGAGCTGGGTCGCAGAGAGCGGTGCTTGACTCAGCTCCAGCTCGGCACGGCGATCGGCCTCTCACAGTCGGCGGTCTCCCGCATGGAGAAGCGAGGCGCTGCTGGCTCTTACGACATGGCGCTGCTCGGACGGGCGGCGGCTCACCTGCACATCCCCGTCGTCCTCGTGGGCCTGGCGGGCGGCACAACGGGATCAGAACCAGTGGAACGACGTGGATTTCTCGGTGGAGTCGCAGCAGCGGCAGTTACGCCTCTGCTCGCTGCGCTCCCAGCGCCCTCGGATACCGGGCAGGCCGCTGCGCTGAGGCTGGGTACGGCAGCATACCGGCGCCTGGACGGCTCGACACCGTCCAGGGACCTCACTGACGCCGTCCGGGGTCATATCCAGCTGATCCAGCGGTTGAGCAACAACGGCGGCGACCGGGCCCGGCTGGCGGCTGTCGGAAGCGAGGCGGCTTCCCTCGCGGGCTGGTTGGCCTGGGACATGGGCGACCACGGATCCGCGCGGTCCTGGTACGGGCAGGCAATCAATGCCGCCCGGGCCGCGAAGGAGCCGTTGCTGGCCGCCTACCAGGCCGGCAGCCTCGCCCAGTTCGAGGCCCACGCCGGAAACAGCGCACAGGCCCTCAACCTCGCCGCCACAGCACGCAAGGCCCTCGGCAAGCACTCTCCAGCCCTCACCGACGCATGGCTGACCTCGGTCGAGGCACTGGCACATGCAGTGGGTGGAGACCATAGGAGTGCGGACCAGGCGCTCGTACGCAGCCGGGCCCTCGCGCTGACACTCGACCGGCAGGAGACTCCACCATGGCCGTGGGTGTTCGCTTTTGACGAGTCCAAGGTAGCCGCGTGTCGGGTGACGTGCGGGGCGCGGCTGGGGCGGCCGGAGTGGGTGCTGGAAGCGGACACGGAAGCTCTGGCCACCGGACACACGAAGCAGCGGGCACTCCTGATGCTCGACATCGCCGCGGGGCACCTCGCCGCAGGGCGCATCGACGGCGCGTTCGCGCTCGCGGAACGGGCGCTCGATGTGGGATTGACCTACCGCTCCGGGCGGATCGTGGACCGGGCGCGGGGCCTGCGGCGTACGCTCACCACCACGTCACCGCCCAAGGTGGTACGCGACTTCGACGAACGCCTGCACGGCGTCTACCTGTAGGGGGCAGCATGCGGATCGGGATCACCGGCCACCGGGGCCTGAACGAAGACGTGGAGCGGCAGGTACGTCGGCTTCTCGCGGCAGCCCTGGAAGAACAGAGCGACAGCGTGGTGGGGGTGTCCTGTATCGCGGACGGCCCCGACTCGTGGTTCGCGGAGCTGGTCCTGGAGCGCGCCGGCACGCTGGAGGTGGTCATTCCCGCCGAGCAGTACCGCGACTCCCTTCCCGACGACCACCATCGTCTGTACGACCGGTTGTTGAGCCGGGCCGCCGAGGTCCACCACACCGGGATGACCGCCTCGGACTCGGCGGCTCACATGGCGGGCAGCGAAGTCCTGGTCGGCCTCTCCGACCTGCTCCTGGCGGTGTGGGACGGGAAGCCCGCGTGGGGCTACGGGGGGACGGCCGACGTGGTCGACTACGCAAAGCGCTGCGGAGTACCGGTGCGTGTGCTGTGGCCGGAAGGCGCTGAGCGGTAGCCATCCGGGACGACGGACAAGAGACAAGGGTATCCGCAGCGTCGACGCCGCCCGGTACTGGCCCCGCGGCGAGGCCCCGGGGTCAGAACCGCACGGCCTTCACCACCACCGGCAGCAGGGTCTGGTCGGCGGGGGCCCGGCTGAACGCGACCGGCTGCGCATGCTCCCCGGCCGGCAGGTGCAGGGCCCCGACCATCGCGCTGTCCACTGTCTTCCCGCTGGTGTCGGTGAAGTCGACCTGCACCGCGTAGGAGGCGGTGTCGAGGCCGCTGTTGTTGATCGTCACCACGACCGCATGCAGGCCCCCGGTCTGTGTCCGCGGCAGCCCGGTGATCGTGACGTCCCCGAGCGCGTTCCCCCCGTTCTCCAGGGTGCCCAGCACCTCCGCCGCCTTCTGCCGCGCCTCCACACTCTGCGCCGAGACCGACGCCTCGAACGCGGCCGCCGCGGCCGCGGCGGACGTGGCCGCCGCCGACACCGAGGCCAGCGCCGACTCGGCCACCGAGGCCAGCGCGGACGGCGGCTCCCCCGAGAACGAGGACGGCTCCGGCGCCGTACTCAACGTGGACGCCGGGCCCGACCGGCTGATCGCCGGATTGGTCGACGTACTGCTGCACGCCGCCAGCACCCCGATGCCGCTCACCACCGCCACCAGCGCCACCACCCGCACCCCCACGCCGCACCGCCGCGGCAATCCCTGAACTTCGCGCACCGAGGATCCCTCTCCCACTCCACTGCCCGACGGCCGAAAGCCCGTACGCACCCATGCTTCGCAACAACCGGCCCGCACGGCGAAACCTGGTCCCCCGTTCGAGTGGGGCAGGCCTGTCCGTCCGCCCGGCCGCGGATGCCCGCGCCGGTCCCGCCGCTCTCCGGGCAGGCAGGCGGGAGCCTGCCCCGCCTGGTCCACCGGGCCCCGCCATCGGGACGGGCGGCGCCGCGGTGTGACCGGGGCCATTCGGAACGTACGGGAACCAACGGGGGTGGCGGGCCGACTGGTGGGGGGTGAGTGCGAAGTCGCCGGGTGGCCGGCCGTTGAGTGTGTTGGCGGGGTTCGCCCTGCTGTTGGTGGTGGTGTTCGCGGTGGCGTTCGCGGTGGGGCGCGGGGCCGGCCCGGTGTCGCCGGGGCTGACGCCCGGCAGTGGCGGCGGGGGGAAACCAGGGATGAGCGGGCACGACATGGGGGCGGGCCGGTGAGTGCGGTCGCGGGAGCGGAGGCCGGGGCGCTGGTCAGCACCGACCTGGCGGTCGGCGGGATGACCTGCGCGGCGTGCGTGGGCCGGGTGGAGAAGCGGCTGGCGCGGATCGAGGGCGTCACGGCCGGCGTCAACCTGGCGACCGGGCGGGCGCGGGTGCTGCATCCGGCCGGGGTGGGCGTCGAGGAGCTGGTCGCGGCGGTCGAACGGGCCGGGTACACCGCCGAGGCGGCCGTGGCCGGGCAGGCCCCGGCGGATCGGGAGGAGGACCCCGGGGAGCGGTGGCGGGTGCTGGTGACGGCGCTGCTGGCCGTGCCGGTGGTGGTGCTGTCGATGGTGCCGTCGCTGCAGTTCCCGGCCTGGCAGTGGGTCTGCTTCGGGCTGGCGGTGCCGGTGGTGACGTGGGGTTCGGCCGGGTTCCACCGGCGGGCCTGGCAGGGGCTGCGGCACGCCGCGGCGACCATGGACACCCTGGTCAGCCTCGGAGTGGTGGCGTCGTTCGGCTGGTCCGCGTACGCGCTGCTGTGCGGCGGCGCCGGGGAGATCGGCATGCGGATGCCGTTCTCGCTGACCGCGGACGGCGGCGGCGCGGCGCACGTCTACCTGGAGGCGGCCGTCGGGGTGCCGCTCTTCGTGCTGGCCGGGCGGCTGCTGGAGGGCCGGGTGCGGCGGCGCAGCGGTTCGGCGTTGCGGGCCCTGGCCGAACTGGGGGCGAAGGAGGTGTGCGTCCGGGATCCGGAATCCGGGGCGGAGCGCCTGCTGCCGGTCGAACAGCTGCTGCCCGGGCGGGAGTTCGTGGTGCGGCCGGGTGAGCGGGTGGCCACCGACGGGGTGGTGGTGGAGGGCGGCTCCGCGCTGGACCTCAGCCTGCTGACGGGCGAGAGCGTGCCGGTGGAGGTCGGGCCCGGGGACAAGGTGGCGGGCGCGACGGTCAATGTCGGCGGCGCGCTGGTGATCCGGGCGACCGCGGTGGGCGCCGACACCCAGCTGGCCCGGATCACCGCGCTGGTCGCGGACGCGCAGGCGGGCAAGGCACGGGCGCAGCGGCTGGCGGACGCGGTGGCCGGGGTGTTCGTGCCCTGTGTGCTGGCGGTGGCGGTCTCCGTGCTGGGCTTCTGGCTCGGCGCGGGCGCCGAGCCGCAGGCGGCGGTCACGGCGGCGGTCGCCGTCCTGGTGGTCGCCTGCCCGTGCGCACTGGGCCTGGCCACGCCGACCGCGCTCCTGGCGGCGACCGGGCGGGGCGCCGAGCTGGGCGTCCTGGTGCGCGGCCCGGAGGTGTTGGAGAGCCTGCGCCGGATCGACACAGTGGTGCTGGACAAGACCGGCACCCTGACCACCGGGCGGATGGAGCTCGCCGAGCTGACCACTGTGCCCGGGCTGGACGAGGACCAGGTGCTGCGGCTGGTGGGAGCCGTCGAGCACCGTTCGGAGCACCCCATCGGGAGGGCTGTCGTGGGGGCGGCCCGGGACCGGTGCGGCTCCGAGCCCCTTCCGGCGGTGGCCGGCTTCACGGCCACCGCCGGAGTCGGGGTGTCCGGCACGGTCGAGGGGCGGCTGGTCCGGGTGGTCCGGCCCGACGACGCCGCGGGCCCGCTGCCGGCCGGGCTGGCCGCCGCGCTGGACCGCGCCGCGGAAGCCGGGCGGACGCCGGTGGTGGCGGAGCTGGACGGGCGGCCGGTCGCGGTCCTCGCGGTCGGCGACACACTGCGCTCCGGGAGCTGGCGGGCGCTCCACCGGCTGCGCGGGATGGGCCTGGAGACGGTTCTGCTGACCGGGGACGGCCCCGGAGCGGCCCGGGCGGTCGCCGCGGAGCTGGGCATCGGGCAGGTGCACTCCTCGGCCTCGCCGGAGCGCAAGGCCGAGGTCGTCGCCGAGCTGAAGGCCGCCGGGCGGACCACGGCGGTGGTGGGCGACGGCGTCAACGACGCGGTCGCGCTCGCCTCCGCCGACCTCGGGGTGGCGCTGGCCTCCGGCAGTGACGCCGCGATCGGCGCCGCCGGGCTGACCCTGGTCCGCGGTGACATCGAGGCGGTGGTGGACGCCGTCCGGCTGGCCCGGCGGACGCTGGCCACGATCCGGGCCAACCTGATCTGGGCGTTCGGGTACAACGTGGTGCTGATCCCGCTGGCCGCGGTCGGGGTGCTGAACCCGATGCTGGCGGCGGTGGCGATGTCGCTCAGCTCGCTGCTGGTGGTGGCGAACAGCCTGCGGCTGCGCACCTGGCAGCCGGGGCGGGGCGGCTCCGGTGGCACGGCCGGGGCGGCCGGGCGGGGCCGGCGGCCGGGGGCGGGCCGGTGAGGGCGCCGTTCTCCGTCCGGGCGGTCTCCCGGCGGACGGTCTCCGGTCGGACGGTCCCGGGCCGGACGGCCGTCGGGCGGGCCGCCGAGCGGGTGCGCGCGGTCGGGCCGCCGGTGGCGGCGGCCGGGGTGGCACTGGCGCTGCTCTCCGGCTGGACGGCGGTCGGCGGGGCCGGACGGCAGCGCCCGGTGGAGGCCGGGCCTGGCTGGCTGCTGCTGCCGACGGCCGGCGGTTCGACCGCCACGGCGGCGTTCTTCACGATCCGCAACCCCGGCGACATCCCGGACGAACTGACGGGTGCCGGCTGGGAGTTCGGCGGCCGTATCACCCTGAAACGGCACCGACACCAGGGTGCGTCCGGCCGCTGGGAGCCGGTCGCGGCGCTGCCGGTGCCGGGGCGCGGCGAGCTGGTGATGTCACCGGAGGACGCCGACCTGATGATCACCAACCCGCCTGCGCTGCGGGCGGGCCAGTGGGTGGAGTTCACGCTGAGCTTCCGCCACAGCCCGGAGCTGAAGGTGCGAGCCGAGGTCGTCCCGCCGGGCGGACGGCGCAGCAGCTGAGACGGGGGGCACGACGGAGCGGCCGGGCCGGGTGAAGGGCCCGGCCGCTCGGCGGTTTCCAGCCGTCGTGGCCCGGGGCGTGTGCTCAGGGCCCGGGGTCTGCGCTCAGGGGCCGACGGCCCCGTCGAGCGTCTCCTCCACCGGGCGACGGGGCGTCATGGCGCCGGGCGGGCCGTAGCCGATGCGCAGGACCAGCTGGACGTGGCCGGGGCCCGCGGCCGGGTCGCGCAGGCCCCAGCGGGTGTCGGGCCACTCGACGGGCTGGTGCCAGACGGTGAGGCGGATGCCGTGCACGGTGGCCAGCAGCCAGACGCGTTCGAGTGCCTGGCCGGTGCGGAGCCAGTCGGCGGGGCGGTCCGCGGTGGTGGTGAGGGTGCAGAGCCGGGGCAGCGCCTCGAAGCGCCGGGACGGCTGGGCGGGCGCGTCGCGGTACGGCGGGCGTCCGGCGTATTCGCGCATCGGGACGCGGGCGTCGTGGTCCCGCGCACCGAGGGCGGCGAACGGGAGGCCGTCGGTGGCCTCGGCGGCCGCTTCGTCGGCGCGCAGCCAGGCGCGGGCCTCGGCCACCCGGTCGGGGTCCTGGGCGATCCGGTCCTCGGCCTCGGCGGTGAGCGCCAGGACCCGGTGGACGCCGTCCTCCTGCAGGACGGCGAGCGCGACGCCTTCGTCACGGGCCGCGGCGAGCAGATCGCCGAGAACGGCCTCCGGGAGGTCCCGGTCGGCGAAGGGCTCCCGGCTGGAGTGGCGGTCGGCGATGGCGGGGTAGAGGTCGCGGCCGAACGGCTGCGGGGCGGCGGCCGGGGCGGAGAGGTCGAGGACGGCGAGCAGCTGCGGGTCGTCCCCGTCCGGGAGCAGCCGGACGGCGGGTTCGCGGCCGAGCCGTTCGACGGCGGCCACCCGCAGGTTGAACAGGGCGGCGCCGACCGCGATGTGCAGCGCGGCGCCGTCGGGGTCGGCGAGCGGGACGGCGCGGGCGGGGTCGGCGCGCACCGCGAGGCCGCGCCCGTCGGCGGTCGGGCGGAACCGCCACGGCTGGCTGTTGTGCAGCGAGGGCGCCGCACCGCCGGCGACGGCGAGCAGCCGCAGGTCGGCCGGGGTGAGGGTGGGCTCGGTCATGGTGATCCTCTCCTGGCCTCGCGGACGTGGGCAGGGCTGTTGCTACTCCCGAGCGTGCCTCCGTACGGCGGGCGGGCGGCAGGGTCCAACGGCCTGGTTCCGGGCCGGGCCGGGCCGGGCCGGCAGCGCTCGCGCCGGTGGCACTCGCACCGTCCGGACGGGCCGGGGCCGTGGCGGGGGCGGGGGCGACCGCGGCGGACCCCGCCGTACCGGCGGGGTGTGCGCGGCCACTACCGTGAATCCGACAATCCTCCTGGTCGGGCGACCGGGGGCGGGCCCGGACACAACAGGGCAGAACGACGAGGGGGACGCCGGTGGGCGGCGCGGACGGTACGCGGGCGGGCACCGGCGGTCGGGCACGGACGGACAGCACGAGCGGCACCGGCGGTCCGGCGGCCGGAGGCGGCGGCAGCAGCGCACGGATGCCGCAGCTGCGCCTGGACGAGCTGCTGGAGGAGCTCCAGTGGCGGATCGACGCGGCGCGCGGCACCCGGGACCGGGTGCACAGCCTGCTGGAGGCGGTGCTGGCGGTCGGCCGCGAGCTGGACCTCGCCCAGGCGCTGCACCGGATCGTCGAGGCCGCCGCCGACCTGGTCGACGCCCGCTACGCCGCGCTCGGCGTGATCGGCGCGGACGGGCACACGCTCTCGCAGTTCCTGACGGTCGGTCTGACGCCGGAGGAGAGCACCGCGATCGGGCCGTTGCCGGCCGGGCGCGGCATCCTGGGCGAGCTGATCCGCCACCCGCGGCCGCTGCGGTGCCCGGTGCTGTCCGAACACCCGGCCTCGGTGGGCTTTCCCGCCCGCCACCCGCCGATGCACACCTTCCTCGGGGTGCCGGTGCGGGTGCGCGGCGAGGTGTTCGGCAACCTCTACCTCACCGACAAGCGCGGCGGGCTGGACTTCGACGCCGACGACGAGGCGGTCATCTCCACGCTCGCGGTCGCGGCCGGGGTGGCCATCGACAACGCCCGTCTCTTCGAGGAGGCGCAGCGCCGCCAGCGCTGGCTCCAGGCGAGCGCGGAGATCACCCGCAGCCTGCTGTCGGGCGCGCCGCGGCTGGACGTGATGGAGCTGATCGCCCGCCGGGCACGGGAGATCGCCGGCGCCGAGCTGGCGGACGTCTCGGTGGCGCTGGCCGGGCCCGAAGAGCGGGCCGAGGAGCTGACGGTGGAGGTGGCGCTGGGCGGCGAGCCCGGTGCCCGGCTCGGGGTGACGGTGCCGGTGGACGGCACGCTCTCCGGCGCCGCGTACGCCTGCGGCTCGCCGGTGACCAGTGACGAGCTGGCCTCCGACGCCCGGTTCGCGGCCGGGCCGCCCGGGCGGTTCGAGGGCCTCGGGCCGGCGGTGGCAGTGCCGCTGGGCACCGGGGCGGGGTTCGGACGGGGCGTGCTGCTGCTGGCCCGGGCGAGCGGGCTGGCGCCGTTCACGGCGGAGGAGACCGGCCCGCTGCTGGGCTTCGCCGACCAGGCGGCGCTCGCCCTGGAGCTGGCCGAACGGCGGCGTGATGCCGAGCAGTTGACGCTGCTGGAGGACCGCGACCGGATCGCCCGGGACCTGCACGACCTGGCCATCCAGCGGCTCTTCGCCACCGGGATGACCCTGCAGAGCGCGGGCCGGCTGATCGAGAGCCCGGGCGCGGCGGACCGGGTCGGCCGGGCGGTCGCCGACCTGGACGAGACCATCAAGATCATCCGCTCGACCATCTTCGGGCTGCGCGCCCACAACGAGCCCGACCGGGGACTGCGGGCCCGCGCCACCCGGGCCGTCGGCGAGGCGCGGGCCACCCTGGGCTTCGCGCCGCGGCTCAGCCTGGAGGGGCTGCTCGACACCGACGTGTCGCAGGAGCTGGCCGAACAGGTCCTGGCCGTCCTCGGCGAGGCGCTCAGCAACGCGGCCCGGCACGCCCGGGCGAGCCGGGTGGAGGTCGTCCTGCGCGCCGTCGACGGCCTGGTGCGGCTCACCGTCACGGACGACGGGGTCGGCGTCCCGGAGGGCGGGCGCCGCAGCGGCCTGCGGAACCTCGCCGAGCGGGCGGAGCGGGCAGGCGGCCGTTTCGAGCTCCGGGCGGGCGAGGGCGGCGGCACTCGGGTGGTATGGGAGGCCCCGCTCGGCCTCCCGTAATACCCGCCGGCGGCGGCACACGGGGCGCGGGAGTGCGCCCCGCGTGCCACCGCCGTGACGGGTCAGATGCGGGTGTCCTCCACGACGGGGATGACGTCGCGGGGCGCCACGCCGCTCTGCTGCTCGCCGCCGGCCCCCGGCGAGGTCAGGGTGCGGGGTGCGGCGGCGGGGGCGGGCTGCTTGCCGCAGAAGGCCGGCTCCAGGGCGTTCATCAGGCCCTGGGTCACGGTGCCGTTGTTGGAGGCGTTGGCGAAGACGACGACGCTGCGACGGCCGTCCGGGGTGGTGAACGACTGGGTCTGGAAGCCCTGGACGATCCCGCCATGGCCGAACACGTTGCCGCAGGAGAGCGCGATCTGCCGCAGCCCCAGCCCGTAACTGATCTTCGCGGTGGGGGTGGGCAGCACACTGGTCATCTGCTTCAGCGAGTCGTCCGAGACCAGCCCGCCGGCGCTGCCGGCCATCAGCTTGGTGAGGAAGCGGTCCATGTCGCGGGCGGAGGAGACGACCCCGCCGGCGCTCCACAGCCAGGAGGCGGTCTGCTCGGTGGAGTCCAGCAGCGGCTTCGAGCGGTCGTCGTTGGTCAGGTAGCCGGTGACGTGCCGCCCCTCGATCTCCTTGTCCGGCACGTCGAAGGAGGTCCGGCTCAGGCCGAGCGGCTCGATGATCTCGTCGCGCAGCACCTCGGCGTACGGCCGGCCGGTGAGGTGCTCCACCGCCAGGCCCATCAGCACGAAGTCCGTGTTCGAGTAGGAGTAGCGGGACCCGGGCGTGTACTGCGGGCCGTGCGCGACCGACGTCGCCACCAGCTTCGCCGGGTCGTAGACGTTGTTGCGGATGCGCGCCTCGAAGGCGCTGGTGGTCTCCTCGCCGGCCTGCTCCAGCAGGTCGAAGGTGTGGTCGTAGATGCCCGCGCGGTGCTCCATCACCTGACGGCCGGTCATCGTCCAGCCCTCCGGCAGCGTGCCGGCCGGGAGGTAGTCCCGCAGCGGCTTGTCCAGATCGATCCGCCCCTGCTCGGCGAGCCGCATGACCAGGACGGAGGCGAACATCTTGCTGTTGCTGCCGACCCGGAACCGCCAGTCGGCGTTCATCGGCGTCCCGTCCAGATCGGCCTTGCCGACCGCCAGCGAGACCTTGGTCTCCGCGGCGCCGTGATCCCTGATCACCGCGAACGCCCCCGGCGCCCCGGCGGCCACCGCGCTCTGCAGGGCGGCACGCACCCCGGCCGTGTCCGGCACCACCGCTGCCGCCGGCGCCGCCACGGCACCCGTCGCCCCCGTGGCCACGACCACCACACCGGCCGCGGCCACCGCCAGCGAACGCACAAATCCAACCCGCGTCATCAGAAACGCCCCTGACTCTCCGTCACCTTGAACAGCAGGCCCCGACGGGACCAAGATCCAATATCCCGGACGGGGGACCATCCGACAAACGGGCGCGACGGCGGCCGCTCCTGGCGGCGGGCCGACTGCCCCTCGCCGGTCCCGGACACCGATGATCCCGTCCACTCGGGGAACGGGCCCCCGCCACGACCGGGTTCAGCCGCGCAGGCCGCCGGGCATCCGCGGGTGGGCCGGCCGCGCGGGGGCCGCGGACCGGCGCAGCTCGGTGGCGATCAGTGCGGCCTGGACGCGCCGCTCCACGCCCAGCTTGGCCAGCAGCCGGGAGACGTGGTTCTTCACCGTCTTCTCGGCGAGGTAGAGGCGCTCGCCGATCTGCCGGTTGGTCAGCCCCTCGCCGATCAGCGCCAGCACCTCCTGCTCGCGTGCGGTCAGCTCCGGCCCGTGCGGCACCGGTTGCGCCGGTGCGGCGTCGCTGCGCAGGCGGTTGAGCAGGCGGGTCGCCGCACCCGGGTCGAGCATCGAGCGGCCGGAGGCGACGGTGCGCACGGCCGCGACCAGGTCGGTGCCGCTGATCTGTTTGAGGACGTACCCGGCGGCGCCCGCCATCACGGCGTCGAGCAGCGCCTCCTCGTCGTCGAAGGAGGTGAGCATCAGACAGGCCAGGTCCGGCATGCGTGAGCGCAGTTCGCGGCAGACGGCCACGCCGTCGCCGTCACCGAGCCGCACGTCCAGCACGGCGACGTCGGGGCGCAGCGCGGGCACCCGGACGAGCGCCTGCTCCGCGGTGGCGGCCTCGCCGACCACTTCGAGGTCCGGTTCGCCGTCCAGCAGGTCGTGGACGCCCCGGCGCACCACCTCGTGGTCGTCCAGCAGGAACACCCTCACCGGCACCTGCGCGCCCGCCGTACTGCTCGCCATCGCGCGGCTCCACTTCCTCGTGCCCGGCACGCACCTGCTGCGGGCCCACCGCATCATCCCCGATCGGACCGCCGCGCCCCAGGGCCGTTGGACCCAGCCGGCCCGGGCCGGTGGGCCTGCGTCCGGGGCCGCCGGCCGGGACCTCCGCCGCTCCCCGCCCCTCCCCGCAGGCATGCCGAAACACGGCGCGGGGGGGGGGGGGGGGGGGGGGGGGGGGGGGGGAGGGGGGGGGGGGGGGGGGGGGGGGGGGGAGGGAGACCGGTGCCGCGAGGGTGGCGG
>NZ_JBVJCO010000016.1:103636-114664 GCF_055588525.1 Kitasatospora sp. NPDC041988
CCACACGCCCGACAGGGAGACCAGCCAAAAGCGCAACCCGCGTCCACGCCCCCCCCCCCCCCCCCCCCCCCCCCCCCCCGGTGCGATTCCGAGGGCGCTACCCGCCCCCCGCCGTGCCCTCGGTGAGCCGGTAGCCGGTGACCAGGTCGGGCCGGATCGCCACCGTGTGCTCCCTCTCGCCCGCCACCCAGGGGCGCAGCAGTGCGCGGTAGCGAGCCAGCTGGCCCGGGTCGATGACCGGGCGGGCGTAGCCGGTGACGACCACGCTCCAGCCCAGGTGGGTCAGCGGGTCGATGGCGTCCGCCTCGTAGGCGACCACGACGCCGTCCGCGTCCGCCCCGAGCGCCTCCGTGCTCAGTGCCGCACCGTCGTGGGTGCGGATCACGATCGCGTCGTCGACGAACACGTGGTTGACGGGCCGGATGGCGGGCAGCGCCCGCGCGGTGAACACGATCCGGCCGAACGGCGCGCCGCCCAGCAGTCGCAGCGCCTCGGCGCGTCCGATCGGCACCAGGTGGCGCGGCGGGGCGACGTCGGCGGGCAGCCGGCCGGACGGCCCGGCCTCACCGGTCACGGGGCGGCCGCGATCAGGCCGAGCCCGCCGTCGTAGCGCCGGTAGAGCACGCGGCCGCGGCGCGTGCCGGGCTGGGCGAAGAAGAGGAAGGGCAGGTCGGCCCCCGAGAGCCGCGCCACGGCCTGTTCCTCGGTCAGCTCCGGTGCACCGCAGGGGCTGACGGTGAGCGGCACGGCCGGCTTGGTGGGCGGGGCGGCGGCCGCCGTGCGGGCGAGCCGGTAGCCGGTGGGGCCGACCCGGTAGACCACGGCGTCGGTCTCGGTGGCCGGGTCGGTGAACAGGTGGATGTCGAAGTCCATCGCGTCCATGGTCCGGGCCGCCGCGTCGGGCGAGCACCACACCAGGGCGGCCCGCTTGCGACGGACGATCCGCTCCACCCGGGCGCCGTGCGGGACTTCGGTGCACGGATCGGCCACGAGCGGGCCCGCGCCCACGCGCACGAGCGTACGTTCACCCCGCGGCGCGCCCTGCCCGGCGACCGTCGTGAGCAGCCCCCGGCCGCGCATCCGGTGCGGCCAGGGCCTGGGCGTCCAGCCGGAGGTGACGGCGGCGATCCGGCAGCGCAGGCCGTCGGCCAGCCGGTCCAGTGCCTCGCCGAGGTCGGCGGCGGTCTCCTGGACGCGGATCCGCCGGCCGTCCACCTCGGCGTTGACCTGTGCCAGCACGGCCGCCCCACCGACCGGTCCGACCCGCACCCGCGGCGCCTCGACCAGGGCGTCGGCCCCGCTCACCACGGCCGCGATCCGGGCCCTGGCGTCGCCCGCGACGCCTCCCGACATCCCCTCGCACACCTGCACCGTGACCAACTCGCCCATCTCCGGCCTCTCCCGTCCCATCACGCAGATTTCCGTACTTTCACGTCCTGCCACGTCTGCCCTCGTCGTGCCCCGCGCACACACCCGCGCGGCGATCACGATCCCCGCACCGCTGCGGACCGGACAAGGGCCGAACAACCCACGGCCCCCGGCCGCCCGGCCCTGCCCCCGCCTGCGCCGCCCCGGCCGGCCTCTCCCGCCCCGCTCCACGAACAGGCGTGCGATGATCGGTACATGCCTGCTCTCGACAACCAGTCCGACTACTGGAACTCCACCGGGACGGCGAAGACCTTCGGGCACCCACTCCACCCGGACTGGCTGGCACGCCTGTTCGAGACCAGCGACGGCGCCGTCTGCCGCCACCACACCCGGGAGTGGCTGGACGAGCTGCTCGGCGCGTTCGATCCGGTCGCCGAGCGCGAGCTGCCGGTGCGCACCATGAACGGCCGGCCGGCGGTGGCCACCCAGCTGTTGGTCGCCAGGCGCTGACCCTCCCCGGCCCGCACACCCCAGGATGATGCGGGCCGGCCGTCGCAAAGATGGGGGCCCACCCCCCATGCCCCGGTGGCCACAGCAGCGCAAGGATCGGCCCGAGGGCGGCGTCTTCGACGGCAGCGCCGCCCTCTCCCGGCATCGGAGGTGCGGTGGTGGCAGAGGTGAACGCCGTGCGAAGAGCACGCCCCGACGGGGGTGGCGCACCGGTTCAGGGCCCGGTCGCATCGGCCGCCGCCCCGGCCGCAACGGCTCAGCGCCCTCCGGTGCCCGGTGACGACCCCACGCGCGCGGCGGCCCCCGGCCCGTCGCGGCCGCCCGCACAGCCCCGGGCGGCCCGGCTCCGGCTCACGGGCGCCGCCGCCTCCCCGCCGTGGTGGGAGCGGGCTCTGACGCCCGGCCGGCCCCTCCCGGCCGGCCGTCCCGAGTGGGCCGCCTTCACCGAGGCCGCCGTCGCCGCGGCGCCCGTCCGCCCGATCGTGCCCCGGGCCGCCTACCCGGGTCTCACCGGCTTCGGCCTGGTCCTGGCGCCGTTCGCCGAGCGCGCCCTGGTCCGGCTCTGCGCGACGCTGGAGACCACCGCCGACCTCGACCTGCCCGTTCTTCGCGCCGGCTTCACCGCCCGCCTGACCGCCCGCCTGAGCCGGATCGCCGCCCGCACGCTGGTCCTGGAGCTGCACGCCGCCCGCACGGCCGGCCGGCTGGGCGGCGCCACCCCGCAGGAACGGTTCCGCGCCTTCCTGGCCCTCACCGCCCGCCGCGACGGCCTCGCCACGCTGCTGCGCGCCTACCCGGTGCTCGCCCGGCTGCTCGCCCAGGCCTGCCTGGACGCCGCCGAGTCGCACGCCGAACTGCTCGCCCGCTTCGCCGCCGACCGCCCGCTGCTGGTCCCCGCCCTGCTCGGCGGCGCCGACCCCGGCGCGCTGGTGGCCGTCGAGTCCGAGGCCGGCGACCTCCACCGCCGCGGCCGCGCCGTCGCGGTGCTGCACTTCGCGAACGGCGCCGCCGTCGCCTACCGGCCCCGCCCGGCCGCCGCGCACCGGCACTTCAACGCGCTGCTCGACTGGTTCAACGCCCAGCCCGACGTGCCCCGGCTGCGCGTGCTCGGGCTGCTGGACCGCGGCGGCCACGGCTGGACGGAGTTCGCCGAGGCCCGGTCCTGCCGCACCCCGCACGAGGTGGAACGGTTCTACCGGCGCCAGGGCGCCCTGCTGGCGCTGCTCCACGTGCTGGACGGCACCGACCTGCATTTCGAGAACGTGATCGCCTGCGGGGAGCACCCCGTCCTGGTGGACGTGGAGACGCTGTTCCACCCGCCCGCCCAGGCCGGACCGGCGGAGGACCCGGCCGCCCGCGCGCTGGAGGAGTCGGTCCACCGGGTCGGCCTGCTGCCGCAGTTGCTGCTGGGCGACGACGGCGCGGTGGACGTCTCCGGCATCGGCGGCGGGCGGCGGGCGACCTCCCCGGTGGACGGCGTGGACTGGGCGGGCGCCGGCACCGACGAGATGCGGCTGGTGCGGCGCCCACGCCAGTTCGGCGAGGCCCGCAACCGGCCCCGGCTGGACGGCGCCCTCGCCGACCCGGCCGCGTACACCGAAGCGCTGGTGGCCGGTTTCCGCGCCGGGTACGCCGCGATCGCCGCCGGCCGGGAACAACTCGGCGGCCCGCACGGGCTGTTGCACTCCTTCGCCGAGGACGAGGTGCGGGTGGTGCCACGTGCCACCCGGGTGTACGCGCGGCTGCTGGACGAGTCGACCCACCCGGACGTGCTGGGCGACGCCGCCGCCCGCGGCGCGGTGCTGGAGCTGCTGCGCACCGACGCCGTCGCCGACCCGGGCCGCCTCGGCCTCGCCGACCACGAGCTCGCCGACCTCTGGGCCGGCGACGTCCCGCTCTTCACCACCCGCCCCGGCAGCCGCGACCTGTGGACGGCCGGCGGCCGCCGGCTCCCCGGCGAACTGGCCGAAACCGGACTGTCCCGCGCCGAGGCCAAACTCGCCGCCCTCGGCGGGGTGGACCGCAAGGACCAGGAGTGGATCATCCGGGCGGCGATGGCGGGCGCCGCCACCGCGCCCGCGCACCGCCCCGGCCGCCCGGTGCCGGAGAACGTCTGGGCCACCGCGCCCGAGCCCGAACATCTGCTGGCCGCCGCCCGCGGTGTCGGCGACCAGCTGGTCGCGGCCGCGTACCGGGGGCGCACCCGCACCAACTGGCTCGGCCTGGAACTGCTCGCCGACCGGTACTGGCGGGTCCGCCCGCTCGGCGCCGACCTGGCCGGCGGGTACACCGGCACCGCGCTCTTCCTGGCCCAACTGGCCGCGCTCACCGGCTCCGACCGCTACGCCGAGGTCGCCCGCCGCTCGCTCGCGCCCGTCCCCGGCCTGCTCGACCTGCTCGGCGCGCACCCCGACCACCCGGCCGCGGTCGGCTCCGGGGCGTTCGCCGGGCTGGGCGGCATCGCGTACGCGCTCACCGAGATCGCCCGCACCCTGGACGACCCCCTGATCCGGCAGTGGACCGGCCCGGCGGTGGCGCTCACCGCGGCCGCCGCCGAACGTGAGAGCGACACCGGCGTGCACAGCGGCACCGCCGGCGGCCTGGCCGCGCTGCTCGCCGTGCACGCCGCCACCGGCCGGCCCGAGGCCCTGGACGCCGCCGCCGGGTGCGCCGAACGGCTCGCCGCGGCGTCCCTGCCCGCCGGCCTCGGCTTCGCCCACGGCGCGGCGGGCACCGGCTGGGCGCTGCTGCGGTACGCGCAGGCCGCCGGCGAGCCGGCCGACGGCCCGCACCACCGGGCCGGTCTGGCCGCCCTGCACGCCGCCACCACCCGGCGCCCCCGCGAGGCGTCATGGTGCCGCGGCCGCCCCGGCATCGCGCTCGCGGTGGCCGACAGCCCGGGCGCGCAGGCCGACCAGCGGCTCGCCGAGTGGCTCCCGCGCGCCGTCCGGAACACCGCACGCGCGGCGCCGCTGCCCGATCAGAGCCTGTGCCACGGTGAACTCGGCGTCCTGGAGCTGCTCGGCCGCAGCAGCCCGGCGTACGGGCGGACACCCTGGGTGCGGCGGGCAGGCGCGCTGCTGGCCGGGATCGACCAGGACGGCCCGCGCTGCGGCACCCCGGACCACGTACCGCACCCGGGCCTGCTCACCGGTCTGGCCGGGATCGGGCACGGGCTGCTGCGGCTGGGCTTCCCCGAGCGGGTGCCGCCCGCGCTGCTGCTCCGCCCCCTGCTCCCGGCTCCGCCGCCGGCCCTTTGACCGCACCACCGTCCGTGGTCCGCCCGGACCCGGTACGGTGCGGCAGGCGGGCCTTGCGCCCGCCTGTTTCCAACCCGGCCAACACCCGGTTCATCGACGAATGGGAGTATCCGAGCACATGCGCGACACCGATCTGACGCCCACCCGGAAGCACGCGAGCGGCCGGCCCGACGAGGCGGTCGACCACCCCGCCGGCGAGATCCGGCTGCGGGCCGGCGGCGGCCTGGGCCTGCGCTCCCAGCTGCTCGCCGCCGGCGGCACGGCGCCCGCCTTCGAGTTCCCGACCATGACCGAACCGATCTGACCGGCCCGGCACCGATCCATCGCCGGCTCCCGGACGACGCGCGCCCCACGGACGCGCCCGCCCGGCCGGACCGCCACCGGGGACCGGGCAGCCTCCCGGTGGCGGTCCCGGCGTGAACCGGAGACCCCCGCCATGAATGTGGTCGTACGGTAACCATCCTGCAATGGTACGGTGGACACTTCGTGGCCGATTCTCCACCCTACAGATCCCACAGACCGTCAAGTAGCCTGCGGCCATGCGCACCACTTCGTCGATCACCATCGGGCGGGCGGCCGAGATCGGCCTGCTCAGCAGCGCGCTCGCGGCATCCCGGCAACGGGCCGGGCAAGCGGTCTTCCTGCTCGGCGAGGCCGGGATCGGCAAGTCCCGACTGGTCGGCGAGTGCGCCTACCAGGCGTACGGGCTCGGACTCCCCGTACTGCGCGGCCGCGGCTCCTCCACGCTGACGGTCACGCCGTTCCGGCCGCTGATCGAGGCGCTCTCCTCCCGATTCCGGGCCGCCGGGACGCCCACCGACCCCGAACTCGCCCCCTACCGACCGGCCCTGGCCCGGCTGGTGCCCGAGTGGCGCACCGCGCCGGCCGGGGCGGCCGGCTACCCGGAGACGGTGGTCGAACTCGCCGAGGCGCTGCTACGACTGCTCGCCGTCCTCGGCCGGGAGCAGGGCTGCGTCCTGCTGCTGGAGGACCTGCACGACACCGACGCGGAGACGGTCGCCGTCCTGGAGTACCTGGTCGACAACCTGGCCGGCCTGCCGGTGCTGCTGGTCGGCACGCTGCGGGCGGAGCCCGGCCCCGCGCTGGACCTCGTCCGGGCCGCCGAGCGCCGGCGGGCCGCGACCGTCGCCGAACTGCGGCCGCTGCCACCGGCCGACGTCCGGGCGATGGCCGCCGCGATCCTGGAGGCCGAGGTCGCCGAAGTGCCCGCGGCCGTCCTGGAACAGCTGGCCGAACGCGGCGACGGCTGCCCCTACCTGGTCGAGGAGCTGCTCGCCGACATGCTGGCCTCCGGCGCGCTGCGCCGCACGGGCGAGGGCTGGGAGGTGGCCGGCGGCCTCTGTACCGCCGTACCCAGCACCATCGTGCGCAGCTGGGGCCGGCGGATCGACCAGCTCGACCCGCCGGTGCGCGAACTCCTGCTCACCGCCGCCACCCTGGGCAGCCGCTTCTCGGTCGCCACCGTCCAGCTGATCACCGGCCACGACGACCGGACGCTCTTCAGCCACCTGCGGTCCGCCTCCGAGGCCAACGTCATCGTGCCCGACGGCGCCGCCCCCGACCGCTACGCGTTCCGGCACACGCTCACCGCCGACGCCGTCACCGCCGCTCTCGCCCCCGCCGAACGGGCCGCCGTGGCCCGCCGGGCGGCCCTGGCGATCCTCCGCTCCGACCCCGAACTCGGCGACGAGCGCCGCCAGTTGGTGGCCTCCCTGCTGCTGGCCGGCGGCGACCGGGCGGGCGCCGCCGTGCACTTCGCCGAGGCCGGCCGCCGGTTGCTGGAGGCGGGCGCGGCCGGATCGGCGGTGGTGCTGCTGGAGCGCGCGCACGAGCTCGCCGGGGACGCCGAACGGGACACCGTCACCGAGCAGTTGCTGCCGGCACTAGCCGAATCCGGGCGCCTGGACCGGGCGTTCGAGCTGGCCGGCACGCTGCCGACGGTGGCGACCCTGTCGCCGAACGACCGGCCCCCCGCCGTCGAGCGCCGGATCGAGCTGCACACCCGGCTCGCCTGGGCGGCGGTGATGGCCGAGCGCACCGCCGAGGCCACCGCCCAGCTCGACGCCGCCCGCACCCTCACCGGTGCGCACCCGCGCCCCGAGCAGGACGCCGCCCTCGTGGTGGTCGAAGGACACCTGGCCCTCCTCCCCGACCACCGCGCGCCCGAGCGCGTCTCCCCCGCCGAGACCGAGCGCCTCGCCCGCCACGCCGCCGAGGTCGCCGAAAGCGCCGGCCTGCCGGTGGTCGCCTGCCAGGCCTGGCAGTTGCTCGCCCTGCTGGCCCGCGAGCGCGGCTTCGACGACGCCGACGCCTGCCTGGAACGCATGCTCGGCGTCGCCGAGTCGCACGCCCTGCCCGTCTGGCGGGTCGAGGCGCTGCTCCGCCTCGGCGCCAACGCCTTCATGCGCACCGGCGACGGCACCCGCCTCGCCCACGCCCGGGAGGCCGCCGCCGGTCTCGGCGCGATCGTGCTCACCCAGACCCTGGACGGCCTGCTCGCCATGAACGCCGTCCTGCGCGGCGACTGGCCGGCCGCCCGGGAGATCGTCGACCGCTGCCTCGACGCCACCGCCCGGCTGCGCAACCTCGCCGCCCACCGCTACCTGCTGCTCGGCTCCGCCACCCTGGCCGCCCACCGCGGCCGCGGCCGCGAGATGGAGCGCGAGCTGGTCCGGTTCAAGCAGGCCGGCGGCGAGGAGTCGTTCCTGATGCCGCTGCGCTACGGCCTCTGCCGGGCCGTCGGCGCCCTGCTCACCGAGGACCGCGCCCGCGCGCGCGCCGAACTGGCCGCCGGCCTCGCCTGGGAACTCGACCACCCCAGCGTCTTCTACCTGGCCGGGCGGCACGGCCTGCACCCGCTGCTGGAGGTCGTGACCGGCACCTGGACGCGCACCGAGTTCGCGCCGACCACCACCACCCCCGCCGCCGGGCTCGCCTGGAACCGCCAGTTCCTGCTCTTCGCCGAGGCTGTCCTGCTCGGCCGCGAGCACCGCCCGGAGGACGCCACCCGCACACTCGCCGAGGCCCGCGCCGCGGCGGCCCCCTTCCCGCTCGCCCACCACCTGGCGCTGCGGCTCGCCGCCGAGGCCGCGCTCGCCGACGGCTGGGGCGAGCCGGTGGCCTGGCTGCGCACCGCCGAGGAGTACTTCCACGCCGCCGAGGTCCAGCCGGTGGCCGCGGCCTGCCGGTCGCTGCTGCGCCGCGCGGGCGCCAGCGTCGCCCAGCACCGCGGCGGCCGCGACGCCGTCCCGGCCCGTCTGCGCACCTGTGGCGTGACCCTGCGCGAGTACGAGGTGTTCGTCCTGCTCACCGACCGCCCCGGCAACCAGCAGCTGGCCCGCAAGCTCTCCATCTCCCCGCGCACCGTCGAGAAACACGTGGCCAGCCTGCTCGCCAAGACCGGCCGCCCCGACCGCGCCGCCCTCTGCGCCCTCGCCGCGGACCTCTGCGCCGAGCCCTCCACCCACGGCTAGGGGGTGGAGGGCTGGACCAGGGCGGGCGTGCCGACCGGTACGGCGCTCAGGCCCGGTGACGGCCCGCCGGCTCAGGGCACCAGGCGGACGATCTCGCCGATCTCCAGCGCCGCGTACACGGCCCCGTCCGGGCCGACGGCGATGCCGTGCGGCTCCGCGCCCGCGACCGGCAGCTCGTAGCCCGCGTAGCCGCCTCCCGGGGTGAGCGAGCCGATCCGGTTGCCGGCCCACTCGGTGAACCAGAGGCGCCCGTCCGGACCGGCCGCGACGGCGTGCGGGCGGGCGGCCCGGTCGGGCAGCGGGTACTCGGTCACCGCGCCGTCCACCGCGAGCCGGGCGATCCGGCCGGCGCCGATCTCGACGCACCAGAGCGCGCCGTCACCGCCCGCGGCGATGCCGACGGGCGCGGCCCCCTCGGTGGGCAGCGGATGCACCGTGACCTCCCCCTCGACGGTGATCCGGCCGACGGCGTGGGCCTGGTTGAGGGTGAACCAGAGCGCGCCGTCCGGCCCGGCGGCGATCATCGACGGGTAGGCGCCGGCCACCGGCAGCGGATACTCCGTCACCTCGCCGTCCACCGTGATCCGGCCGATCCGGCCGGCGTTCAGCTCGGTGAACCAGAGCGCGCCGTCGGGGCCGGCGGCGATCCCGAACGGCCCGGCGCCCCGCGTCGGCACGTCGAACGACCGCTCGCGGCCGTTCACGTCGATCCGCCCGATCCGGTGGTCCCGCATCCGGGTGAACCAGAGCGCGCCGTCCGGCCCCGCCGTGATCACCGACGGCCCGCACTCCGGCACCCCCAGCCCGAACCGCCGCACCGCCCCGTCCGCCGCCAACCGCCCGATCTCCCCGGCGTGCACCAGCGTGAACCAGACCGCGCCGTCCGGCCCGATCGCGACCCCGTACGGCCCGGCCCGGCCGTCCGACACCGGGAACCGCTCGAACGTCATCCGTATCCCACCCCTCACTATCGCGACTTACGTCGCATTAGCACTCTCGCACACGCGCCGCCCGTACGACAAGCGCCCCCGGCCCGCCCGGCTACTCCCCGGCGGGCGCCTGCTCCTGAACGGGCGTCCGCCCGACCGTCGCACCGCGCCGGCCGCCCCGGCGGGACCGGCCGATCTCGCCGCCAAGGACGGAGATGACACCGACGCCGGCGGCGCAGATCGGCACGGCGAGCAGGGCGCCGAGGATGCCCGCGATGCCGGAGCCCGCCACCACGGCGACCATGATGGTGGCCGGGTGCAGCTCGACGGTGCGACTCTGGATCAGCGGCTGGAGGATGTTGCCCTCGATCATCTGGACGGCGACCACCACGCCGAGCGCCCAGAGCGCCGTCCCGAGCCCGCCCTCGGCGAGCGCGACCAGCACGGCGACCGTCCCGGAGAGGAACGCCCCGACGAACGGGATGTAGGCGCCCATGAACACCAGGGCGCCGAGCCCGGGCGCGCCGGGGACATCGAGCAGCAGCAGGCCGATGGTGATGAAGAAGGCGTCGATCAGGGCGATCAGCGTGGTGCCGCGCATGAAGCCGGCCATCGCATCGAAGGCCTGTTCGGCGCAGGCGATGACCGTCTCGGCAGTGCGGGCCGGCAGGTAGGAGCGGACGGCGTCGGGGGTGCGGTGGCCGTCGCGCAGGAAGAAGAAGACCAGGGCGAGGGCGAGGACGCCGCCGGTGGCGATCTGGGTGGCGAGGCCGAGCCCGGAGAGCACGCTGTTGGTGAGCGTGGAGAGCAGCGAGCTGGTCTCGCCCTGGGCGTTGTCCAACGCGTGGCGGATCTTCTCACCGAACGGGCCGAGCCATTCGGCGAGCCGGTCGCCGGCCTGCTGGAGGGCCTCGGCGATCTGCGGGGCGCTGTGCACCAGCGAGTTGACCAGCAGGGCGATCACCCCGCCGACGGCGGCCACCAGCAGGGCGCAGGTGAGGCCGGCGGCCAGGCCACGGCCGAGCCCGTGCCGGACCATCCACGGCATCGCGGGGTAGAGCAGCGAGGTGCCGAGCAGTGCCAGGATCACCGGCACGGTGGCGGCGCGCAGTTCGACCAGGGCGAAGACGACCAGCGAGGCGACGGTGATGAGGAGGATGCCCGCGACCGACCAGGCGGCCGCGGCCCGGACCGGGGGCGGCAGCATCAGGTACGGCCGGCGGTGGTCCGGCCGGCGCTCGCGGACGGTGCCGTCCGGATCACTGCCGGACGGGAGCTCCCCCGACATCTCCACCTCCGCCTGGGTCGATCAGTCCATATTTGCCCCATCTCAGCAGATGATCTGACCAATCGCCCGTTCTGCCGCACGGCAGCGGGGGGGGGGGGGGGGGGGGGGGGGGGGGGGGGGGGGGGGGGGAGCGAACGAACCACAGCAGGGGGATGGGAGGGGGAAAGGCGGGAGGGGAG
>NZ_JBVJCO010000016.1:114674-133552 GCF_055588525.1 Kitasatospora sp. NPDC041988
CCCTTCCCCCCCCCTCAGAACACTCTCCCACCCCCCCCCCCCCCCCCCCCACCCCCCCCCCCCCCTCCCCCCCCCCCCCCCCCCCCCCCCCCCCCCCCCGCCGACCACACCTACGGCAGGTGGATCAGGAAGTCCCAGGCCTGCTGCGGGTCCCTGGCGTCCAGCGGTCGCAGCGCGATCCGGGTCGGGAAGATGTCCAGCACGCTGATGTCGAGAACCAACTCCTCGCCCTCGACCGGACCGCCGGGGACGACCAGGCGGCACAGGAAGTCGTCCGCGCCCCCCACCGGGCGGAGCTCCCACTCCCGGGCCTCGGACGAACCGACGACCTCCGTGTTCTCCTGCGGGTAGCCCTCGTAGCCCGCGAAGGTGCGATGCCGCTGGTTGCGGAGCAGGACGTTGCCGTTGTCCAGCTCCTCCACCTCCCACGACTGTGCCTCCACCTCGCCTCCCGCCGGCGGGATGAGGACCACGGGCTCCTTGGCCCCCGCCAGCGAGAGCAACTGCTCGTTCGACTTGCTGATGCCGTAGATGCCGTTCGGTACAAGTGCCACGGTCGACTCCACTCTGGCGGGCGGCGCCGTGCGGGCACCGCCGACTACTGGGCGAGTCGATTCAAGCGGCGGCACCCCGGCCGTACACGGAGGAACCGCCGGAGCCTCACCCCATCGAGACCCCGGGCCCGCACACCCGCACGAGGCCCGAACACCCGCGCCACGCCGCCGCCCCGCGCCACGCCGTCTCCTGTACTACTCCGCCTCCTCGAACCGGACCGCCCCGCCGCCCGCGAAGGCCAGCACCCGCTGTGCCTCGGCCTCCGCCGCCTGCTGGTCGGCCCGGCGCAGCACCGCGTACGGGCGGATCACGACCGCGCGCTCCTCGCCCCGGCCGCCCTCCACGAGCTGCCAGTCGCCGGCGACCAGGCCGTCCACCAGCAGGATGCCGAGCACGATGCCGTTCGGCGTCATCAGCCGGGGCCGGTACTCCTCGGGCAGGACGCGGCTGCGGTCGGCGTGCGAGAGCACCAGGTTGTCGAACGGGGCGACCAGCCGGACCGGCGCCGGCACGGACGGGTCGGGCCGGGGCGCGTCGGGCAGGTCGTAGAGCAGCCGGCCGTGCTCGTCGCGGAAGGTGAGCAGGCCCGGGGCGAGCCGCTTCAGCACCGGGCCGAGCCGGCTGAGGCCGCACCACTTCTGCAGGTCGGCGGCGGTGGCCGGGCCGAAGGCGGCGAGGTAGCGCAGGGCCAGGCCGTCCGGCGAGGGGGCCGGGTCGAGGGGGCGGCCGAGCCAGTGCTCGGCGGTGGTGTGCGCGGCGGCGCCACCCCGGCCCCAGAGGCCGCGCGGCGGGACCTGGACCAGCGGCAGCAGGCAGCGCGCTGCCTGGGCCAGCGCGGCCGGGTCGCGGCCGGGGCGGGTGGCGGCGAGCAGCGGGCCGAGCTGCTGGAAGGTGCGCGGCTCCGCCTCGACCAGGGCGCGGGCCTCGTCGGCGAGCACGTCGAGGTCGAGGCCGGCCAGCCGCTTGCCGTAGTTGCCGCGCAGGCCCTGGTCGAGCACGGGCTGGACGAGCGGACGCAGGGTCAGGCAGTCGTCGGCGGTGACCAGGTGGATGGTGCTGCGCTGGAGGGCGATTCGGACCACCCGGCGCTGCTCGATCAGCGCGGTGAGCTCCTCGGCGGCGAATCCCTCCAGCCGGCAGAGCAGGCCGAGGTAGGGCGGCTGCGGTGCGGCCTGTGCCTGGAGCCCGCCGAGGTGGTGGACCAGGTCGGCGGCCGGCATGGTGGCGCGGGTGAGCAGGTGCTGACGGGCCAGCAGGGCGCGGCCGAGCGCGCGGGGGCCCAGGACGTCCGGTGAGGTCACCGGCGGCCGTCCAGGACGGAGCGCAGCACGCCGATCCGGTTGGTGGTGATCGAGTCCACGCCAGCCGAGCGGAGCCGGCGCATGGTGCGGCGCAGGTCGGCGGTCCAGGTGGAGACGGCCAGCCCGGCGTCGTGGGCGGCGGCGGTGAACTCGGGGGTGGCGAGGCCGAACGGCGGGTTGAGGTAGCGCGGGCGCAGGTCGTCCAGCAGGGCGCGGGCGGGCAGCCGCGGCTGCTTCCAGGTGAGCGCGATCTCGGCGTCCGGGGCGAGGGCGCGGACGGCGAGCATCGCGGTGGCGGGGCCGCAGAAGGCGACCCGCTGCTCGGCGCCGAGGCCGGTGACGGCCTGCCAGGTGGCGGCGGCGGGGTGCGGGTCGTCCAGGTCGATCAGCAGCCGGGCGGCCGGGGTGGCGGCGGCGGTCTTGACCGCCTCGGCCAGGGTGGGGACGGCGAGGTCGCCGTCGCGCAGCTCGTCCAGCTGGTCGAGGGTGACCCGGCGCAGCGGGCGCGGGTCGCCCCAGAGGCGTTCGAGGGTCTCGTCGTGGAGCAGGACGGGCACGCCGTCGCGGGTGAGCCGGACGTCGACCTCGACGGCGTCGGCGCCGGCGGCGAGCGCGGACTCGACGGAGGGCAGGGTGTTCTCGCGGTACCGGTAGGGGTCGCCGCGGTGGGCGACGGCGAGGACGGGGCGGCGGTCGGCGGGGTTCGGTGCGTTCACGGCGGTGGCGGTCCTCGGGGCCTTCGTCGGGGTCTGGGGTGGAGTGCTCGGCAAGGTGGCGGGGTTCACCGGATCAGCCCCGCGAGCCACGGGGAGTGGTGGTGGTGGGTGACGGCCTCGCGGTAGGGGGCCTCGCCCGGCACGGTGACGATCAGCGTGCAGGACGGCGGGAAGGTCCGCTGCCTGACCTGGACCAGGCCGCTCCAGACCGAGTCGAGGAACGCCGGCACGCTGTCGCGCGGCACGTCGAAGGCGATGCCCTCGACGGTGACCACCACCTCGTCGTGGACGAAGAGCCGGACGGTGATCTCGGGCCGGCCGGTGATCTCCAGCAGCGCCTCGTGGGGTATCGCGTCGAGTTCGTCTTCGCTAGCGACGCCCCCGCCGACCAGGCCGGCGAAGGTCTGGTCGCGGCCGATGTCGTGACCGGCCCGGACCTCGCGGCCGTGCCGGGCGGCCATCGCCTCGACCGCGAACACGGCGCTCTGGGTGGACGGCAGTGGCGGATGGGGCATCGGTCGACGGTCCTCTCGTCGGCGGGGCTCTGCAGGGCGTCGGTCGGGCTCTGAAAAAGTGTCGGTCGGGCTCCGAAATGCCTCGGTGGGGCCCTCAGAGGCACCGGCGGGGCCTCGGCGGCAGAGGGCGGCTCAGCGCCTTTCGATCATCACATTGGTCGACTTGATGACCGCCGTCGCGGGCGCCCCGGGCACCAGGTTGAGCTCCTCCGCCGACTCCCGGCTGATCAGTGAGACCACCCGGAACGGCCCGGCCTGGATCTCCACCTGCGCGGCGACGTCGCCGAGCACCACATGGGTGACGATGCCCGGGAACCGGTTGCGGGCCGAGGACGGCCGCCCCTCCGCCTCGGCGTTCTCCGGGCGGGCCAGCTCCCGGGCGAAGGCGGCCAGCTCGGCGCCGGGGATGATCCGGTGGCCGTGCTCGTCCCGCTCGGCGGCGACCCGGCCCGCGTCCACCCAGCGCCGCATGGTGTCGGCGCTCACGCCGAGCATCGCCGCCGCCTCGCCGATCCGGTACGGGTTGACCGGTCCCTCGGGCTGGCCCATGTACGACTCCTGACGGTGGTTCGGTGGCACGGCGGACTCCGCTGCCACGCCGGTCTTCGGCAGCACTTCGGTGTGACGACAGGCGACGGCGGCACTGGCCGACCGTCGCCGCCATCCTGCCGCACCGGGGGCCCGCCCGGCCAAGCGGAGCACCCGCCGCGGCGGCGCTGCCCGGCCGGCCGTCGCACCGGGGCCCGCTGTGCGGCTCGCTACGGCTCGCCGAAGAGGTCCCGCCGGACGGCGTCGCCGGCGGTGAGGACGGCGCCGCCGAGCACCGCTCCGCCGCCGGCCGTCCCGGCCCGGACCTCGGTGCGCAGCGGGGAGAGCCCGGCGAGCCGGTGCTCGACCCGGCGGGCCAGTTCGGCGCCGCCGGCCCGGCCGATCTCGCCGCCGAGCACGACGCAGCCCGGGTCGAGGACCACGCACACGGCGGCGGTGCCGACGGCGATCCGCCCGGCCAGCTCGTCCAGGAACGGCCCGCCCGGCTGCCCGTCGGCGACGGCGTCGAGCGCGGCCCGGACGGCGGCTTCGGCGGCGGGCGCGTCGTCGGCCGGGCCGGCCGGCAGGCCGTGGGCGCGGGCCAGGGCGCAGACGGCGGCGCTGCCGACCAGGCCGTGGAAGCCGCCCTCGCAGTCGGTGGAGCTGGGCAGGGCGACGGTGCCCGGCACCGGCAGGAAGCAGATCTCGCCGGTGCCGCCGGAGGCGCCGCGGCGCAGCCGTCCGTCGATGATCACGGCGGCGCCGACGCTGTGGCCGAGCCAGACCAGGACGAAGGTGTCCTGGCCCCGGGCGGCGCCGGTCCGGTACTCGGCGCGGCCGGCGAGGTTGACCTCGTTCTCGAGGATCACGTCGGTGCCGGGCAGCTCGCGCAGGGCGGTGAGCAGTTCGGCGTGCCAGGCGGGCAGCGAGCCGGTGCTGCTGAGCCGGCCGGTGGCGGGGTCGACCAGGCCGGGGGCGCCGACGGCGACGGTGTGCAGCTGCTCGACGCCGGCCTGGCGGGCGGTGTCGAGCAGGGTCCGAACGATCCGGGCCGCCGTGCCGCTCCCGCCATTGCCCTCGACGGCGAGATCCGCCGCCGCCAGCGTCTGCCCGGCGAGGTCCGCGACGACCAGGCTGACGCCGCCGGAGCGGACGTCGATGGCGCCGATGTGCGCCCGGGAGGCCACCAGTGCGTAGAGCCGGGCGTTGGGACCGCGCCGCTGCTCCCCGCGTTCGCCGACCACGGCGACCAGGCCGGCGCGCTGGAGGCGTTCGAGCAGGTCGGCGACGGTGGGCCGGGAGAGCCCGGTGAGGCCGCGCAGCTCGGTCGCGGTCAGTGGTCCCTGCTCCAGGAGCAGGTTGAGCGCCAGCCGGTCGTTGATCGCCCGGGCGGTGCTGGGCGTGGCCGTACGCACGGTGGTCATGGAAGTGCATCCTTCCAGAGTGTTTCTATCAGGGTCCCTTCCTGATAATTTATCGAACCGCGGCGCTGCACACGAACCACGTCGCGCTGGGCACATATGGGCAGGACACCTATGTGCGGAAACCACCCACAGGGCACCGCCGCGCCTGGGCGCGGCCGGGAGGGAAGACCGGATGACCGAGACACCGACCGCAGGACCACGCCGCGACCCGGCCGGCCCCGACACCCTGGAGCGGCCCCGCCGGGCCAGGACGGCCGTCGCCCTGGTGTTCGCCGTGCACGGCGCCGTCGGCGGCACCTTCGTCACCCGGATCCCGTGGATCCAGGACCGCCTCGACCTCTCCCCCGGCCAGCTCGGCCTGGCCCTGGTGATGCCCGCGATCGGCTCGTTCCTCGCGATGCCGCTGGCCGGCCGGTTCGTCCACCGCTTCGGCGGGCGGGCCGCGGTGCGCGGACTCCTCACCCTCTGGTGCCTGGCGCTGGCCCTGCCCGCCCTCGCCCCCTCGCTCCCCGCCCTCTGCGCGGTGCTGTTCGTCTACGGCGCGACGGCCGGCATGGCGGACGTGGCGATGAACGCGCAGGGCGTCGAGATCGAGCAGCGGCTCGGCCGCTCGATCATGTCCGGGCTGCACGGCATGTGGAGCGTCGGCGGGCTGCTCGCCTCCGGCTTCGGCATCCTCGCCGCCCACCAGGACCTGGACGCCCGGATCCAGCTGCTGGTCACCGCGCTGGTGCTGACCGCCCTGGCCCAGCCGGTCTGCCGGGGCCTGCCCGACTTCCGGGCGGCCGAGGACGCCGAGGCGCCGCCGCGGTTCGCGCTGCCGCCGCGCAGCTCGCTGGTGATCGGGCTGGTCGGCTTCTGCGCGGTGTTCGCCGAGGGCGCGTCGATGGACTGGAGCGGCGTCTACCTCAAGGACGTCACCGGTGCCTCGGCCACCCTGGCGGCCGCCTCCTACACGGCGTTCTCGCTCACCATGGCGGTCAGCCGGCTGGCCGGCGACGCGGCGATCCGCCGGCTCGGGGCCGTCCGGGCGACGAGGCTCGGCGGCGCCGTCGCCACCGCGGGCGGCCTGCTGGTGGTCGGCGCGGACACCCCGGCGCTGGCCATTTCCGGCTTCGCGCTGATCGGCATCGGGATCGCGGTGATCGTGCCGCTGGCCTTCGCCGCCGCCGGCCGGATCGGCACCAACCCCAGCCAGGCCATCGCGGGCGTGGCCACCGTCACCTACACCTCCGGCCTGGTCGCCCCCGCGATCGTCGGCGGGCTCGCCCAGGCCACCTCGCTCACCGTCTCCTTCGGAGTGGTCACCGCCCTCGCCTTCGCCCTGCTGCTGAGCGCGGGCGCGCTGCGCCTCGCCGAGCCGGACCTCCCGGACGGCGCCGGCCGCCGGGAGAAGGCCGCCGGGAGCGCGAAGGCGTTGTCACCGCAATAGCCCGCCCCCGCCGGCCCGCCGGCCAGCCCGGGTCCCGACCCGGGCCTCGAACGGGGCAGGTCCGTCCACCGGTTAGGCTCGGGCCGTGCCCGCATCGCCCGCTTCGGCCGCCGCACCCGCATCGCCGGCCCCGCCGAAGCCCTCCGACACCGCCCCGCGCCCGCCGCTGCGCTCGACGCGGCTGCGGTTCGCCCTGCTGGTGGTGATCCTCGCGGCGGCGGCCGGCTCACTGCTGCTCTGGAGCCCGACGGCGCTGCTGTCCGGCGGACTCCCCGCCGGGGTGCCGGGGTACTGGCTGGCGCCCGCGTTCACCGCCGTCTACGCGGTGGGGACACTCGCCTTCGTTCCGCGCCCGGCACTGAACGCGGCGGCCGGGCTGCTGCTCGGCATCCAGCAGGGCGTACTGCTGGCCGTGCTGGGGACGACGCTCGGGGCCGCGATGGCCTTCGTGCTCGGGCGGCTGCTCGGGCGCGAGGCGCTCCGGCCCTACCTCCGCGGGCGGATGCTGACGGCGCTGGACCGGCGGTTCACCGAGCAGGGGTTCCGCAGCGTACTGCTGCTGCGCCTGCTGCCCGGACTGCCGTTCCAGGCCGGCAACTACGGCGCGGCCTTCTCCGGCGTACGGTTCCTGCCGTTCCTGGCCGCGACCGCCCTGGGCGTCGTCCCGACCACGGCGGTCTACGTGACGGCGGCGGCCAGCGCGGGAGAGCCCGGGTCGGCCGCGTTCCTGGTGTCGGCCGGGGCGATCGCCGTCCTGGTCGTGGTGAGCCTGGTCTCGCTCTGGCGGGCCGCCTCCCGGCGGCGCTCGGCCACCGCCTGAGCGCCCGCCAGTCCGGCCGCACCCCGGCGCCGCGCGCGCCCCGCCGACTATTCGGTGGCTTCCGCCGCACCCCTGCGCCAGGATGACCGCCATGACAACCCCCGTGACGACCGCCACCCCCCGGTCCGAGCCCCCGTTCGCCGCGGACGAGGCCGCCATGCTGACCGCCTGGCTGGACTTCCACCGTGCCACCCTCGCCGTCAAGTGCGAGGGCCTGAGCGCCGACCAGCTGCGGCTGCGCTCCGTCCCGCCGTCCTCGCTCTCCCTGCTCGGCCTGGTCCGGCACATGGCCGAGGTGGAGCGCTTCTGGTTCCGCGCCATCCTGCTCGGCGAGGAGACCGGCCCCGACGGCCTCTACTGGAGCAAGGAGCACCCCGACGGCGACTTCGACCTGCTGGACACCGCCGACGCCGAGGCGGACTTCGCCACCTGGCAGGCCCAGATCGCGGCGGCCCGCGCGGCCTGCGAGGGCCTGCCGCTGGAGACGGTGGGCAAGCGCGACCGCCGGGGCGAGCAGGTGACGCTCCGCTGGATCCTGGTACACATGATCGAGGAGTACGCCCGGCACAACGGCCACGCCGACCTGCTGCGGGAGCTGGTGGACGGCACGACCGGCGAGTGAAATCGTTCCCGCATTGTTGACAGAAGGTCAATTAAGCGGTGACCGCGACCGATATGGTCTACGCGCGCAACCATCCGCCGTCCGGCTGCGTCGCATCAGTTGCCCGGGTTCGCCCGGGTTTCCGGCGCGGCACGACTCGTACGGGGGTCGCGAGCGGGCACGGGACCGGTGATCAGTGCGATACTCGGACAGTTCCGACGAGTGGATGACGTGTCAAAAGGACACGCGCACCGGGGGACCTGTACGGAACGAGGCAGGGAGGCGCGGCATGGGAGCACTTCGCGACGAGCACCACAACGGGTGGCTGATGCCCTCCGGGAACTACCCGGCCGCGGTGTACGACGACGAGTGGATCGAGCAGGAGACGGTACCGTCCTCCCCGGCTCCCACGAAGATCGTCTCCCTGCGGCCGACGGGCTTCGAGGCCGCCCGGACGGTCGGCGAGCACATCCGAGCGAGCACGCCCGTGGTCATGGACCTCACCGAGATGGAGGAGGCCGAGGCCAAGCGCATGGTCGACTTCGCCTCCGGCCTGATCTTCGGCACCTGCGGCGGCATCGAGCGGATCGCCCGCCGGGTGTTCCTGCTCACCCCGGCGAACGTCGAGGTCATGGTGATCGACCGCCCGCTGGACGACACCGGCTTCTACAACCAGAGCTGAGCACAACCAGGCCTGAGCACGACCGGGCCTGAGCAGAGCCGGGCCTGAGCACGCGCAGGCCCGAGCAGAGCCGGCTGGACGCACCACGCGCACGACCGGGGACGGCACCGCCGTCCCCGGTTTTTTGCTGCCGTCACACCGGACCCTCCCGCCTCAGGTGAGTCGCCCGAGAAATGATTGAGACATCCATGTCTCATTTGACGTACACTCCTCCTATGGCCACCGACCGCGACTCCGTCCTCGAAGCCGCCGTGGGCGTGCTCTCCCGCCGCCCCACCGCCCACCTCGACGAGATCGCCCGCGCCGCGGGCATCAGCCGCGCCACCCTGCACCGGCTCTTCCCCGGCCGGGAGGCGCTGATCCGCGAGGTCGGCCTGCTCGGCCTGCAGCGGTTCGGGGCCGCGCTGGACGCCGCCGCCGTCGAGGACGGCGACGCGCACACCGCGCTGCGCCGCCTGGTCGACGCCACCGTCCCGGACGCCGCGCTCTGCGCCTTCCTGGCCGGCGAGAACCAGCTCTACGACGACGACGAGATCAACGACCTCTGGGAGTCGCAGATCTCCCGGCTGCACGCCCTCTTCCTACGCGGCCAGCAGCAGGGCGTCTTCCGCATCGAGCTCTCCGCCGGCTGGCTCAGCGAGGCCTTCTTCGACCTGGTGGCCGGCATCGGCTGGGCCATCCAGGACGGCCGGCTCGCCCCGCGCGACGCCGCGTTCTCGCTCGCCGAGCTCTTCCTCGGCGGCGCCCTGCGCCGCCCGTAGGGCTTGTCGGACAAGCCCTGGCCCCACCAGCCCCCACCCACAGCACCTCGGATCACAGGCCCTCGGAACAGCGGCCGGAAACCGATACCCATGAGCAGCACCGTCCTTGCCCGCCCCCGCCAGCGCTGGACCGGCCTCGCCGTCCTCGTCCTGGCCGTCACCCTGGTCGCCGTCGACGCGACCGTCCTCTCCCTCGCCATACCGTCGATCAGCGAGACGCTGCGCCCGAGCGGCACCCAACTGCTCTGGATCGGCGACGCGTACTCCTTCGTGCTGGCCGGCCTGCTGGTCAGCATGGGCTCGCTGAGCGACCGGATCGGCCGCAAGAAGCTGCTGCTGGCCGGCTCCAGCGCGTTCGGCGCCGCCTCGCTGCTGGCCGCCTACGCACCGAGCGCCGGCTGGCTGATCCTGGCCCGCGCGCTGCTCGGCGTGGCCGGGGCGACCATCATGCCGTCCACCCTGTCGCTGATCCGCTCCCTCTTCCCGGACGACCGCGAGCGGGCCACCGCGATCGGCATCTGGGGCGCGGCCGCCACCGCCGGCGCCGCGCTCGGCCCGGTGGTCGGCGGGGTGCTGCTGGAGCACTTCTGGTGGGGCTCGGTGTTCCTGCTGAACATCCCGGTGCTGGTCCTGCTGCTCGTCCTCGGCGCCTGGCTGCTGCCCGAGTCCAAGGACCCGAAGCCGGGCCGCTGGGACGTGCTGAGCGTGGTGCTGTCGCTGGCCGGTGTGATCGGCGTGGTCTACGCGATCAAGGAGGCCGCGGCCCACGGCGTGGCCCGCTGGGACGTGCCGGTCGCGGCCGTGCTGGGCGCCGCCGCGCTGACCGTGTTCGTCCGCCGCCAGCTGCGGCTGCCCACCCCGCTGCTGGACGTCCGGCTCTTCGCCGACCGCCGCTTCACCGGGGCCGTGCTGGCCTCGCTCACCGCGCTGATCGGGCTCTCCGGCGTCGTCTTCGTGACCTCCCAGTACCTGCAGCTCGTCCGCGGGTACGAGCCACTCAAGGCCGGCCTGGCCGAGCTGCCGGCCTTCGCCGGTGCGGTGGTCGGCGGGCTGCTGACCGCCCGGCTGGCCCGCCGGACCGGCGCCCGGGCCGCGCTGACGCTCGGTCTGCTCGCCATGGGCACCGGCATCGGCCTGATCGGCTGGGTGCACCAGGACACCACATACCTGCTGCTGGCCGCCGCCTTCCTGATCGTCGGCACCGCCGAGGGCGTGGTCTACACGCTCGGAGCCGACCTGGTACTGGGCGCCGCGCCCGCCGACAAGGCCGGCGCCGCCTCGGCCGTCTCCGAGACGGCGTACGAGCTGGGCACCGCGCTCGGCATCGCGCTGGTCGGCTCGGTGGTCGGCGCGCTGTACACGGGCGGTCTGACCGTCCCGGCCGAGGCCGGGGCGGAGGCCACCGCCCGGGCCGGCGAGTCGCTGGGCGGAGCCGTCGAGGCCGCGCACGGCCTGCCGCAGACGCTGGCCGGGCCACTGCTCGGCAGCGCCCGGGACGCCTTCGTGCACGGCATGAACGTGGCGGCGGTCCTGGCCGGTGCGCTGCTGCTGGCCGCGTCGGCGCTGGCCTGGCGGCTGCTGAAGGGGCTGCCGCGGGCGGACCGCGAGCAGGCGGAGCAGGAGCAGGCGGAGCAGGAACAGGCGACGCACTCGGAGCAGGAGCAGGCGGAGCAGGCGCCGGAGAAGGTGGGCGCCTGACCGCACGCGAACCCCGCGCCCCGACCGGGCGCGGGGTTCCCGCGTACCCGGGAGCCGTCAGACCGTCCCGAAGGGGAGCTCCAGCTCGGCCCAGACCACCTTGCCGTCGCGGGTGAGCCGGCTGCCCCAGCGCTGGGCGAGCTCGCTGACCAGGAACATGCCGCGGCCGCCCTCGTCCTGCTCGGCGAACGGCCGCAGCTGGGGCGTCTGCCCGCCGGCGTCGGCGACCTCGACGGTGAGCACCCGGTCGCGGAAGAGGCGGAGCCGGCGCGGGGCGTCGGCGTGCAGCAGGGCATTGGTGACCAGCTCGCTGACCAGCAACTCGGCGTAGTCGGAGAGGGCGGACAGGCCCCAGCCGTCGAGGGCGGCGCGGGTGAAGCGGCGGGCCTTGCCGGGGAGGCGGCCGCCGCCGGTGAGCGGGAGGGTGGCGATCCGGTCGGCGGGCAGCGGCAGCACCCGGGCCATGATCATCGCGATGTCGTCCTCGGTACCGTCGGTGACCAGCGCGCCGAGGACGGCGTCGCAGCTCTCCTCCAGGGTGCGGCCGGGGCCGGAGAGGGTGCCGGCGAGCAGGTCGATGCCGTCGTCGAGGTCCTGGCCGCGCCGCTCGACCAGGCCGTCGGTGTAGAGGGTGACCATGCCGCCCTCGGGGAGGGTGAACTCGATCGACTCGAAGGCCACGCCGCCGACGCCGAGCGGCACGCCCGGGGGGACGTCGATCCTGCGGGCGGTGCCGTCGGGGCTGACCCAGACCGGGGGCAGGTGCCCGGCCGAGGCGACCTGCACGGTGCGCTCCAGCGGGTCGTAGACGGCGCAGATACAGGTGGCGAACTGGCCCTCGCCGATACCGGAGGCGGTCTCGTCCAGCCGGGTGAGGACCTGCTCGGGCGGCATGTCCAGGGTGGCCAGCGTGCGGGCGACGGTCCGCAGCTGGCCCATGGTGGCGGCGGCGCGGATTCCGTGGCCCATGACGTCGCCGACGACCAGGGCGACCCGGCCGCAGGAGAGCGGGACGACGTCGAACCAGTCGCCGCCGACCTCGCTGACCACACTGCTTGGCAGGTAGCGGTAGGCGATCTCCAGGCCGAGGGTGCGGTGGATCTCCTGCGGCAGCAGGCTGCGCTGCAGGGTGAGGGCGGTCTCGCGTTCGCGCCGGTAGAGCCGGGCGTTGTCGATGGCGAGCGCGGTGCGGGCGACCAGCTCCTCGGCGAGGGCGACGTCGGCGGCGGTGAACGGCTCGGGGTTGCGCATCCGGATGAACTCGGCGCCGCCGAGCACCATGCCGCGGGCGGTCATCGGCACCATCAGGTACGAGTGGATGCCGGCGGCTATGCCGGGCCCGACCCGCTCGGGGGTGGCGACCAGGCCGCGCAGCACCTCCGCGTCCACGTGGGCGCGCAGCAGCGGGCGGCCGCTGCGCAGGCACTGGGTGTAGCTGCGGTCGGGCGAGTACTCGGAGACCTCGCCGACGGTGTCGACGGCGTGGACGAGTCCGGACTCGTAGGACTCGCCGACGGCGACGGCGCGCAGCTGGACGGAGCGGTCGTCCGGGATGGGGGCCGGTTCGGCGCCGCGCAGGACGGGTTCGAGCAGGTCGACGGTGGCGAAGTCGGCGAACCGCGGGACGACGGCCTCGATCAGTTCCTCAGCGGTGCGCTGGAGGTCGAGGGTGGTGCCGATCCGGGCGGTGGCCTCGGCGATGGTGGCGAGACGTTCCTGCGCGCGGGAGGCCCGGGCCTCGGCCTGGAAGCGCTCGGTGACGTCGATGATGGAGGAGCAGACGCCGAAGACCCGGCCGGTGGAGTCCTCCAGGCGGAAGTAGGAGGCCGACCAGGCGCGGTCGCGCTTCGGGTCGCCGGGGACGCGGCCGTGCGAGCGGGCGTCCACCACGGGCTGGCCGGTGACCAGCACCTGTCTCATGGTCTGTTCGATCTCGGCGCTGTTGAGGCCGGGCAGGACGGCGCTGATCCGACGGCCGAGGTGCTCCTCGACGGGGACGCCGTTCATCCGGGCGAGTGCCTCGTTGAGCCGGACGTACCGCAGGTCGGTGTCGTAGACGGCCATGCCGATCGGGGACCGGCCGAAGATGCCGTCGAGGACGGCGAGGTCGGCCTCGACACGGTGCAGGGCCTGGGTGTCGGAGGCGGTGGCGAGCAGCAGCAGGGTGCCGCCGGGGCCGGCTATCGGGTAGGTGCGGAACTCCAGCTCGACCAGGTGGCCGTCGCGGTGGCGGACCGGGAAGACGCCGGACCAGCCCTTGCCGCTCATGATGCGCTCGAACAGGCCGAGCACCTCGGGGCGGTCGCTCTCGTCGGTGAGCAGCCGGGCGGCGTAACTGCCGACGACCTCCTCGGCGGAGTAGCCGAGCAGCGCCTCGGCGTCCTCGCTCCAGTGCAGGATCAGCCCGTCGTCCTGGAGCAGGGCGGTGGCGAGCGGGACGAGGCGATGGCCGTCCAGGCGTGCGGGGGCTCCGCCCGGTACGGGTCCGGCGGCGTCGGTCGCATCCCACTCGTGTCCGTGCATGATCAGGCAGCACCCCGGTTCGGCTCGTGCCCGGCCGGGCCGGGCCTCGCGGTCCGTGCCGGCCGGGTTCTTCTCCAGACTGCACGGACATCGGCCGCCCGGCGACCCCTTGGTCAGGAGGTGTTCCGGGCGCCCGGGTGTACGGGCGTCATGGGCGTACCGGCCGCAGCGTACCCTCAAGAACGCTTGCCCACTGCCGGATCACTCCGGATCGTCTGGCGCTGTCGTCGGTGAGCAGGTTGGCCAGTCCGAGACCGCGCGCCATGTCGAGGGTGGCCTGGACGGTCTCGCGCACGCCGGGCACGGTTTCGTCGGCTCCGAGGAACTCGACGGCGGCCCGGTGGGCCTCGCGGCCGACATGGCCCTCCAGCGCGATGATGCGCTCGCGCAGCGGCTCCTCGGTGGCGGCGGCGACCCACAGGTGCAGGGCCGCGCGGAACAGCGGGCCGGTGTAGAGGCGCACGATCATCCCGACGACGGCCTCGGTACGGTCGGGGCCGGCGGCCGGCAGCTCGTCCGCGTGGGCGCGGACGGCTGCCAGCCGCTCGGCGGTGACGTGCTCGACGGCCGCGGTGAAGAGGTCCTCGCGGGTCGGGAAGTGGTGCTGGGCCGCGCCTCGGGAGACGCCGGCGCGCTCGGCGACGACGCTGACGGTGGAGCCGTTCCAGCCGACCTCGGCGAGGCAGTCGACGGCCGCCGCCAGCAGCCGTTGCCGGGTGGCGCGGCTGCGGTCCTGCTGCGGGGTGCGGGCGGCGGGGTGGGTGGTCATCGTCGGCGGCTGGTCCTGTTCGTGGGGCGGCGCGGCGGGTCGATCCTCGCAGATCTCCGGGTGCTGCCCGGTGGCAGGTTCGCCGGCAGGTTCGGTGGCAGGTTCGGTGGCAGGTTCGCCGGCCCGCTCCGCCGGGGCCGGCACGGGGTCAGCGGGCGGCCTCGCGGGCGCGCAGCTCGCGGCGGAGGATCTTGCCCGCGGGGGACTTCGGGACGGCGTCCAGGAACTCCACCGCGCGCACCTTCTTGTAGGGCGCGACGTGCCCGGCCACGAAGGCGGCGACCTCCTCCTCGGTGAGCGTGCTGCCCGGGGCGCGGACCACGAAGGCCTTGGGGCGCTCGGTGCCCTCCGCGTCGGTCACGCCGATCACCGCCGCGTCGGCGATCCCGGGGTGGCTCAGCAGCAGCGCCTCCAGCTCCGCGGGGGCGACCTGGTACCCCTTGTACTTGATCAGCTCCTTCACCCGGTCGACGATGTACAGGTAGCCCCGTTCGTCCACGTACCCGATGTCGCCGGTGTGCAGCCAGCCGTCGGCGTCGACGGTGGCGGCCGTCTCGGAGGGGCGGCCCAAGTAGCCCTTCATCACCTGCGGGCCGCGGATCAGCAGCTCGCCCCGTTCGCCGGGGCCGAGGTCGGCGGCGGTGCCGTCGAGCGCGGTGACGCGCAGCTCGGTGGAGGGCACGATCCGGCCGACCGAGCCCGGCGAGGGGTCGGACTCCGTCGGGGAGACGACGTGCGAGACGGGCGACAGCTCCGTCATGCCGTAGCCCTGGAGGACGCGCGGCAGGCCGAGCCGGCGGGCGCAGGCGGCGGCCAGCTCGTTGTCCAGCGGGGCGGCCGCGCAGAGCAGGTACTCGACCGAGGAGAGGTCGAAGCGGTCGACGATCGGGTGCTTGGCGAGGGCGAGCGCGATCGGCGGGGCGACGATCAGGGCCTGGACACGTTGCTCCTCGATGGTGCGGCAGAACTGCTCCAGGTCGAAGCGGGGCAGCACCACCACGGTGGCGCCGCACCGCAGCGGCTGGTTGAGCAGGGCGGCCAGGCCGTAGATGTGGAAGAAGGGCAGGACGGCGAGGATCCGCTCCCCCTCCCCCGGGTGGTAGAGGGCGTCGGTCTGGGCCAGGTTGGTGGCGATCGAGCGGTGGGTGAGCATCACGCCCTTGGGCAGCCCGGTGGTGCCGCTGGAGTAGGGCAGCACGGCGATGTCCTCGCCGGGGTCGATGGCGACGTCGGGTGCCGGGCCGGTGGCGGCGAGGAGGTCGGCCAGCGAGCGGTGGCCCTCGGCGCCGTCCAGCACGATCAGCTCGACCGGCGGGTGGCCCTCGGCGGCGAGCGTCCCGGCGGCCTGGCGCGCGGTGGCGAGGAACGGCGAGACGGTGATCAGCCAGCGGGCGCCGCTGTCGGCGAGCTGGCCGGCCAGCTCCCCGGGGGTGGCGAGGGACGAGACGGTGGTGACGGTGGCGCCGGCCCGGGTGGCGCCGTAGAAGGCCATCGGGTAGCCGATCGTGTTGGGGCTGAACAGCGCCACCACGTCGCCCTTGCGCACGCCCGCCTCGGCCAGTCCGGCGGCCACCCGGCGCACGGCCACGCCGAGCCGGGCGTGGCTGACCGTCTCCCCCGTGACACCGTCGACCAGGGCCGGCCGCTCGCCGTAGCGCTCGGCCTCGCCGAGCACCGCGTCATGGATCGGCAGGTCGACGATCGCGACGTCCGGGAACTCACTACGGAACACCAAGGCGTGCCTCCAAATAGGTAGTTGACGCACGATCGGGTACCCGGCGATGGCTCCCCGAGAGCGGCCGGCCGGGTGCGCGGGACAGGAGCATACGGACAGTGGCGGGATGCTGCGCCATTGTGACGAACGATCGGGGGAGCACGCGTGGCACGCTTGCCGCGCCCGGCGGACAGACCGGACGGTGTGCGCATGGCCGCCCGCCCCCGAGCGCGGCCCCCGACCAGGGAGCACCCTCACTGTGAGACGCACTGCCCTTCTGCTGCCCTCCCCCCGCCGGCTGATGGCCGCCACCGCGGCGGCTGCCGCACTGACGTTCGGCGCCGCGCCGCTCGCCCTCGCCGCGCCGGGCGACAACGGCGACGTCAAGGTGCACAACAGCACCACCGCGCCGGACAGCCAGGACGACGACCCGAAGGTCTGCCAGTTCTACCTGGACGCCTTCAACTTCGACACCATCACGCTGGTCAACTGGACCATCGAGCAGCAGCCGCCGACCGGCAACGCGCTGGTCCTGGCCGGGGCCCTGGTGCTGACCAGTGGCAGCGGGACGACGTCCACCTACAGCCTGCCGGACGGGCATTACCAGCTCAACTGGACGTTCGTGGGCGAGAACGGCAGCGCCAAGCACAAGGTGTTCGACGTTCAGTGCGCCTCCTCCTCGCCGTCGCCGTCCGGCTCGCCGTCGCCGAGCGGCTCGCCCAGCCCGTCGCCCTCGCCCTCCCACGGCGGCCCGCCCAGCGGCTCGCCGAAGCCCGACGGCGGGCCGCACGGCGGGGTCGGCACCGGCGGTGGCGGCACCTCCGGGCCGAACAGCGCGGAGATGCTCGGCGGCTCCGCGCTGATCGCCACCTCGGCGTGGTTCGGCGTCCGCACGCTGCGCCGGCGCGCCGGACGCAATGCCGAGTCCTGACCGTCGGCACCGCCGCCCCGTGCGGCTCGGCCCCGGCCGTCTGACGGCCGGGGCCGTCGCCGTGGCGGTGACCGCCGGGGCGTGGCTGGTGCAGGACGGGAGCGCGGGCAACGACGGCCCGCCGCTGCCGCCGGCTCCGGCTGCCGCACCGGCCCCCGCCCCGGCACCGGCACCGGCGGTCGGGCCGCCGTCACCGCAGCCCGCCCGGCCCACGCACGCGCCGCTGCCCGTGTCCGCGCCCACCCGGATCAGGATTCCGTCGATCAAGGTGGACGCCCCGGTGGTCGGCCTCGGCCTGGACTCCGCCCTGCACCTGGCCACCCCGCCGATGGACCAGCGCAACCTGGCCGGCTGGTACCGCGACGGCGTCACCCCGGGGGCGCAGGGCAACGCGATCACCATCGGGCACGCCGACAACCGCACCGGGCCGGCCGTCTTCTACCGGCTGGGCCTGCTGCGCGCCGGCGACACCGTCGAGGTGGTCCGCAAGGACCGGCGGACGGCGGTGTTCACCATCGACCAGGTACGGGTGTTCGCCAAGAAGGAGTTCCCGGACGCCCTGGTGTACGGCGCGACCGACCGGCCGGAGCTGCGGGTCATCACCTGCGGCGGCAGGTTCGACCGGCGCACCGGCTACGAGTCCAACACGGTGGTCTTCGCCCATCTCTCCTCCGTCCGGTGACCCGGGCCCGGCTGACGGTCAGTAGGACTTCGGCAGGCCGAGGGTGTGCTGGGCCACGTAGTTGAGCACCATCTCCCGGCTGACCGGCGCCACCCGGCCGACCCGGGTGGCGGCGAGCAGGGTGGCCAGCCCGTACTCCTGGGTGAGCCCGTTGCCGCCGAGGGTCTGCACGGCCTGGTCGACGGTCCGGGCGGCGGCCTCGCCGGCCGCGTACTTGGCCATGTTGGCGGCCTCGCCGGCCGCGAGGTCGTCGCCCGCGTCGTAGAGCAGGCCGGCCTTCTGGGTCATCAGCCGGGCCAGTTCGATCTCCACCGCGCACTGGGCGAGCGGGTGGGCGAGGCCCTGGTGGGCGCCGATCGGGGTCGACCAGACGGTGCGCTCCTTGGCGTAGCCGACGGCCTTGCCGAGGGCCTGACGGGCGAGGCCGAGCGAGAAGGCGGCGGTCATGATCCGCTCGGGGTTGAGGCCGGCGAAGAGCTGGAGCAGCCCGGCGTTCTCGTCGCCGACCAGCGCCTCGGCGGGCAGCCGGACGTCGTCCAGGAAGACCTGGAACTGCTTCTCCGGGGCGACCAGTTCCATCGGGATCGGGCGGTACTCGAAGCCGGGGGTCTCACGCGGGACGACGAAGAGAGCCGGCTTGAGCTTGCCGGTGCGTGCGTCCTCGGTGCGGGCGACGAACAGGACGGCGTCGCAGTGGTCGATCCCGGAGACGAACACCTTGCGGCCGGTGAGCAGCCAGTCGTCGCCGTCGCGGCGGGCGACGGTGGTGATGCGGTGGGAGTTGGAGCCGGCGTCGGGCTCGGTGATGCCGAAGGCCATCTTCCGGGTGCCGTCGGCCAGCCCGGGCAGCCAATGCCGCTTCTGCTCGTCGGTGCCGTAGCGGGCGATGACCGTGCCGCAGATCGCCGGGGAGACGATCAGCAACAGCAACGGGCAGCCGGCGGTGCCGAGTTCCTCCAGGACGATGGCGAGGTCGGTGATGCCGCCGCCCCCGCCGCCGTACTCGGCCGGCAGGTTGACGCCCAGGTAACCGGCCTTTCCGGCTTCGGCCCAGAGTTCGTCGGCGGCCTCGCTGGCCCGGGCCTTGCCGAGGTAGTACGCGGAGCCGTAGCGGGGGGGGGGGGGGGGGGCCACGCAGCGCAAAAAACGTCGTTTGGGGGGTTTTGCCCACGGGGTTTCCGGGGGGGGGGGGTGGGGGGTGGAAACGGGGGGGGCCCTTCCCGGGA